>DATASE010000047.1:0-30425 GCA_036269375.1 Solirubrobacteraceae bacterium
CCCAAGCGCCGCGCTGCCGCGTTCGCGTGGGAGCGGCACTCACGATCTACCGACGCCCGCGTGGGCGATGAAGCTCTACAGCAGTAGCTCCACTCGTTCACGACGGACCGCGTCAGGGTCCGACTGTCACCAAAACTGTCACCAACGCCACCGAAAAACGCGAAAACCCGCTCCACGAGCGGGCTCCCGAAGTACCGCCACGGGGATTCGAACCCCGGTTTCCGCCGTGAGAGGGCGGCGTCCTAGTCCCCTAGACGATGGCGGCCTGGGAAGTCGCCGTCGAGGCTAGCAAAGCTCGGCGCCGGAGCACCAACGAGAGCGTTCGCGCCCCAGACCGGCCCGTGCGATATCGTCGCTGCTCCGACACGCGGATGTGGCGGAATTGGTAGACGCGCACGGTTCAGGTCCGTGTCTGGGTGACCAGGTGGAGGTTCGAGTCCTCTCATCCGCATGGCCGAAGCCGCCCCTCAACCGACGATCGCTTCGACCTTCTCGCGCAACACGGCGGGATCGATCGCCGGATAGCGGTACAGCTCGGACTCGATCTGGTCGTATAGAGCCCCAAGCCGCTCGGGCTCGACCAACCCAAGGGAGATCATCGCCCCGACGTCCTCCAGGTCCTGGTCGAAGCTCCGCTCGATCTTCGACAGGGCCTGCGAGTAGAAGTCGAAGTGGTGCACCGAGACGTTCCCCTCGCTGAACAGCAGCTTGCTTCGCTCGCGCCAGCCCGGCAGCTCGGGCACGAAGTCGGGGGGCGAGGCGAGCTCGACGTTGATTCCCAGGCGCTCCTTCAACGCCGGCAACGCGCGCAACAGATCGTCGTCGGGCTCGAAACGCACGTCGACGTCGACTGTGGACGCTCGCCAACCCTCGAGCACGGCGCTGGCGCCGCCGGTCAGGTAAAGCCGGGTGGGGTGACGTGCAGCGAGTCCGAGTGCGCGAGCGAACTCGCGCAAACGCCCCTCGTCAACTCTGGGCCGCATGCTCGGCAGCCCTTGCGAAGCTGACCATGCGCGCGGTCAGTGCGTTGTAGCGGCTGTAACCGTCCGCGTAGGCGTCGCTGAGCAGTTCGTACAGGCGATGAGAGGGCCGCTTCAGGTTGCTCTCAGGCACGTCGAAGCCGATCCTCCGAAGCCGTGGGGCCGCCATCGCCACCAATAGTGCCTCCGCGGTTTCGCGCCCGTCGGCGAGGTCGTCAAGACCCCGCTTGACCAGCTCGTGTCCGGGGAGATTCTCAAAGACGTGCTGCACGAGCAGATCGTACTCGCGAAACTCGACCGACCGGCACCGCCCGCCGAGCTCACGGCTACCCTTCACAGCGGTGAGCCAGGGTAGACGCAGCCGTCTCGCGCCGTTGGCGGCCTTTGGCGCAGTGATCGCGCTCGGTGCCGGCTGGACCGGCGTCGCTGCCGCCTCCACTCCGACAGGCACGAGCGGCGAATCGGCGCCGGCGAGCTCAACCCCGACGCCGGCGACCACCCCGACGCCTCCTACCGTCCCCGCCGCGCCGCAAAAGCCCTCCCCGCGCACCCAGGTCACGCAGCTGCCACACGCGCTCGTCACCGACGGCACCCTCCCACTGCGCGTGCGCCTCTCGGCCCCCCCGGCCTTTAACTCGCCGATGCCCACCCTGCGACCGAGCGTCGCGGGCAAATGGAAGGCGTCGGGGACCTACATGGTCTTCACTCCAGCCTCGACGCTGCAACCGTGCTCCTCCTACGCTCTCGCGATCTGGGCTGGAACCGACGCGAGCGGCGAGCGCCCGCTCGGCAGGGCCCGCACCGTGCACCTGCGCGTCGCTTGCCCGGGCGTGCTCGCACTGCAGCAGGCGCTCGGGCGCCTCGGCTACCTGCCCTACACGGTGCACGCGAGCTTCGGCGTCAACAGCGGCCACGCCCCCGAGCCGCGCGCCAAGGCCGCCCACTACGCCTTCGTTCCCCCTAGGGGACCGCTCCAGCCGGACGTCGCCCGCGCTCCCGGCCTCTGGTACGACCACTTCGACCCGACCACGCGCGGCGCGCTGATGGTGTTCCAGCAGACCCGCAACCTGCCGGTCACCGGTGTGGCCGACCGCGCCACCTGGGCCTCGCTGCTGGCCACCGAGACGCACGGCAGCCGCGACCCCCGCCCGTACACGTTCGTCACAGTCAGCGAGTCGATCCCCGAGACGCTCGAGGTCCACGAGGGCAGCCACGTGGTACTCAGCACTCCGGCCAACACCGGCGTCTCCGGCGCGACGACCGAACAGGGGACCTTTCCGATCTACGCTCGCTACACATCGACCACGATGAGCGGCACCAACCCCGATGGCAGCAAATACGTCGACCCCGGCGTGCCGTTGGTCAACTACTTCAACGGCGGCGACGCCGTCCACGGCTTCCCCCGGCCCTCCTACGGCACGCCGCAATCCAACGGCTGCGTGGAGCTGCCGATCGAAACGGCCCAGCGAGTGTTCGAGAGGCTGTCGATCGGCGATCTCGTGATCGTCAGCTGATCCGCCCGCGCCCTGCCGCCGCTCCGGTCAAGCTCAACCGGGGCGCACGATCGACCCTGGCGGCGGGCGGCCTTCGATCGCCGCTTCTTCGCAGTCGCGCCGACACTCGCGATAGATCCCGCGCAGCCCGAGCAGCTGCGGTACCGTCACGAATCGGTAGCCGCGGGCGCGCAGCGCCGCGATGATCGGCGGGTAGGCGGCGAGCGTCTGTAGTCGCGGTCCGCCCCCGTCGTGGGAGAGGACCACCGAGCCCGGCTGCACCTGTGCCAGCACGCGCTGCACGATCGCCGCCGAGCCCGGCAGCGCGTAGTCGGAAGGATCGACCTCCCAGGTCACCGTGTCGAGCCCCAGCGAGCGCGCCACGGCCAGCACGGTCGAGTCGTAGGTGCCGTAGGGCGGGCGAAACACGCACGGCAAATACCCAGAGACAGCGCCTATCCGGCTTCTGGTCAAGGCCAGCTGCGAGCGAACCGCGCCTGCGCTGAGCCCTGGCAGGTTCGGGTGTGTCCAGGTGTGATCGCCGAGCGCGTCGCCGTCGCGCAGCTCTTCGCGCAGCACGCCCTTGTAGCCCGATTCGACCTGTCTGCCGATCGTGAAGAAGGTCGCAACCGCCTTCTGCGCCCGTAGCATCTGCACGAAGCGCCGCGTGTACGGCGAGGGCCCGTCGTCGAAGGTGAGCGCGACCCAGCGCCGGCGCGGACCGTGGCGGTAGTCGACGGCGGGCCCGCTCGCCACGCATCCGACCGGCCGATAGCGCAGGGGTGGCTGCGTCGCCGTGTCCTTGGGATGGGGCGGCGGCTTTGCGCCGCCGCCTGTCGTCGGCCCGCTCGTGGCGGTCCGTCCGCCCCGTTCGCCATTGGCGAGCGCGCCGGCGGCGGGACCGAGCGCGGCGAGGAAGATCGCCGCGGCCGCCAGCGAGCCGAGCGAGCGCCGCTCGCTCACGGAGCCACCTTCACCCGGCCCTCCAGGCTTCCCTCGCGCAGGTGCGCGCGCAGCACCTTCTTGTCGAACTTGCCGACGCTCGTCTTGGGCACCTCGGCGACGAAAGCGAACTCGTCGGGCAGCCACCAGCGCGCGACGCGCGGGCGCAGGTGCTCGACCAGCTGATCGGCGCTCAGGGTCGCCCCGTCGCGCAAGACCACGCAGCAAAGCGGTCGCTCCGCCCACTTCTCGTCGGGCTTTGCGATCACCGCGGCCTCGATCACGTCCGGGTGGCTCATCACCTCGTTCTCGAGCTCGACCGAGCTGATCCACTCGCCGCCTGACTTGATCACGTCCTTTGAGCGGTCGGTGATCTGGATGAAGGCGTCCTCGTCGATCGCCGCGATGTCGCCGGTGCGAAGCCAGCCGTCGTCGAAGCGGTCCTGGCCAGACTCGTCCGAGTAATAGCCGCCGACGATCCAGGGCCCGCGGACCTCGAGCTCGCCGGTGGACTCGCCGTCCCAGGCGACCTCGTTGCCCGCGTCGTCCACGAGCCGAGCCTCGACCCACGGCAACGGCTTGCCCTGCTTGGCGCGCGCGTCCCAGTAGGCGTCGTCGTGGGTCCCCGTCTCGGCCGGGCGCGAGTAGCTTGCGACTGGCGAGGTCTCGGTCATCCCCCACGCCTGGAACACGTTCACGCCGTGGCGCTCCTCGTAGTCGCGCATCAGCTGACGCGGGACCGCCGAGCCGCCGCAGGCCGCGTTGCGGATCGAGGAGAGGTCCGAGCCGTGGTCGTCGGCGTGGCGCAGGAGCTCTGAGAAGATCGTCGGCACGCAGGCCACGATCGAGGGCCGCTCGGCCTCGATCAGCTTGGCAAGCGGCTCAGCCTGCAGAAACCGGTCGGGCAGCAGCAGGTCGGCGCCCGCAAGCGCCGAGGCGTGGGGTATCCCCCACGCGTTGACGTGGAACATCGGCACGACGACAAGCGACTTGTCGGTGCGCGAGAGCGCCAGCGCGTCCGTCATCAGAGAGGCGGTCGAGTGCAGCGCGATCGAGCGGTGCGAGTACAGCACCCCCTTCGGGTTGCCGGTCGTCCCGCTCGTGTAGCAGAGCGCTGCGGCCTGACGCTCGTCGATCTCTGGGTAGTCGTAGGAGCCTTCACCGGCTGCGTCGAGCAGGTCCTCGTAGCGGACGGCGTTCGGCAACGCGGACAGGTCAAGCTCGCTCCCAGCGGCAGGCTCGCCCATCACGATGTAGCGGCGCACCCCCCCGAAGGTCTCCGCCAGCGGCGCGAGCAGCGGCACCAGCGAGGCGTCGACGAAGATCACCTGATCTTTGGCGTGGTTGACGATGTAGGTGAGCTGCTCGGCGAACAGCCTGACGTTCAGCGTGTGCAGCACGCTGCCGATGCAAGGCACCGCCATGTACAGCTCGAAGTGCGCCCGGTTGTTCCAGGCAAAGGTGCCGACGCGATCGCCCGGCTCGATCCCTAGCTCGCCGGTCAGCGCACGCGCAAGCCGATCCACGCGCTCTGCCACCTCGCCGTAGCTGGCGCGCACGACGCCATCGTCGGTCAGCGTGATCACCTCGCCGCGCGGGTGCACCGAGCGCATCCGCCGCAGGGGGTGCTGCAGCGTCAGCTGGAAGTCGTCCTGCATCAGCCCTACGAGCATCTCCAAGCCCTCGCCCTCGTCGTTAGCGTTGCCGTCGGTGCAAGATTGCACAACGCCGCCGGCGAGGCGACCTAGAGGAGAGCACCCGGCACGCCACGGGCGGCCAGCGCAGGCCGGCCGGCAGGCCGGCCCCATCCGAAAAGACGCGCGCGAGTCAGGCGCGCTGCTGGGCGCGCCTGCCCGCCAGGTCGGCGTAGACGACCGCGGTGCGCCGCGCCACGTCGCTCCAGTCGAAGGACAGCACGTGCTCGGAGGCCTCGGCGACCAGCCGTTCGCGCAGCGCGTCGTCGACCAGCAGCCGTTCGATCATCACCCCGAGGTGCTCGGCGTCGCCGCCGTTGAAGCGAAGCCCCACGCGCTCGCCGGCGGGCACCACCTCGCGCAGCCCACCGGTGTCGGCGACGATGCAGGGACACCCGGAGGCCATCGCCTCCAGCGCGACCAGCCCGAACGGCTCGTACAGCGAGGGCACCACGCAAAGGTCGGCGATCCGGTACAGCGAATGCAGCGCGTCGTCGCCGATCCAGCCGAGGAACACGCCGCGCTCGGAAAGCCCGAGCCGCTGCGCCTGGGCCTTCAGTTCGGCCTCGTGGGTGCCCGAGCCGGCGACCAGGAAGCGCACCCCCTGCACGCTCTCGATCACCCCCGGCAGCGCGTCGAGCGCGAGCTGGAACCCCTTCTCGTAGACCAGCCGTCCGACCAGTAGCACGAGCTTCTCCTCGGGCGCGGCGAACTGCGCGCGCAACGAGCGCAGATCGTCCACGGGCCGCAGGTCGGCGGGATCGATTCCGTTCGGGATCACGGTGATCCGCCCCTCGTCGATGTCGAAGATGTCAGCCACGTGCCCGCGCATGTAGTGCGAGCAGGTGATCACCGAGTCGGCCCGCCGCGCCATCCAGCGCTCGGTGGCGTGGATCGAGGACTGCGGCGGTTTGTCGACCCACCCCTGGTGGCGACCGTGCTCGGTGGCGTGGATCGTCGTGACATAGGGAATCTCGAGCTCGTCGGCAAGCGTCGCCGCGGCGTTTGCCACGAGCCAATCGTGCCCGTGCACCAGCTCGTAGCCGCGCTCATCCGCAAGCGCGCGACCGGCCGCGAGCATGTCCTCGTTCATCTGCTCGACCCAGCCGAGGAAGCGATCGAGGTCGCGCGGAAAGGAGGGCTCGGGGATGCGGTGGACGCAAACTCCGCCCTGGTCTTCACTGCCGCTGCTTGGCGCGCGCCCGCGGGTGAGCACCTCGACCTGCGTTCCCTGCGCGACCAGCTCCTCGGCGAGCTTGCGAACGTGCCGAGCAAGCCCCCCCTCGATCACCGGCGGGTACTCCCAGCTGAGGATCAAGACGCGGCTCGGCACCGCCTAGACCCTATCTCCTCCCCGCGCTCAGAACCTGTCTCAACCGTCCAATCCCGCGATCCCGTTGCGCAGCAGGACGGCGGCCAGCAGCAGCACGATCGCAAAGGCAAGGGTGCGCGCATGGCGCTCGAGCCAGTGGCGGACCGTTGCAAGCAGTCGCACGGTCGGCTCGCGGGCGAGGAGCAGCAAGATCAGCGCGACCAGCAGCGGCAGCAGCGCGATCACCGCGAACGCCAGCCACGCAGCCGCGACGTCGCCGAGCACCAGCGCGCCGGCGACCCCCACCGCCAGCGTGGCCGCGAACGCCCAGAGGTAGAGCCAGCAGCCGGTCCTCAGCGGGCGCTCGCCGAGCACCGGCGCGAACACTGAGAAGGACAGCGTCGTGGGCAAGAGCATCGCCGCCAGTGCGACCAGACCGAGCTCGGCGTAGACGGATGTCACGACAACGGCAAAGGCTATCGTCAGCGTCACATGAGATCGCGCCGGACAGCTCGCCATCCTCGCTTCGTACCGGTGGCGCTCGTAGCGTTCGCCGCGACGCTTGCCGGTGCGTTGCTGTGCTCGTGCGGCTCGGGCGATCCGGCCAGCAGAACTGCGAGCAGAAAGGCATCCGGTGCGACCGCCGGCGCGGGCGGCTACGTCGCCTCCGCGCAGAGCGCGAGCGAACACGGTTCCAGCCATCTGGTCCGACCGACCTCGCAGGAGGCGGACGCAAGCGAGGTCAGCGGCAAGCAGGGTGGTCACCCCGACCGCCTGCCGGCGGCATCCGCTCACCGGGGCGCCGCGGCGGCGGGCGCGCTCTCCGATGCGAAGGTCAAGGCCGAGATCCAGCAGATGCGCCGCGAAGGGATCACCCCGCCGAGCGGCGAAAGCGCGCAGTCCTTCGAAGCCGGCCCGACCTACACCTACGCAGCCGAAGGCAGCTACGCCTTCCCGATCCAGCCGCTGTCGGTCGTGTTCGGGCCCGAAACCTGGAGCCCCGATCAGGGCGTGGACATGTCCACGGTCGGCGCCGCGTGCGGCCCCCGCGCGATCGAGGTCGCGATCACCGCCGGCACGATCGTGCAGGAGGGCATCTCGGGCTTCGGCCCCTACGCCCCGATCGAGCGCGTCGACGCAGGCCCCTACGCGCACTGGTACGTGTACTACGGCCACGCCGCGCCGGCGCTCGTCCCCGTCGGCACGCACGTGGTCGCCGGCCAGCCGATCGCCGAGGTCGGCTGCGGCAGGGTCGGCCTCTCATCCGGCCCGCACCTGGAGATCGGGATGACGCCACCGGGCAGGGCGACCTGCTGTCCGGCCTACGGGGCGACCTCTCCGACGGTGCAGGCGCTGATGAACCAGCTGTACGCACGGGCGCGCCAGTAGGTCCGCGCTTCCTAGAGCCTCGCTCGCGGAGCCGCTATGAAACGTCTCGGCTGGCTGCTTTCGCCGCCTGGACTGTATCGGTGCATATCGTTGATCTGGTGAGCGTTGCGTGATCTCGACGAGCACGGGCGAGCCGCTTTCACGAGTAGCCGCCAGGTTCGTGCTGAGCGACTTGGCGGGTGGTCGCGTCCCGGACGGCGTCCACGTCACTCCCACAGCCCCTCAGCACGAGCCGCCGGCCGGGCCAAGACCGAGATCGAGGCGCCCCTCCGCCTTGGCTTCCACCGATGGACGAGCAGCAAGAGCCGGCGTGGCTGGCCGAGATGTGGGCGCGATCATCGCGACGTGCCGCCGCTACCCGACCATGCTTGGAGACCTGCCAGCACATTGGTGGCGAGATCGGCGGCTGCTCGAGTGGCTGCCGGCGCTGGCACCATGGCGGATCAACATCGACGCCGCCGCCGAAGATCCGCGCGAGGAGATCTCAGTCCACAACGCTCTGCACCAGCTCGCGCGCGTCGTCGAGCACGCCCTTGGCCGCATCGGCCGATTCAACCCCGACTCGCCGAGTCCTAGCGAGTGGGGCGGCTGAGCGGGGGCATTATGCGGCGATGAGCACCGGCGCGACGGCATCGGAGCCGACGTGCATGACCTCGGGAACCGTGATCGTCAACTCCCCGTCTCGTTCGATCAGGCGCTTCGCGCCCAGGATCGTCACGCCTGGACCACCTACAGGGACCCGTCAAGCGCAGCTATGTCGTTGCTGAGCATCGACGCCAAGCCGCGTAGGCGCCACCGCCCCGAGACATCGGTCCTTGCGCTACGTCCGGCGCCGCTACTTGTGCGCGACGGCGATCTCGTGCGTCTCTGCGGCGTCGAGCATCGCTTTTGCGCGCTTGGCGCCCTGGGAGAGCAACATGCCGCTGAGGGCGAGCTCTGTTGCCGTGTTCTCGTCCCACGGCCGGATACCTTTGCCATCGGCTACGCACAGACCCTCTGGCAGATCCAGGTCGCGATAGTGGATCTTCTTCACGTCTCGATGGTAGCGCTCGCCACGGTCTGCGGCACCGTTCATAACATCAACTCGACGATCAGCTGCACGAGCGGGTCAATCGTTTGGTGGGCATCGTTTCGCATCGCCCACCCCAGGCACTCATCGTGTCGGTCGAGCACTGGACGAAAGTCGATCGCCGGCAGTCCAACCGAAGCAAGTCCGACCGTCAGCGCCACATATGCAGCGCGAAGGTTGCCGTCGACGAACGGATGGGTCCTGAGAATGGAGCTGTATAGCGCCGCCGCCGGCTCGACACCATCGGCTGTCTCGACGCTCCGCTCGCAGTCGCGCAAAGCGGCCACGCTCGCGTTGAATACCTCACACGCGAGACGCAGCTCGTGCATGATCGCCACGCGTCCGAGCGTGCCGCGAATTGGCACTTCGCGCAGCTCCTCGCCTATCCGCACGGGCACGCCGAACTCAACCGGCTCATCGTCCGCGCGCACTCTGCCGGCATCTCGCTCGAACATGGTCAGGAAGATCGCTCGGTGCCAAGCGCAAACGCGCTCGGCGACGAGCCCGCCTGGACGGCGTTGAGCCTCCGCCGCAGCTGAGTGCAGGATGCGCGCCAGGCGACGGGCCACCTCCGTCCAAGTCGCCTCCGCGGACATCGCTCCCGCGCGATAGAACGGCGCCTCCGGAGAGTCCCGGAACCCCTCGAAGCCTTTCATGCGCCCTGGGGCAAGCCCACGCCCGAGGCATCCTCTACCGAAAGGCCTCGGCGACGAGCCGCGCGTCCTCCTCGCGCGGCGCGTAGTGCAGGTAGCGCATCGTCGTTTGCACATCGGCGTGCCCCATCCACTCCTGCACACGCCAAATGTCGGCCTTGGCAATCATCCGTGTGCCAAAGGTGTGGCGCAGATCGTGGAAGCGAAGCTGGCGCAATCCCGCACGCGCGAGCGCCGCCGTGTAGCGGCGCCGCAGCGCCGACCCATCCGAGAACTCACCAAACTCGCCGGGGAACACCAGATCGTCCTCCCCGGTCTGCTCACTCCGTCTAGACAGTCGCGCAAGCGCGCCCGCCACCTCAGGCGCGAGCGGCACTGAGCGCACCTTCCCAGACTTCGGCGCCGTGAGCGCCCCACCGGCATAGCTCGCGCGCACACGCAGCACAGACCCAGAGAAGTCCACGTCGCGCCAACGCAACGCAATCAACTCGCCACGACGCAAGCCCGTGAACGCAGCTGTCAAGAAAATCGCCGCATCCTGCTCAGAACCGGCCGCGCGCACGAGCGCCCACACCTCCTCTGGACTGAATACGTCAATCTCCCCGCTCAAACGTGACGGATGACGCTCGATACCCGAAGCTGGATTCTGCGGCAGACCGTAGACCTTGCAGGCACGCCTGAAGATGCCGTGCAGCGTCACCATGATCCGGTTCTTAGTGCTGTTGGCCAATGGTCTGGGTGGCGCCGGCTGTTCGCCCTCGACTCGCTGCCGCTCGATGCGTCGGCCCTGGCTGACGCTCTCCAGACCAGCTCGCCACGCTTCTACGTCTGCGGGCGTGATCTGCTCGAGCGGCTTGCCTCCGAAGGCGGGCAACAGGTATGCGTCAAGGATCGAGCGATAGCCGTAGATGGTTGATGGCTTCAGAGCCTTGTCGTGCTCGGCATAGCGCATGAACTCCGCTGCGGCGTCGGCAAACGTCGCCCCTGTCTTGACGAGCCCGGGCAGCGTGCCGCGACGCGCCTGGTCGAGAACGTCCCGCAGCCAGTCTTCGGCCAGGCGCTTGGTGTAGTAGCCGGCTGGCGGGCGTCCCCTCTCCGACCATGCCGGTCCAAGCTTCTTCTGCAGTTGCCGCCCGTCGGGCAGTCGGTACTTCGCATACCAGACGGGTCCGCGTGCCCGATCAACCCTGAAGACGTGCCCGCTGGGCGGACGAGGAGCGGCTTCGGTTTGCTGACCCATGTCTGAAGTCTACCAGACTCTTGGGACATATTGGGGACATAGTTACTATTTTATAGTGCCACGCCCGATCAAAAACGCTGTATTTATTGGGTTTTTCGATGCCCCCGGCAGGATTCGAACCTGCGACCCTCGGATTAGAAGTCCGACGCTCTATCCAGCTGAGCTACGGGGGCCTGTTTCCATCTACGGTACGCCACCCCGAAGCCGAACCGCTCGCAACCGCCGCGCGCGCGTCAGGCTCTGCCACGCAGCCGATCCGAAGGCCGCCCGACCAGGCCACCCGACTGGATCTGGCGCCGCGCAGCAACCGTGTTCGCGGGCATCCCGGCCAACCTGCATCCTTAAGCAATCTTGAGGCGAAGTGTGCAACAGTTGCAGCGATGAGCTCCGTGAACGATCCCGAGTCTGACCTGACGCGCAAGCAGCGCCGCGAGCAGGCGCGCGAGCAGCGCCGGGTGGCCGAGCAGGCGCACGCCGAACAGGCGACTCAACGCAAGCGGCTCTACCAGCTTGGCGGCGTCGCGCTCGCGGTTGTCGTCGTGATTGCGATCATCCTGGTCGCGACCGGCAGTGGCGGCTCGAAAAACGCGCCGGCGCCGAAAAGCGCGGCAGCCACCGCCGCTTCGACGGCGGTGATAGCGATGTTGCAGGGGATCCCCCAGAGCTCCAACGCGCTCGGCAACCCGAGCGCTCCGGTGACCGTCCAGTACTTCGGCGACCTGGAGTGCCCGTTCTGCAAGCAGTTCACGCTGAGCGCGCTGCCAAGCGTCATCCAGAAAGACGTCCGCACGGGCAAGGCCCGGCTCGAATACCGCGCGATGGAGACGGCCACGCGCGAAAAAGAAACCTTCCAGAATCAGCAGGTGGCGGCGCTTGCGGCCGGCAAGCAGAACCGCATGTGGTACTACGTCGAGCTCTTCTACCACGAGCAGGGCGAAGAGGACAGCGGCTACGTCACCGAAAACTACCTGCAGGGCTTGGCCGCGCAGATTCCCGGCCTGAACCTCCCCGAATGGAGCGCGGCGCGAAACGATCCCGCCTATTCCAACCAGGTGATCGCCGACGCCCAGGCAGCCAACCAGGCCGGCTTCACCGGGACGCCCTCCTTCCTGATCGGCAAGACCGGCGGGACGCTGCAGAAGTTCGAAGACAGCAACCTGACCAGCCCGAGCACGATCGAAGCGCAGATCGAAAAGGTCGCGAAATCCTGAGGCGTTGATGGAGCGCGACCGCCTACGGATCGCAATGATCGTGCTGGCGTTGATCGGCGTCGGCATAGCCAGCTACGTCACCTACGTCCACTACGCCGGAATCAAGCCCGCGTGCACGGCGGGCGAAAGCTGCACCAAGGTCCAGACCTCGATCTACTCCGAGCTCGCCGGTGTCCCGGTGGCGCTGATGGGCCTGCTGGGCTACGTGGCGATCTTGGCGATGCTGGTCGCACCCCAAGACGAGCGAACGCGTTTTGGGACCCTGCTCCTCACGTTCGGCGGCTTTGGCTTTTCGGCTTATCTCACCTACCGGGAGCTGTTCTCGATCCACGCGATCTGCGAGTGGTGCGTGTGCAGCGCGGTCGTCATGACTCTGCTGATGGTCGCGTCGGTATGGCGGTTCCTGCGCAGCGGTGCCCCGCCTCGCGCGGAGCCGGAGATGCCACTTCCCGGTATCGCCGGCTCGCGCGCGGGCTGAACGTAGAAGATCCGTCCATCGGAACAAGCGCAATGCGCGGACACCGCTACAGTGGTCGAAACCGGACCTGTGCGACGGGGACGTCTCGCAACAGAACCGAGAAGGGCAATGCCGATGCAGCCCGCAATCGACAGTCAGCGGACGGGCGAGGGGGCGGTCGCGATCGATCGCCAGCGGATCGTACGGCTGTTTCAGACCAGCAGCGACCTGCTTGCGACGATAACTCCCGAGGGCCGCTTCACGCTGCTGAACCCGGCGTGGTCTGAGACGCTCGGCTGGCGAGCAGAGGAGCTGCTCGGGCGGGGACTGCACGAGCTGGTCCACCCCGACGACGTCGCTCAGACCTCGGCGGTGCTGCTAGCCGGCCGGGACCGGACCGCACAGATCTCGAACTTCACCAACCGCTATCGCCACCGTGACGGCTCGTGGCGGTGGCTACTTTGGAGCGCACGCAGCGAGGGTGGCGTCTGGTACGCGGCGGCCAAGGACGTCACCGAGCGCATCTGGCTCGAGCGCCAAGCGCTGCACGATCCGCTCACCAAGCTCCCCAACCGGCTGCTGCTCATGGACCGGGCGCGCCACGCACTGCGCAGACTGCCTCGCAGCGGCGGCCTCGTGGCGCTGTTGTTCGTCGACCTCGACCGCTTCAAGGCGGTGAACGACAGTCTCGGCCACGCGCTCGGAGACCACCTGCTCGTCACGCTTGCGAGCAGGCTCGCCGAGCTGATGCGCAACAGCGACACGATCGCTCGCCTCGGCGGCGACGAGTTCGTCATCCTCGCCGAGGAGCTGCGCAGCGACGTCGAGGCGCTGAGCGTCGCCGAGCGGGTGCTGCGCACCCTGGAGAAGCCGTTCGTGGTGGGCTCCACAGAGATCTGCATGCCCGCAAGCATTGGGGTGTCGAGCTCGCACGACCCCGAGGCCGATCCCGAGGCGTTGCTGCGCGAGGCCGATGTGGCCATGTATCGGGCAAAGCGCGCCGGCGGCAACCGCTTGGAAGTGTTCGACGAGCGCCTGCGCCGCGAGGCCGCCAACCACCGCGAGATCGAGCAGCGTCTGCGCCAGGCGCTCCCGCGCTGCGAGTTCTCGCTTGCCTACCAACCCGTCTTTGCGCTCGCCGGTCAGGACGACGAAGAACGCTGCGAGACGAAACTGTGCGAGGCGCTGCTGCGCTGGTCCCCTGACGATGGCGACTCCGTCACGCCGGGCGCGCTGCTCTCGCACACCCAGCAGAGCGGGTTGCTCGTGCAGATCGGCCAGTGGGTGCTCGACGCGGCGTGCGCCCAGCTCGCGGCCTGGCGAAAGCAGGGGTGCGACGTGGCGGTCTCGATCAACGTCTCCTCGCACGGCCTGGCCGAGGTCGACCTGGCCGCCCGCGTGCGCGCGGCGCTCGAGCTGCACGGCCTGCCGGCGAGCGCACTGTGGGTCGAGGTGAGCGAACAGTCGATCCTGGTCGACCCCGAGCGCGCCCGGGCGACGCTCGAGCGACTGCGCGCCACGGGCGTGCGGCTGGCGCTCGATCGTGCCGGCAGCGGGGATACGCGGCTGGCTCTGATCGGACAGATGCCGTTCGACGCGGTCAAGCTCGATCGCGCGTTGATCGCAAAGCGAGCACGGGACCCGCGTGCACGAGCGGTGGCGCTGGCGCTGGTCGCGTGGGCGCGCGCGTCGGGGCGCCAAACCGTCGCAGTCGGCATCGAGACGGCTGCACAACTGAGCCTCGCCCGCGAGCTTGGCTGCACCCACGCACAGGGCTTCCTGCTCGGCACTCCGAGACCGGCGCGCGAGCTCTCGCTGTAGCGCCTCGGCGCTGTAGGCTCGCAGGCACGATGGGATCGACTGGCACGCCGGCGCCCCCACAGCTGAGCGACGGCGAGGATCGGAAGCGCGCGGCCGCCGAGGCGGCCGCAGCGCTCGTACGCTACGGGCAGCGGGTCGGACTGGGCACCGGCTCGACCGTCGCGCACCTACTGCCGGCGCTGGCGGCGCGAGGCTTGGAGCTTCGCTGCGTTGCCACCTCGCCCGCCACCGAGCGCGTCGCCCGCGAGCTCGGCCTCGCGCTGCACTCGCTCGACCAGCTCGGCGAGCTCGACGTGGCAATCGACGGCGCAGATCAAGTCCTCGCCGACGGTTGGCTCATAAAGGGTGGCGGCGGTGCGCACACGCGCGAGAAGATCGTCGCCGCCGCGGCCGCCCGCTTCGTCGTGATCGCCTCCGCCGAGAAGACGGTCGCCGCGCTGCACGCACCGGTGCCGCTCGAGATCCTGCGCTTCGGCGCGCAGCGCACGCTGACGGCGATCGGGCAGGCGCAGCTGCGCGCAGGCGCGCCCGCCAGCCCGGACGGAAACCTGATCGCCGACTACCTCGGCCCGATCGAGGACCCGCGCCGGCTGGCGCGGCAACTGTCGCTGCAACCGGGCGTCGTGGAGCACGGCCTGTTCGCGCCGGAGCTCGTGAGTGACGTGCTGATTGCCGGCCCGCACGGGGTCGAACACCGCCAGCTTGCAAACAAGAGAGGAGCCGACGCATGAGCGAGACGAGCCCCAACGGCCATGTGGACTCGCAGCGACCCTATGTGGTGTTGGTCACAGGCGCCTCGAGCGGCATCGGCGAGGCCTGCGCCCGGCGCCTTGCCCGGCTGCCGAACGCGGCGCTGTTGCTGATCGCGCGTCGTGAGGAGCGGCTGCTGGCGCTGTGCAAATCGCTCGGCACGCGCGCCTCTCACCTAGCGATCGACCTCACCGACGAGGATGCTCCCGCCCGCATCGCCGAGCGTGTGCACGAGCGCTACGGCCGCCTGGACCTACTTGTCAACAACGCCGGTGCGGCGTGGCGCGCGACGTTCGCCGATGGCGGGTACGCAAACGTAAGGCGCACGATGCAGATCGACTTCGACGCTCAGCTTCGCCTGACCGAGGCGCTGTTGCCGTTGCTGCATGAGAGCTCGCCGAGCGCGATCGTCAACGTCGCGAGCACCGCCGGGCGAGTAGCGCGCGCCGGCTCGGGCGCCTACAGCGCCGCGAAGTTCGCGCTCGCCGGGTGGTCTGACTCGCTGTACCACGAGGAGCGCCCATACGGCGTGCACGTCGGGCTCGTGCTGCCGGGCTTCATCTCCACCGAGGGCTTCCCTCAGGCCGAGCTGACCGAACGAGCGCTGACGCGTTGGATCGTCTCGACGCCCGAGACCGCCGCCGAGGCGATCTACGAGACTGGCGTGCTGCGCAAGCCCGAGCGCTACGTCCCGCGCGCCTACTGGATAGCCGCGGCGCTTCGCATCCTCGCGCCGCGGCTCGTGCGCCGCGCACTCGGAGGTGGCGCGGCGGCCGTTATCACGACGACCACCGGCGCCGATCTGGCCGAACGCCAGAGCGAGGCATAGCCGCGCTCTGGCGATGCGCCCGCGCGACTGCGTCCGCGCGGGCGTCGCGAGCTCAACTCGTGCCGACGATCGCCCCGCCCGTCGGGTGCGCTCGCTCTTGTTCGAGCTCGTGCGTCGCAGAGCGCAGCGCGAAGGCCAGCGCGCACATCACCACGCCACGCGCCAACAGAACGATCGCGAGCACGACCGCGAGCGTCGCCACGCCAAACTGTGGCCAGGCGACGATCAGCACGCCGGCGGCGAAGTCGACGACACCCCACAGCACGAGCCAGCCGCGGCCCTGCACGGCATAGGGTGCCGAGAACAGCCGCAGGATGCCCATCAGCACGAGATAGATGCCGAACGCCAGCGCAACCAGCTGCACGCTGCCGCCGGGGTGTCGGATGACCAGCAGGCCGGCGATGCCGGCGACGGCGGCGCCGAGCAGCAGTGCAGCTCGCGAGCGCTCGCTGTCGCCGAAGGCAAGCACCAGTTGGATGACCGCTGCGACCAGCAGGTAGACGCCGAAGATGATCGCGATCGTGGCGAGCGTCTCACCGGGATAGGCGAGCGCAAGGATTCCCACGCCGATCGAGATCAGACCGAGCAGCAGTGCGATCCACCACGATCGACCCACCGCTTCGAGCTCGGCCACGCCCGGCGCTTGTTGTTCGTAATTGGACATGCGATCAAGGTTCCCACCGATATCGGCACCCGCCAACGTGCCAAACCCACAACCCCAGTTGCGGGAAACCACGGTTACGGCGAGTCCGGGCGCGAACGTAGCCTGGGATCGTGGGCTCGACCCCTCACCGCTGGCTCGTGCGCTCGCTGATCGGCGTGGCGAGCGTGCTCGGCGTGGTTGCGGTGTTCGCGGTCTGGGCCAACCGCCAGCTGCTGGACACCGGCTACTGGAAGAGCACCAACCAGAAGCTGATCGCCAGCCCACCGATCAAAGAACAGCTGTCGGTCTTCCTGACCGACGAGCTGTACGCAAACGTCAACGTCGGCGAAGAACTGAAGAAAGAGCTCCCCTCCGAACTGAAGCCGCTGGCGGCGCCGGCCGCCGGAGCGCTGCGCGACGCGGTGCAGCGCGGGATCCTGTTCCTGCTCGAACGGCCCAAGGTGCAGGAACTGTGGGGCAAGGCCAACGAAGTCACCCACGCTCAGTTCGTGCGCCTGATCGAGAACAAAGGCAAGTTCATAAAGACTCCGGGCGGCGGCGCCGTGATCCTCGACCTGCGTCCGATGCTTACCGAAGTCGCCGAAAAGGTCGGCGCGCCCACCTCGGTGGTACAGAAGATCCCCGAAAAAGTGGCGCAGGTGAGGATCGTCACCTCCAGCCAGCTGAAGACGATGCAGAACGCCGTCAACCTCCTGCGCGTGCTGGCGGCCGCGCTGCCGTTGATCGTGTTCGTCCTGCTTGCCCTGGCTGTCTACGTGGCGCGCGGACGCCGCCGCCAGACGTTGATCGCGGCCGGCTCTGCCTTCATCGGCGTCGGGCTCGTCGTCGTCGTCGCGCGCGGCCTGATCGGAAACAAGGTGGTCGACTCGCTTGCCAGCACCGAAGCGGTCAGGCCTGCCGCTCAGGCGGCGTGGTCGATCGGCACGAGCGTGCTTGCAGACGTCGCCTGGTCGACGGTCTTCATCGGCATCGCGATCATCCTCGCGGGGCTGCTCGCCGGACCGACCCGCGTGGCGACCAGCGGGCGGCGCCTGATCGCTCCCTACCTGCGCGACCGCGCCGACCTCACCTTCGGCACCGTCGGCCTGCTGCTGTTGCTGCTGTTCGCCTGGGGTCCGATCGCGGCGACCAAAACGATTCTCGGCATTCTGATCGTGATCGTGCTCGCGTTCTTCGGCGCCGAGATGCTACGCCGCCAGACGGCTCGCGAGTTCCCCGACGCGCACCTGCACCCGGGGATGCTCGGTGCGCCGCACACCGCGCCGACGAGCGCGAGCGTTCCACCCAGCTCCGGCCATGCCGCGAACGGCCCACCGCCGGCCCCGAGCCCGCACACGCCACCGACGCCGCCGACCAAGCCGCCCGAGCGGCCATGACCGCAGCCGGCTCGAGGCCGCTGAGCACCATCGTCGAGCGCCAGGCGCGGGGTCGGGCCGCGCGCGAGCGCACACCGCGCTCGAGCCACGGCGAGTGGAAGCCGGCCCCCGACCGGCGCGACCCGATCGCGATCCTCGAAGGGCAGGCGACGAGCCGCGTCCCCGAGCTCCTGCCGATCCGCTACGGGCGCATGGCCACCTCTCCGTTTGCCTTCTTTCGCGGCGCGGCCGCTGTGATGGCCGCCGACCTCGGCGAGGCGCCAAGCTCGGACCTACAGGTGCAGCTGTGCGGCGACGCGCACCTGTCTAACTTCGGCATCTACGCCTCGCCCGAGCGGGAGCTGCTGTTCGACATCAACGATTTCGACGAGACCTGCCCGGGCCCGTTCGAGTGGGACCTGAAGCGGCTTGCGGCCAGCATGGGGATTGCGGGCCGCCAGCGCGGCCTCAGCGCGTCCGAGATCGCCGACGTGCTGGCTTGGACGGCGCGAGCCTACCGCGAGTCGATGCGCAGCTTCGCCCAGATGGGCAACCTCGCGGTCTGGTACGCGAAGCTGAACGCGCAGGACGTGATGGACATCGTCCGCCAGCAGCAGCTGACCGGCGGCAAGCAGCTGGCCCGGATGGAGAAGCGGCTGCAAAAGGCGCGCGAGAAGGACTCGATGCGCGCCGTGGCCAAGCTGACCGAGCGCGTCGACGGCGAGCTTCGCTTCCGCAGCGTCCCGCCGCTGATCGTGCCGATCGAGGAGCTGCTCGAGGGCGACGAGCGCGATCAGCTGCGCGCCGGCATGAGCGAGCTGCTGGCCGGCTACCGCGACAGTCTGGCCGAGGAGTACCGAGCACTGCTCGACGACTACGCCTTCACGGCGATCGCGCGCAAGGTCGTCGGTGTGGGCAGCGTCGGCACGCGCGCGTGGGTGCTGCTGCTGCAGGGACGTGATCAGGACGACCCGCTGGTATTGCAGGCCAAGGAAGCGCAGGAGTCGGTGCTCGAGCACTACGCCGGCGCGTCGCGCTATTCCAATCACGGACAGCGCGTGGTCGAGGGCCAGCGACTGATGCAGGCCGCCGGCGACGTCCTGCTCGGCTGGCTGCCGGTCACCGGCGTCGACGGCGTGGCGCGCGACTTCTACGTGCGCCAGCTGTGGGACGGCAAGCTCAGCGTCGAAGTCGCTGCGCTTGACTACAGGCTGCTGCGCGCCTATGGTGCCCTGTGCGCGTGGACGCTCGCTCGGGCGCACGCGCGTTCTGGCGATTGGGTCGCGATCGCCTCCTATCTGGGCAAGGGGGGCGTGTTCGACCAGGCGATCGTCGCGTTCTCGCAGGCCTACGCCGATCAAAACGAACGCGACCACGCTGCGCTGCTCGCCGCGATCGAGTCGGGACGCCTGCAGGCGCTCGACGCGTGAGGGCGTGAGGCATAAGATCGCCACGCACCCGTCGCCCAACCCCAAAGGAGCCAGCATGGCCGAGCCGATCGTCGAAGGCACCGACTTCGTTGCGGTGTCGAGCAAAGACCTGCCCACAGCCGTCGACTTCTACGAGCACAAGCTCGGACTGCCCCGCTCGGTCTACCTGGAAGAGCGCAACTACGCCGAGTTTGAGACCGGCAACCTGACATTGAGCGTGATCGATGCGGAGAAGATGGGGATGGAGCACCAGGTGCGCGGGCACCACATTGCTCTGCACGTCGCGGACGTGGAGCAGGCGCGCAAAGCGCTCGAAGATCGCGGGGTCCAATTCGAGGGCGAAATCTTCGACACGGGGGTCTGCCACATGGCCTTCTTCAGGGACCCCGACGGCAACCCGTTCATGCTGCACCGCCGCTATGCGCCGCGGCCGGCGCGCTCGTAGCAGCCAAGGCGCCTCAGGCGGCGTCGAGCTTGGCGCGCTGGGCGCCCGGCGCTATCCGTACGACGTCCCAGGCCAGTCCGACGCGCTCAAGCCCGTCGATCAGCCAGCCGCCGGGGTCGAGCTGCCAGCGCGTGAGACCGTGGTGCGCGGAGGTCGGGAAGGCGTGGTGGTTGTTGTGCCACGCCTCGCCGAAGGTCGGCAGCGCAAGCCAGGCCAGGTTGCGCGACTCGTCGCCGGTGCGAAAGCGCCGGCGCCCGAAGAAGTGACAGAGCGAGTTGATCGAGAAGGTCGCGTGATGGAGGATCAGAATCCGCACCGCCCCGCCCCACAGCATTCCGGTCAGCCCACCGGCGATCGTTCCCGTCAGCGCGACCCCGAGCCCGAAGGCCAGCGCCAGGCCGGCGAGCACCCACACGCCGAACAGGCGGTCGATCACGCGCAGCGAGCGGTCGGCCAGCAGGTCCTTGGCGTAGCGCTCGGGGTGAGCGCGATCGCCGCCGCGGAACATCCAGCCGACGTGCGCGTGAAACAGACCGCGCAGCGCACCGCGCCAGCCGGGTCCGTGGTCGGTGTGGGGGGAGTGCGGGTCGCCGTCGCGGTCGCTGAAGCGATGGTGCTTGCGGTGGGTGGAGACCCACTCGATCACGGGGCCCTCGACAGCGGCGGAGCCGAGGATCGCAAACGCCGCTCGCACGAACCGGGTCGTCTTGAAGCTGCGATGTGTGAACAGGCGGTGGTAGCCGACGGTAATCCCCACCCCGCTGAGCAGGTACACGGCCGCGAGCACCGCGAGGTCCTGCCAGTGAAGCGTCCCGCCCCAGGCCAACCACACAGCCAGGCCCAGCAGGGCGACCGGCACGATCGTCACGATCGCGTTTGCGAGCCGGTCGAGCGTCTCGTGCTCGATCGCGAGCGCGTCGTCGGGAAGCGCCGGTCCAGATGCCGTCACCGGGGCGCCGTCCCCTGGGGCATGTGACTCGGGGCGGTCCGTGCGGCCATCTCCGCTTCCTCCGTTGTTCGCGTCCTGCGGACGCGGAGATTGCTAGGCAAAGACAACGAGCGCCGACACTGGGATCGAGGCACACGCTCGACTGGGTCACTCCACTGTAGCGGCTGGCGCGAGCTCCATCGCCGGGCCCGCGGCGATCGCGCTCGGCTTGGGCACCACCGTCAGCGCGATCGCGATGCCGAGCAGCACCAGCCCGACGGCGATCCAGAACGCCAGCTGGTAGCCGCCGGTCAATGCCGCCGCGGTGGAATGGCCGCTGGTCAGCAATTTGCTCGTGCGCGAGGCCGACAGCGTCGCGAGCACCGCCAGGCCGAGCGCACCGCCCACCTGGGCGCTGGTGTTGACAAGACCGGAGGCAAGGCCCGCGTCCTGCGGCGTCGATCCAGCCATCGCCAGCGTCATCAGCGCCGGGAAGCAGGCGCCCATGCCCACGCCGATCAAGAGCAGCGCTGGCATCACCTGCGTCAGGTAGTTGGCGTGCACCGGCGCGAGCGCGAACAGGGCCAACCCGCCGGCTGCGATCCCAAGACCGGGCGGCAGCGTCGCCCGAGCGCCGAAGCGGCTGATGATCGGCTCGGAGAAGCGGATCGACATCGTGCCCATCGCGATCGTCGTCGGCAGGAACGCCAGGCCGATCTGCAGGGCGTCATAACCCAGCACCTTGCGCAGGTAGAGAGCGCCGAGGAAGAACACGCCGAACATCCCGGCGATCGAGAAGATCTGGATCAGGTTGGCGCCGGTCAGCGTGCGCGAACGGAAGATCCGCAACGGGATCAACGGCTGGCGGGCGGTCGCCTCGCGCGCTACGAAGGCCGCAAGCAGCACGAGCGATCCGGCGCCAAGTAGCAGCGTCTCAGACGCGCCCCAGCCCTTCTCGGCCGCCGGCTTGACGATCGTGTAGACGCCTAGCATCAGCGCCGCTGTGACCAGCACGGCGCCCGGCACGTCGGCCCCCTGCGCCATCCCGATGCCGGGGTCGCGCTCGAGCAGGCGGCGCGCCATGACGATCGTGGCGATCCCGATCGGCAGGTTGACGAAGAAGATCCAGTGCCAGTCGAGCGCCTGAGTGAGCAGGCCACCGGCGAGCAGGCCGACCGAGCCCCCAGCCGAGGCGACGAACGCGTACACCCCGAGCGCCTTGGCCTGCTCGCGCGGCTGCGGAAACATCGTCACGATCATCCCGAGGATCACGGCCGAGGTCATCGCCCCGCCGATCCCCTGCACGAAGCGCGCGGCGACGAGCACGGTCTGGCTCCAGGCAAGACCGCACATCAGCGAGGCGGCCGTGAACAGCGCAACGCCGTAGAAGAACATCCGCGCTCGGCCGAGCAGGTCGCCGAAGCGGCCCGCCAGCAGCAGCAGGCCGCCGAAGGCGATCAGGTAGGCATTGACCACCCACGCAAGGCTCGACGGCGTGAAGTGAAGGTCTTCCTGGATCGTCGGCAGCGCGACGTTGACCACGGTCACGTCGAGCACGATCATCAGCATCCCCACGCACAGCACGTAGAGCGTCAGCCAGCGGGTGCGGTCTTCGTCTCGGCTCATCTCGGCTCCCATCGCTCGCAGGTTATCCGCCATCACGGCGCCTCTGAACCCATGACCGTCGGACGTTCACGATCTCATCGGTCCTCGGGAGGATCTCGCCGCTCCACCGCGGGAGAGGCCCTACGGGCCCTCCCGCCCTCACAGGCGAACCCCACTCGCGTGAGAGCTACTCCACCACCAGCTCCATCAGCAGCGCGTCGCGATAGTCCTCGCCGCCGCGGTGCTCGTAGCGGCGCATCACGCCGACGGCGCGAAAGCCGGCCTTCTCATAGCTGCGGATCGCCGCCGGGTTGTCGGCGGCCGGGTCGATCGTCAGGCGGTGATGGCCGCGCTCTCGGGTCAGGTGCTCAACCAGCAGCCGCAGTGCCTCGGTGCCTATGCCCCGGCCGTGCACACACGGGTCCAAGAACAGGTCGATGGTCGCGTGACGGTAGCGGGGATGGGCCTCCTCCCAGAACTGGATCAGGCCGACGGCGCGGCCGTCCAGGACGATCGTCAGCCGCGTCTGCTCGGGCTCGTCGGCGAACGGGAAGCCGTCCTCGGGCTCGCCCCAGAAGCGAACGACGCCGGGGGTCGCGTGGACGCGCAGCAGCTCGGGGGTGTCGTCGGCCACGAGCGGTCGCAGCCATAGGTCGTGGCGGCCCGCGACGCGAACGACGCGGCCGATCGGCGAGTCGCTCATCGCGAGCCGCGCGGCCGCTCAGACCGCGACCGGCTCGCGCGCGGCGGCCGGCGCCTGCACGGGCCGGCGCGAGAAGCGCATCGCCTCGTCGGCGACCGAGCCGCGACGCAGCGTGAGGACGTCAAGCGCGTAGTTCTGGTAGAGCCGCCACGGGCGCTTTGAGCCCTGCTTGGGGAAGGCGGCGATGGCGCGCTGCACGTAGCCCGAGGAGAAGTCGATGAACGGCAGCGGCTCCACGCTCGCATCGTCATTCTGGGGCACGCACTGCGCGTAGCCGTGCGCGTCCATGTGCGCGAGCAGGCGGCAGACGTATTCGCAGGTCAGGTCGCACTTGAGCGTCCAGGAGGCGTTGGTGTAGCCGACCGCGAAGGCCAGGTTGGGCACCCCGGAGAGCATCATGCCCTTGTAGGACATCGTCTGTCCGAGCTCGATCTCGCGCCCGTCGACCGCCAGCTCGATGCCGCCGAGCGCGAGCAGGTTCAGGCCGGTGGCGGTGACGATCACCTCGGCCGGCAGCTCGGCGCCGGAGCGCAGGCGGATGCCGGTCTCGGTGAAGGACTCGACGTGGTCGGTGACGACCGACGCGCTGCCCTGGCCGAGCGCCTCGAACAGATCCGAGTCGGGCACCAGGCACAGGCGCTGGTCCCACGGGTCATAGCTCGGCGTGAAGTGGGTGTCGACGTCATAGCCCTCAGGCAGCAGGGCTTGCAGGCGCTTGCGCAGGAAGGCCTTCATCATCGCCGGACGCCGCCGCGAGAGTTGGAAGCTCAGCATCGTCAGCAGCACGTTCTTCCAGCGCACGATCGGGTACACCGCGCGGTTTGGCAACCGGCGTCGCAGCCAGCCGGCGATCGGGTCCTCGCCCGGCAACGAGACCACATAGGTGGGCGAGCGCTGCAGCATCGTCACGTGCTCGGCGCGCTCGGCCATCGCGGGCACCAAGGTCACGGCGGTGGCGCCGCTGCCGATCACCACCACGCGCTTGCCGCCGTAGTCCAGGCTCTCGTCCCAGTGCTGGGGGTGGACGATCGTCCCGGCGAAGCGCTCCTGGCCCGCGAACTGCGGCGTGAAGCCTTCGTCGTAGCGGTAGTAGCCGGTGCACATGAACAGGAACGAGCAGCTGATGGCGACGCTCTCCCCCTCCTGTCCGCCGTCGACCTCCTCGCCACCGGCGGCCGCGCTCGAGCCGGTCGCGGTGCGGTTGACCGTCACGGTCCAGCGGCACGTCTGACTGTCGTAGCTGGCGCGCACGGCGCGGTGGCCGAAGCGGATCCGCTCGCCGATCCCGTTCTCCTCCGCGGTCTCCTGGATGTAGCTCAGGATCGAGCCGCCATCGGCGATCGACTTCGCCTCGCGCCACGGCTTGAAGACGTAGCCGAGCGTGTACATGTCCGAGTCCGATCGTATGCCCGGGTAGCGGAACAGGTCCCAGGTGCCGCCGAGCGAATCGCGCGCCTCGAGGATCGCGTAGCTCTTGCCGGGCAGGCGACGCTCGAAGTGGCAGGCGGCGCCGATGCCCGACAAGCCCGCGCCGACGATCAGGACGTCGACGTGCTCGATCTCGCCTTCGCGGCGCTCTGGCTCGGTCGTCTGGGCTGTGGGTGGCATCGGGGCGAAAGGTCTGAGGAGACAGACGGTTCTGCAGGCGAGGCGTCTGGTAGGCGAAGGCGTCTGTAGGCGAGGCGATACTGGCTGGCCGGCCAAAGTCTATCGTTCTCGGCAGACTCTTTTGTGTGGCTGTCCACACAGCGCCGCGCGATCTTGTGCGCCCGTCGATGGTCGCTTCGGTCGCAACCGGGCACCATTGTCGCAACGGACCTTCGAGTCAGGCAGGTGGGGAGTGTCGATGCGCGCGCGCACACCGCAGATCGTGGCCCTCGGCGGCGGTGGCTTCTCGATGGAGAGGGACGGCAGGCTGATCGACGACTACATCCTCTCGTTGCTGCGCTCGCGCCGGCCGCGCGTCTGCTTCCTGCCGACCGCCTCCGGCGACGCCGACCACTACGTGGTGCGCTTCTACCGGCGCTTCTCGGCGCACTGCGAGGCCAGCCACATCTCGATGTTCCGCCGCGACCAGGGCGGGCGCGGCGTCGAGGACGACCTCGCCGCCCACCTGCTCGAGCAGGATCTGATCTACGTCGGCGGCGGCAACGTCGTCAGCATGCTCGGCGTCTGGCGCGCGCACGGGCTCGACCGCGTGCTGCGCGAGTGCTGGCAACGCGGGATCGTCCTGTGTGGGCCTTCGGCCGGGTCGCTGTGCTGGTTTTCCGAGGCGCTGAGCGCCTTTCACGGGCCACCACGCAGCGTCCGCGGTCTCGGGCTGCTGCCGTACTCCAACTGCGTCCACTACGACGCCGAGCCCGCGCGGCGGGCCGAGTACCACGAGCTGGTCGGCGCCGGGATGCGCGCCGGCTACGCCGCCGACGACGGGGTGGCGCTTCACTTCAAGGAGACCGAGCTGCACCGGGTCGTCAGCTCGCGCGAGCGCGGCGGGGCGTTTCACGTGCGCCGAGCGGCCGGCAAGGTCGCCGAGCGGGCGCTGGAGGTCCGCTTCCTGGGTGCGAGCGCCGGCGATGAGGAGCGCGGCGGCAGACGCGGCGGCGCGGGCCGGCAGGCGCGGGTGTCGGGCGCGCGGGCGGTCGCACTGGCGTGAGCGCGCCGCGCCGGAGGATCCTCGCGATGGGCGGCGGCGGCTTCACGATGGAGCCGACCAACCCGCTGCTCGACGACTACCTGCTCACCCTCTCCCCCGCGCCCCGGCCGAAGATCCTGTTCCTGCCGACCGCCTCGGGCGACACGCCGGCGCAGATCAACGCCTTCTACGACCGCTACGGCGGGCGCGACTGCGTGCCCAGGCACGTGTCGCTGTTTCGCCTGGACGAGCTGCAGGGGTCGCTCGAAGACGTCGTGCTGGCACAGGACATCGTCTACGTCGGCGGCGGGTCGATGCGCAATCTGCTGGCGATCTGGCGCGCGCACGAGCTCGACCGGATCCTCGTTGCGGCGTGGCGAACAGGCGTGGTGATGGCCGGGCTCTCGGCAGGGGCGATGTGCTGGTTTGAGGGCGGCGTCACCCGATCCGGGGGCACGCCCGAGCCGATCGCCGGGCTCGGATTGCTGCCCGGCTCGCTGAGCGTGCACGCCGACGGCCAGCCCGACCGGCTGCCCGTGTTCCTTGCGTGCGTGCGCTCGGGTGCGCTCGCGGGCGGCTGGGCAGCCGACGACGGGGTCGGGCTGCTGTTCTGCAACGAGCGGTTGGAGCGCCTGGTCAGCTCGCGGCCCGGCGCCGGCGCCGAGCGCGTCGACGCGATCGCGGGCGAGCTCGTTCGCCAGCGGCTGGAGCCCGACCTGCTCGGCGCCGAGCGCCAGCCGGCGATCGACGACGACGTGCGCGAGCTGCGCCGTGTGAATCGCGTGCGCGGCGAGATGACCGGCCGGCGCCACCGTTTCAAGGACACCTGAGCGGCCGCCGCCACGCGCGGCTATCGTCGGCCGCAGCGGGTAGCGAGGTGGGTGGCGCCCACCACAAACCAACCGAAGGAGAAGCCGATGAAGACGCGCACGCTTGGCCAGGGCCTTGCCGTCTCCGAGCTGGGGCTCGGCTGCATGGGGATGAGCGAGTTCTACGGACGCTCCGACGAGGGCGAGGCGATCGCCACGATCCGGCGCGCGCTCGAGCTCGGCGTCACCCTGCTCGACACCGCCGACATGTACGGGCCCTTCACCAACGAGAAGCTCGTCGGCCGCGCGATCGCGGGCCGCCGTGAGCAGGTCGTGCTGGCGACGAAGTTCGGCAACGAGCGGCGCGAGGACGGCAGCTGGGTCGGGATCAACGGCAAGCCTGAGTACGTGCACCGCGCCTGCGAAGCTTCGCTCGAGCGGCTCGGCGTCGATCACATCGACCTCTACTACCAGCACCGCGTCGACAAGACGGTGCCGATCGAGGAGACCGTCGGTGCGATGGCCGAGCTGGTCGCGCAGGGCAAGGTGCGCCATCTGGGGCTCTCCGAGGCGTCGCCGCAGACGATCCGTCGTGCGCACGCCGTGCATCCGATCACGGCGCTGCAGACCGAGTACTCGCTGTGGTCGCGCGACCCCGAGTCAGAGATCCTGCCGACCGTGCGCGAGCTGGGGATCGGCTTCGTCGCCTACTAGCCGCTCGGGCGCGGCTTCCTGTCGGGCAAGTACCGCAAACCGGAGGACCTGCCCGAGGACGACTTCCGCCGCCACCATCCCCGCTTCCAGGGCGCCAACTTCGAGCAGAACCTGGCGCTGGTGGCGCGGATCGAGGAGATCGCGCGCGAGAAGCAGGTGAGCGCCGGGCAGCTGGCGCTCGCCTGGGTGCTCGCCCAGGGCGATGACGTCGTCCCGATCCCCGGCACCAAGCACCGCACCTACCTGGAGGAGAACGTCGCCGCCGCGGCGATCGAGCTGAGCGCACGGGAGCTCGCGCAGATCGACGAGGCGATCCCGGCCGGCCTCACAGCGGGCGAGCGCTACGCGAGCATGGCCACGATCGACGTTTGACCGTCGCCGCACCGCCTGACGCGCTTCGGGCGCTTACCCGTTTTCAGGCGCTTACCGCGTTTCGGGCGCTTGCCGCGTCAGGGGCCTGAGAGTAAGCTCATAGGGCGTACGGGGGAGGTTGATGAGCGGGCGAGCAGAGCACAGTGCCGACGAGCACGACCGGCGAGTGGCGACCCTCCGGCTGACGCTCGTGGTGCTGCTGGCGCTCGCGCTGGTCATGCCGGCCGCCCTGACGCTCGGCAGCGACTCCGCGCGCGCGGCCGATGGGCTGGCGCCCGGCGTGCCGCTCCCGGCCTGGGCCAGGAGCGGTCGATGGGTGCACTTCGACCCGGCCGTATCGGCCGCTACGCCAGCCACGCCACGAGCGGCGCGTGCGCACGCAGCCCAACCAAGCTCGCCTGGGGCCGCGCAGCCGAGCGTGAGCGGGCAGGCCCTCACCTACGACGGCGGACCCGTGGAGAACGAACCGAAGCTCGTGCTGATCTTCTGGGGAAAGGGCTGGGGGTCCGGGCGCGGGGTCGAACTGCGCGGCGAACTGGAAGCGATGGCCGACGGGTTGGCCGGCTCTGGCTACCAAGCGCTGCTCGGCCAATACAGCAGCGTCGAAGGACCGATCTCCGCCGGTCCCCCGCTCGACGCTCCGCGCGTCGAGACCTACGACGACACCCGAGCGCTCCCGGGCGAGCTCGAAGCGGAAGCCTTTCGCACCGAGGCAGCGGAAATCGTCAAATCGGCGTACGGCGACATGGCGGCGAACACGGTCTTTGCCGTGCTGCCCGAACCGGGCGCCAGCTATCCCTCCAGCGAATTCTTCCTGCGCACCTGCGGCTGGCACGAAGCTTTTGAAACCGAACACAACTCAGCTCGCGAAGTCGGGGCCTACGCCGCCCTGATCGACACCGGCGGCAAGTTCGGGTGCTATTCGTCGAAGACCCTCTCGCACGAGTACGCCGAGAGCGTCACCGACCCGACCGGCAACGGCTGGCGCAGCGGCGCCGAAGAGATCGCCGACGTCTGCAACTCGCTCAACTCGCAGCACATGGCCGACGGCGCCTTGGTCAACGCGCTGTGGGACGACTCAAAGAACGCGTGCGCGGTCGAAGACGACGCTCCCGCCCGCGCCCCGATCGGGCCCTACACCCGCGAATCCTACGAAGGCAACACCAACCTGACACTCGAATCGGAGATGCTCAAATCCGACCTCGAGCCCTGCGGGCTGGAAGCTCACTATCGCTTCGAATACGGGACCAGCACCGCCTACGGCCAGAGCACGCCGGAAACCACCCTCCCCCCGACCTGGGGAGAGGTTCACGTGCAGGCCACGCTCACTGGGCTGCAGCACGGCGTCCACTACGACTGGCGGGTGGTGCTCACCACGGCCGACGGGACTGTGGTCGGCAACAACCACGAATTCACGATTCCCTACTACGTGGAAACCTGGACCGAAGCGGCGACGGGTATTCGCGCAACCTCGGCGGACCTGCACGGCTCGGTCGAACCGGCGGGGCGACCAAACGTCGTATTACTTCGAATACGGCACCAGCAAGGCGTTCGGGTCGAAGACGGCTGAAACGAGCGCCGGCTCGGGCATCGGCATCGTCGGTGTGAATGCGACGATTTCCGGGCTGCAGCAGGACACTCGCTACTACTACAGATTGGTCGCTACGAGCAGCCGCGGGACGAGCGCCGGCGAAGAGGGGGCGTTCTCGACCGCGGGGCCACCGGAAGCTGCCACCCTGCCGGCGACTTTCGTCGGCTACGCCGAAGCGCAGCTCAACGCCAGCTTGAAAGCCAAAAACTCACCCACTCACTACTACTTCGAATACGGCACCAGCGAAGCCTACGACCAGAAGACGGCGGAACAGTATTACGGCGAAGGCGACGAAACGCTCGAAGAAGGCGAACGGGTCGGGAACCTGAACGCCCACACCAACTACCACTACCGTGTCGTCACCATCAACGAATACGGGACCACCTACGGCGCCGACCAGACCTTTGCCACCGCCGAAGAACCGTTTGTGCAAACCGGTGCAGCCGAAGCCGTCGACTATCGCAGCGCGACGCTCGTCGGCAGCGTCGATCCGGGCGGGACGAGTACCGAATATCTCTTCGAATACGGCAAGAGCGAAACATACGGCAGGCGCACGAGCCCGATCGACGCCGGTGCTGGGACCGGTGCGGTGACGGCGACACAGAAGGTGAGTGGGCTCGCCGAAGCGAGCACCTACCACTTCCGCCTGGTCGCCCTCACCGCCTACGGAACCGCCTACGGCGCCGACCGCACCTTCTCGACGGGCTCCCAACCGTCCGTCGAAACAACCGGCGGCGGGAAAGGCGGCGGTACGACCGAAACGCCGAACACGCTCGTCAAACAACCCGACCCGCTGTTGCCCCCGCCCTCACCACCGCCGGCGCCCACCGCGCATCCGACCGGCGCAGCGGGCCGCGCGGCGCGGCTGCTGAGCATCACCCGGCGCGGCGACCTGCTCTCGCTCGCCCTCTCACTCTCAGCTCCCCTCGAGCGCGTCGAAGCGAGCGCGACCGTGCCCGCGGTACAACTCGGCGCCGGCGGACGCGGCCGGACGCGTGCACTGCGCGTTGCGCGGCTGGTCCGCGCCAAACCGGCGACGGGCCGCTCGCGGCTGCTGCTTGTGCTCGACGCACGGGTCAGACAGGCGCTGCGACGGGGACGACGGCTGACGGTGACGATCGCGATCGCAACCGTCACTGCGGGTGGTTTGCGTCACACAATTACCCGAACATTCGTGCTGAGCGGTAAATGAGTCGTCGGCGGGACCGGGTCGTACGTGTACGACCCGGATCGATCCGCACATGTGCGGATCGACCGCGGCCGCATGCGGCCGCGGCTCGGACGGTGCATGCACCGTCCGACGGCCGGCGCATGCGCCGGCCGCAACGACAGATCCG
>DATASE010000048.1:0-9278 GCA_036269375.1 Solirubrobacteraceae bacterium
GACCTCGATCGCGTGGCCGGTGCCAGGCTCACTGTGCGGCGCGCGCGCGCCGGCGAGGCGGTCACGACACTCGACGGGCAGCAACGGGTCCTGGACGGCGAGATGGTGGTGATCGACGACGACGAGGGCCCGACCTCGATTGCGGGGATCATGGGCGGCGAGCGCTCCGAGGTCCACGAGGACACCACGCGGGTGTTGATGGAGGTCGCCAATTGGAGCGGGCCGAACATCCACCGCACCTCGTGGATACTCGGCCTGCGCAGCGAGGCCTCCACGCGGTTTGAGAAGGGTCTAGCGCCCGAGCAGTGCCTCTACGCCCAGGCCGTCGCGGCCCGACTGATGGTCGAGCTGTGCGGTGCGCGTCTGCTCCCCGGCACGATCGACGTGGGCGCCGCACCGGCTGGCTGGATGTTCAAGCAGGCGACGATCGAGCTGCGCGAGCGCCGCGTGGAGGCGATCCTCGGCATGCCGGTAGCGCGCGAGCGCCAAGCGGAGATCCTGAGCGCGCTCGATTTCGGCGTGGCTGAGACCGACGACGGTTTGGAGTCGACGGTTCCCCCGGTTCGGCGCCACGACGTCACCCGCGAGGCCGACCTGGTCGAGGAGGTCGCCCGGATCGCGGGGTTGGAGTCGCTGCCGGCGACGCTTCCCGCGCGCCGCGGCGCCTACGGTCGCCTGAGCGAGCGCCAGCGCCTGCGCCGCCGCGCGGTCGACGCGCTGGTCGGACGCGGCCTGTACGAGGCGGTCGGCTGGACCTTCGCCGCCGCCGCCACGCTCGACCGACTGCGACTGCCCGAGGACGATCCGCGCCGCCGAGCCCCCGTCCTTGAGAACCCGCTCTCCGAGGCGCAGTCGCTGCTGCGCACGACGTTGCTGGCCTCGCTGCTGGACGTCGCCGCCCACAACGTTGCGCGTGGCGCGGCCGACCTGCGCCTGTTCGAGACCGGCACGGTGTTCGCGCTCGCCGAGACCGGCGCGGGCGTACCAGCGCAGGCCGCGGCAGCGGGCACGGTCGAGGCGGCTGCGGGCGCCGCGAGCGCCGGTCGCGGCGAGACGGGCGTGGTCGAACGCCCGTCGCTGGCGGTGCTGCTGGCAGGACGCCTGGCGCCGCCGACGTGGGGCGCGCCCGACCCGCCGGTGGCAGACTACTTCGCGGCCAAGGGCGTGCTCGAAGCGCTCGGCGATGCCCTGCTGGTGTCCTTCCAGTGCGCCCACGCGCCCCAGCCATTCCTTCACCCGGCCCGCTCCGCAGTGGTGCGCTGCGGCTCAGGGGTGGTGGGCTGGCTCGGCGAGTTGCACCCGTTGGTCGCGCGCGAGTGGGACCTGGAGCGGCTCGCGGTGTTCGAGCTCGACCTGGACTCCGTGCTCGCACAGGCCAGGCTCGAGCGCGGCTATCGAGACGTCATCTCCTACCCGGCGCTGCGCCAGGACCTCGCGGTCGTGCTCCCCGCCGAGGTCCCGGCGGCGAGGGCGCTGGAGCTCGTGCGCGCGGCCGGCGGCGAGCTGCTGGCGGACGTGCAGGTGTTCGACGTTTACGAGGGCGAGCAGGTGGGGGAGGGCCGCCGCTCGCTCGCGCTCGCGCTCGCCTTCCGCGCGGCCGATCGCACCCTCAGCGACGCCGACGTGGTGCCGCTGCGCGAGCGGATCGTGCAGGCGCTCGAAGAGCTGGGCGGTGAGCTGCGTGCCTAGCGCCCTGGTCGCTGGCGCTACGGGCTTTGCCGGCGCGCTCGCGGCGGACCTGCTCTGGCGCCATCCCGAGTTCGAGCTGGTCGCCGTCACCGGTCGCGCCGACGCCGGCAAGCGGCTCGATCGTTTGTACCCGCGCTACCGCGTGCCGCTGGAGCTGCAGGAGCTCGACCTCGACCGCCACGCGGCCGTCGACGCGGCGATCGTCGCCTACCCGCACGCCGCCGCGGCCCCGGTGGTGGCGGCCCTGCGCGAGCGCGGCGTGCGCGTCTGCGATCTCTCGGCCGACTTTCGCCTGCGCGAGCTGGCCACCTACGAGGCCTATTACGGCAAGCACCCGCATCCTGAGCTGATCGAGCAGGCGGTGTACGGCCTGCCGGAGCTGCACCGCGAGTCGGTGGCCGGCGCACGGCTGGTGGCGACCCCCGGCTGCTACCCGACCGCCTCGCTGCTGGCCCTGGCGCCGCTGGCCCGCGCCGGTCTGATCGCCGACGTGGTGATCGACGCCAAGCAGGGGCTGTCCGGCGCCGGTCGCGGCGCGAGCTGGCAGACCCATTTCTCGCGCAGCGGCGAGAACATCGTCCCGTACAAGATCGTCCACCACCGCCACACGCCGGAGATCGAGGAGCAGCTCGCGGCCCTCGACCGTCACCTTGCCGACCTGCGCGTCCAGTTCACCCCGCACCTGGTCCCGCTCGACCAGGGCGAGCTGGTCGACTGCTACGTCACCCCGACGCGCGCGCTCGAGCAGGACGAGCTCGACGTCATGTACGAGGACGCCTACGCGGGCGAGCGTTTCGTCGAGATCGCCCCCGAGCCCTCCGAGGTGCGCGACGTGCGCGAGACCAACGTCTGTCGCCTGCACGTGGCGGTCAGCGAGCACACGGGCAAGGTGGTGGTGCTCTCGGCGATCGACAACCTGTGGAAGGGCACCTCGGCGCAGGCGGTGCAGTGCCTGAACCTGATGTACGGCTACGACGAGGGTATGGGAATCGCATGAGCGCAAGGACGCCAGAGCTCCCCTACGTGTGTCGGAGCGGCTCGTGAGCGCCGGCCGGGACGTGTGGGGCGATCGCCCGAGTAGGGGGACACTCGCTGCGCTCGCATCCCCGATCGGGCCAGCGGCGGGCCCGCCGAGCCCCTTCTTCGGATCGCGCTGGGTGGAGTGTCCGGCGCACGTGCGCGAGCTCGGCCCCGGCGCCGGCCTGCCGCAGGGCTTTCGCGCCGCCGGGGTGGCCTGCGGGATAAAGCCCTCGGGCAACCCCGATCTGGGCCTGCTCGTGTGCGACGCCTCCGAGCCGATCAGCGCCGCGCGCTTCGCCGATACCGCGGCGCCCGCGGCGCCCGTGATGCTCAGTCGAGAGCGCTGCAAGCTCGGCGCGCTGCGAGCGATCCTCGCCAACTCAGGCTGTGCCAACGCCGCCACGGGCAAACGGGGCATCGACGACGCCGCCAAGACCCAGGGCGCCGCCGCGATTGCCCTCGGCGTCGACCCAAGCGAGGTCCTGCTTGGCTCGACCGGCGGTATCAGCGACTATCTGCCGGTCGAGAAGGCGCTCAGCGGCATCCTGGACGCCCACAAGCTGCTCGACCGCGGCGGCGACGCGAGCTTCCAGCAGGCGATCCAGACGACCGACGCCTTCGAGAAGCGCGCCAACCTTGCCGTCGATCTGCCCTCCGGTGAGGTGCGCCTGAGCGCGCAGTGCAAGGGCGCCGGGATGATCTCGCCGCGCTTCGCCACGATGTTCTGCTTCGTGCAGACCGACGCCGAGCTGGCCCCCGAGACGGCCGAGCTGCTGCTGTCGGTGTGCCTGAAGCGCTCGTTCGACCGCTGCTCGGTCGACGGCCAGCTCTCCACCAACGACACGGCGGCGCTGATCTGCTCCGGTGCGGCTGGCCTGAGAGTCGCGCCCGAGAGCGAGGACGAGCTGCGCCTCGGCGAGGCGCTCGATGCCCTAATGCGCCAGCTGGCGATCCTGATGGTCGCCGACGGCGAGGGCGCCAAGCGGATCGCTCGCGTGGTCGTACACGGGGGAGAGCAAACTCTCGTGGAGACCGCCGCACGCGCGGTGGCAAACTCGCCACTGGTCAAGGCTGCCCTGTACGGCGGTGACCCCAACTGGGGCCGGATCGTGCAGGCGATCGGTGGTGCGCTGGGCGCCCAGGCGGGCGGCGGGGGCCACATTCCCCTCGACGTCTCGATCGAGGGGGTGCAGGTGTGCTCGGCCGGGGCGGCGGTGCTCGACACCGACGAGGTCGAGCGCCGCCTGCGCCCGGCGCTCGAGCGCGACGAGGTCGAGTACGAGATAACGCTGCCAGGCGACGGCGCCGAGACGGAGGTCTTCTTCTCCGACCTGTCGTATGAGTACGTCCGTATCAACGCCGAGTACACGACATGACGGGAGACCCCGCGATGCGCGACGTGGCCACGCTGCTGGAGGCGCTGCCCTATATCCGCGAGTTCCACGGCAAGACGGTCGTGATCAAGTACGGCGGCGCGGCGATGGAGGACGAGCGCCTGCGCGAGGAGTTCGCGCGCGACGTCGTGCTGCTCAAGTACGTGGGTCTGAACCCGATCGTCGTGCACGGCGGCGGCCCGGACATCACCACCTACATGCAGCGCCTGGGCATGCCCGTCGAGTTCGTCGCGGGGCTGCGCGTCTCAGACGCCGCCACCGTCGAGGTCGCAAAGATGGTGCTGGTCGGCAAGGTCAACAAGGAAATCGTGCTGCGGATCGGTCGCCACGGCCAGCCGGCGGTTGGCCTGTGCGGCGACGACGGAGCCCTGTTCAGGGTGGCGCGCCGCGCCGCGCCCGGCGGCGAGGACATCGGCTTCGTCGGGCAGATCGAGCGCGTCAACGTCGACGTGCTGCGCCACGTCGCAAGCGACTACGTCCCGGTGATCGCCTCGGTCGGCGCCGACTGGGAGGGCGCCTCCTACAACGTCAACGCCGACGAGGCCGCGGGAGCGGTGGCGGCGGCGCTCGGCGCCTACAAGATCGTCTTCCTCACCGACGTCGTCGGCTGGCTTGCCGACCCGCAGGACCCCGCTTCGCTGATCGGCCAGGCGACCGACCGCGAGGTCCAGTCCAAGCTCGAGACCCTCAGCGGCGGGATGCGTCCGAAGCTCGCGGCGTGCGTGCAGGCGATCGCCGGCGGCGTCAACTCGGCGCACATCGTCGACGGCCGCGTCGAGCACTCGCTGCTGTTGGAGCTGTTCACCGATGCGGGCATCGGCACGAAGATCCAAGCGGCCGCATGAGCCTCGCCGAGCTTCAGGCTCTCGAGCGCGGCTCGGTCGTCCCCTCCTACGCGCGCTTCCCCGTCCAGTTCGTCCGCGGTGAGGGCACGCGCCTGTGGGACGCACAGGGCGAGGAGTACCTCGACTTCCTCTGCGGCATCTCGGTGACCAACCTCGGCCACTGCCACCCCGACGTGGTCGCGGCGGTGCGCGAGCAGGTCGGGCGGCTGGTGCACGTGGGCAACCTCTATTACACCGAGCCGGCGATGCGCCTGTCCGAGCGCCTGGCGCAGTCGAGCCTCGGTGGCAAGGTCTTCCTGTGCAACTCCGGCGCCGAGGCAAACGAGGCGGCGATCAAGCTGGCGCGCAAGGCAAGGCCCGGGGGAGAGGTCGTCTCGCTGCTCGGCGGCTTTCACGGCCGCACCTACGGCGCCCTGTCGGCCACGCCGCAGGAGTCAAAGCAGGCGCCGTTCGCGCCGCTGGTGCCGGGCTTTCGCGCCGTCGCGCCCGAGCCCGCGGCGATCGAAGCGGCGATCGGCGAGCGCACCGCCGCGCTGATCCTCGAGCCGATCCAGGGCGAGACCGGAGTGCACGTGCTCTCAGACGAGCTGCTGGTCGCGGCGCGCCGCGCCTGCGACGAGTACGGCACGCTGCTCGTGCTCGACGAGGTCCAGACGGGGATGGGTCGCACCGGCAGCCTGTGGGCCTACCAGCAGACGCCGGTGGTGCCCGACCTGCTGACAAGCGCCAAGGCGCTCGGTGGCGGCCTGCCGATCGGCGCGCTCGTCACCGCTCCCGCGTACGGCGACGTGCTGGGACCGGGCGACCACGGCTCGACCTTCGCCGGCGGACCGGTCGTGGCATCGGCGGCGCTCGCGGCGCTCGAGTTGACCGACGACCGGTCGCTGCTCGGCCGCGTGCGCGAGCTCGGGGCACGGCTGGCCGATGGCCTGGCGGCACTCCCGCACGTGCTGGCGGTGCGCGGACGGGGGTTGATGCTCGCTTGCGAGCTTGACGTCCCCGCGCCCGAGGTCGTACGCAGGGCGCTGCTGGACGAGCGCCTGGTCGTCAATGCGACGGGTCCGAGCACCGTGCGGCTGCTGCCGCCGCTGACGGTCTCGGCGGCGGAGATCGAGCAGGCGCTCGCGCGGCTCGGCAGCGCGCTTGCGGGATGACTTCGCAGCCCGCGCCGCGGAGGCGGGTGGTTCATTTGACTCGACAAGATTTCAGATGTTGCGGAGCTCCCAACTCTTTCTCGGGTGGGCAGCGGTCGTCGTAGAGCCCAACACGGTGCCGTCCTCTTGGTCGCGCAGAACGACCGCTCCTGCTCCGATAACGCATTTTCGACCGACGGTTATGCCGTCGCGCAAGGTAGCGTTCAGCCCGACGAATGAGCGTTCTCGAACAACCACGTTGCCCGAGATGGCTGCGCAAGGGGCGATGAAGCAGTGATCCTCGATACGGCTGTGGTGACCGATGTGACTGCCGGCCCACACGATCACATCGTTGCCGATCGTCACAGCTTGCTGTATCACGGATGCCTCAAATATGAACGTATTCTCTCCGATGTCCTCATCGCTCATGACGCAAGCCTTTGAGCTGACGTATGTGACGAACCCATATCCCAAGTCTCCGCATCGTTCGTAGACGGACTGCCTTATACCGTTGACTTGACTGTATCCGATGGCAACAAGCAGGTCGACTCGGTCGGGGGGATGGCTTTCTAGAAACTCGTCAAACGCGATCAATGGCAAGCCATGGAATCTGTGTGCGTTGGCGTACTGGCCGTCGACGGTGAAGGCCAAGACGTCGCGCGGGCTATCCCTGTTCAGGTAGACAGCAGCCATCTCGGCGAACGTGCCGGTCCCAAAGATCACGACCGGCTTGTGATTCATTGACCCCCCAACATATATAGCGGCGCCTCTTCTCCGACGTTGAGCAATAGGTCCAACACGCTCACGCGATGCTCGAACGGCGGATATAGCTGTGGGTATTCCGGATACCCGTCATAGCTCATCCAAACAACCTCGATCCCATCCTCATAAAAGCGGTCCATGTCGAGATATTTCTGTGCGGCCGGCCCGGAAAGATAGCGTGTGGCTCCAGCGGCGTGGCAGATGTCGAGCAAGCGCTCGATCCTGCATCCGGTTGAAGGATATTCGCTCGAGCGGGTGAGAGGGGTTGCGATACCAAGCAGATCGCGAAGCTTCTCGAGAAAACGCCGATTGACCTCAGATAGGTACGGGTCGTCACATGAACCCAGATACATGTCTTCCAAGACCAACCGGTAGTAGTCGAAGAATGGGGCGCGACCGTACCATGTCCTTATGGTCTCCCAGTGCCGAGATGACCAGCCCGGATCGCTGACCTTCGCCTCGTCGATGCGCTGACCGTGGCGTCCTTTGACCTGCACCGGGATCGTAAGCCAGCGGACGCCGGCTGGCGACTTCAGCCGATTGCGATTACGCCAATCGTGCTTGGTGTACTGAACGTCGTCGTAGAGGATGAACTCGTCGGCTGCGCCCATCAGATCGAAATATCCCTTCCAGGGCACGTAATTAGATTGGAGGATGGCCACCGTCTTGCCCGAAGACTCGCCGCGGCGGCCAATACCGGGAGCGTCGGTCGGAGCTGACTCTTTGACGGCCATCATCCACCGGCCCGGTTTGCTACCACCAACAGCGACCCACCGGCCGGGAGGTCAGCCCCGCGTACGACGATCGATCGCTCGACGTCCATGACGCGCTCCAGCGCGGCCGTCAGCCGGCGCGAGATGGCCAACTCGCGCGTGGGGTCCAGGGGCGCGTGGCGCAGACGCGCCCGTAGGCGCATTGCGGCCATGGCCGGCAGCAGCAGGGTCACAAAGGAGGTGATGCGCTGGATCTCGAATCCTGCCGCCGAGATCTTTGCGATCAGATCGGTGCGCCGGTAGCGACGCTTGTGCTCGCCGTACTCGTCGATCGCGCTCCATAGCCACGGATGCTGGGGCACGGTCAGGAGTATCCCTCCTCCCGGCTTGACGGCCGCGTGCATCTCCTGGAGCACGCGCCGGTCCTCGGCTATGTGCTCGAGCACATCGAACGCCCCGATGACGTCGAACTCCCGTTCGTAGGGGATCCGACGCGCGTCCAGTTGCAAAAAGTCGAGTTCGGGAAGACGCGCGGAGGCGTGCTTTAGCCCCTGGGAGTGCAGGTCGGCGCCCACAAGCCAAAGCTGCGGGACGGCCCGATGCACGCTCTCGAGCACGAAGCCCGTGCCGCACCCGATCTCGAGCAGGCTACGAGCGCGTGGGAAGTAGCGTTGGAGCGCCCAGGCGATCAGACGGCTGCGCGCGCGAAACCAGAACGAGCCGTGCTCCAACTCGGCCAGACGGTCGAATGCCGCAGGATCGAAGCCGTCTCTACCGACCGGCGTGGCGAAGCTCGGGATTGAATTGAGAGCCCCCGGAGCAAAATGACAGAACGGGCACTCCCACGAGGGGGCCTCAAACCCCTCCCGACATTGGATACACCGCTTCACAGAGCGTTGCCTACGACGAGTCCGGCGACCACGAGCGCGATGCCGGCGACCTTTGCCGATGTGACGTTCTCGCCAAAGAAGATCGCGCTGAGCGCTAGGACGGCAACGAAGGACAGAGCCATGAACGGGTACGCTCGACCGATCTCGAGCTTGGAAAGCGCGGCCATCCAGGCAAGAGCAGCCACGAAGCCCCCAGCGAGAGCACTGAGCACCCACGGATTGAGCAGAAGGCTCGCGATGAACGTCGCCTTACCGTGGACGCCGGCGGGTAGATGCCCCTGGCGCAGTACCTGCCACTTGACGACGATCTGCCCGTAGGTGGTAAGCGCGATCGTGCTCGCGACGTACACCCACGCCATCGCTACCCCGCCGTTGCTGGCGTCGTTATTCGGTCAGCGGCGGCCTCGGTCACGTTAGTGCCTCCTTTGACCTCAGAGCCTACCAGCGAGACGGTAGCACCCTCACCGGTTTCGACGTTTGAGGTGAAGCGATCCACGACGAACAGCGGCCGTCCACGGGACTGTTCGAGTACTTTGCCGACGTATAGGCCCGCCACACCGGTGCAGAGGATGATGACGCCCCCCTGCACCAGCATACCCACGACGATTCCGGTCCAGCCGGGGTCGATGTGACCGACGATACGACTGTATATCAGGTACAGGGCGAGCACCCCACCCAATAGAGCGAATATAAATCCGATGTAGATGACCCATCGCAGCAGGAACGTGGTCTGAAAGAACACGCCGTCGAGGGCAATTCGAAGCAGGCGGCCAAAACTGTAGGAACTGCGCCCTTCGAGGCGTGGCATGGGCTCGTAATCGACGATCGTCTG
>DATASE010000049.1:0-2710 GCA_036269375.1 Solirubrobacteraceae bacterium
GGCGATCGTGCCCGGGAGGCGGTCCTCGGCGGCCCGGATGCCGTCGCCGGCCGATGAGGAGCCAGCGGCCGGAGTCAGGAAGCTCTTGCGCGAGGTGCCGACGAGCACGGGCCGGCCGAGCGCGACAAGCTCGTCCAGCCGCCGCAGCAGCTCGAGGTTGTGCTCTGCCGTCTTGCCGAAGCCGATCCCCGGGTCGAGCAGGATGCGTTGCTCGGCGATCCCGGCCTGCACGGCGAAGGCAAGTCGCTGCTCCAGGAACGCCTTGACCTCAGAGACCACGTCGCCGTACTCCGGCGCCCGCTGCATCGTTCGCGGCTCGCCGCGCATGTGCATCAGGCAGCAGTCGCACCCCGCCTGCGCGACGACCGCGGCCATCTCCGGGTCGCCGCGCAGCGCGGTCACGTCGTTGACGAGCGTGGCTCCCGCCGCGAGCGCCGCGCGGGCGACCTCGGCCTTGGCGGTGTCGATCGAGATCTGGACCGCGCCGGCGCGCTCGCCGAGCGCCCGCACGACCGGAACGACCCGGCGCAGCTCCTCCTCCACAGCGACCGGCTCGGCCCCGGGACGCGTCGATTCGCCGCCGACGTCGAGGATGTCAGCCCCCTGAGCAGCCAACGCCAGCCCGTGCGCGACGGCCGCGTCAGCGTCCAGGTAGCGCCCGCCGTCGGAGAACGAGTCGGGCGTGACGTTGACGATGCCCATCAGGCGGTGGGGCTGCACGCCCTCCACCCTATTCGCCCCCGCTCGGGTTCGGCGAGCGTCGGCCCATCGGCCAACTGACTACGTGCCTATACAGTCGCTACACTGTAGCCATGGCGCCCAAGGCGGCAAAGATGCAACCCTTCTCGATCCGTCTAGGACCTGAGGCTGACCGGCTGGTGGCTGCGGAGATTCGCCGCACTGGGCGTTCGCGCAGCGTGGTCGTTGAGGAACTGACCGAGGAGGCAGCGAAGTCGCGGCTGCATCCTGGCGTTGCGTTTCGCGGCATGCCACGCCGCGCCTGGGTGATCGGAAGCGGCCTGGACGTGTGGGAGATCGTCGCGCTGGAGCGCTCTTACAAAGGCGATGAGAATCTGTTGCGCAAGAGCCACGCACTCCTCACCCTCGGACACCTTCGCGCCGCGCGCGCCTATTCGCGCCAGTTTCCCGAGGAGATCGAGCAACTGATCGCCGAAAACCAACGCCCGATCGAGGAGCTGCAGGCGCTGTACCCGTTCGTTCAGGTCGCCGACGCTCGCTGAGCGCCGCGGTGCGGCTACTACTCGATGCGCACGTCTCAGGCCCCCGGGTGGGTGGAGCCCTGGAAGCAGTCGGGCACGACGTGCGTGCGCTCGACCAGGAGCCCGAGCTGGAGGGACTGGCCGACGATGACGTGCTTGCGCTGGCGGCAGAGGAGGAGCGCATCCTCGTCACCCACAACATCCGAGACTTCCCTGAGATCGCTCGCGAATGGATGGAGGCTCAGCGCAGACATGCGGGTGTGATCCTCGTCTACGGCATCGATCATGCCGAGTTCCAGCTCGTCGCCCGCGGTGTCGGGCGCCTGCTCGATCTCCACCGTGAGCCCAGCGATTGGGAGAGCCTGACGGTGGTCCTCGACCGCGGCTTCGCCTCCATTTGACTGCTCGGCGGTCGACTCGGTCGCCACTCGGCGGCTGGCGCGAGGACTAGGTCAGCGTCGGCGGCTCGATGTCGCCGCGCATGTCCGCGGTGCCCCCGGCCAGCCCAGGCCGCGGCAGCGGGCGCGGGGCTTCGCGTCCCGCCCGGTCGGCCGGCGCCGAGGGGATTGGCAGCTCGGGCGCGGGGGGCTCCTCGGCACCGAACACTTCGACCTCGTCCTTGCCGTCGAGCAGCGCCAGGAACTCCTCCTTCTCGATCGTCTCGCGCTTGACGAGGATCTCGGAGATCTTCTTCAGGTCCTGCTGGTGGTCGGTGAGGATCGTGCGCGCGCGCTGGTGCGCAGACTCAACGATGCGGCGGACCTCATCGTCGATCTCGCGCGCGATCTCGTTGGAGTAGTCGGGCTCGGTCGAGAACTCGCGGCCGAGGAACGGCTGGCCGTGCTCGTGGCCGAACACGCGCGGGCCGAGCTTCTCGGACATCCCGAAGCGCATCACCATCTGCTTGGCAGTCGCGGTGACCTTCTCCAGGTCGTTGGAGGCGCCGGTCGTGATCTCGCTGAACACCAGCTCCTCGGCGGCGCGACCGCCGAGCGTCATCGCCATCGTGTCGTTGAGCTCGGCGCGCGTGGTCAGGAAGCGGTCCTCCTGGGGCATCGAGATCGTGTAGCCGAGCGCCTGCCCGCGCGAGATCACCGAGATCTTGTGGACCGGGTCGGCGTGCTCGAGGAAGTGCCCGACGAGCGCGTGGCCCATCTCGTGGTAGGCCGTGATCAACCGCTCCTTCTCGGACATGACGCGCGTCTTCTTCTCGGGGCCGGCGATCACGCGCATGATCCCCTCCTCGAGCTCTTCCTGGCCGATTTCGCGCTTGCCGGTACGGGCGGCGAGCAGCGCCGCCTCGTTGATCAGGTTCGACAGGTCGGCGCCGGTGAAGCCGGGGGTCTGGCCGGCCAGCGCGTCGATGTCGATCACCTTCGCCAGCGGCTTGCCACGCGTGTGGACCTCGAGGATCTTCGCGCGCCCCTTGCGGTCGGGGCGGTCGACTGCGATCTGGCGGTCGAAGCGGCCGGGGCGCAGCAGCGCCGGGT
>DATASE010000050.1:0-16275 GCA_036269375.1 Solirubrobacteraceae bacterium
TGGGATGAAGCCGTCGTCCAGCGAGCGCAGACCCTGTACCGGCTCGCCCTGCATCGGCTCGGCCGCGACGATCTTGCAGGCGTCACCGAAGGTCTCCTTCAGGCGCCGGCCGTTGCCCATCAACGTGCCGCCGGTGCCGAGGCCCGCGACGAACGCGGAGACCTCGTCGAGCTCCTCGAGGATCTCAAGGGCCGTGCCGTTGTAGTGGGCGTTTGGGTTGGCCATGTTCCCGTACTGGTAGGGCATGTAGTAGGAGGAGTCTTTCGCGGCCATCTCGAGCGCCTTCTCGACCGCGCCGTTGGAGCCCAGCGAGCCCTCGGAGTAGACGATCTCGGCGCCGTACATGCGCAGCAGCTGCGTGCGCTCGGCGGTGACGTTCTCGGGCATGACGACCTTCAGCGGATAGCCGCGGCGGCGGCAGATCATCGCCAGCGAGATGCCGGTGTTTCCCGACGTGGGCTCGAGGATCGTCTGGCCCGGCATGATCGCGCCCTGGGACTCGGCGTCCTCGATCAGCGCGCGCGCCACCCGGTCCTTGACCGAGCCGGTCGGGTTGCGACTCTCCAGCTTTGCCCATACCCGCACGCCGGGTTTGGGCGAGAGGCGGGGCAGCTCGACCAGCGGCGTGTTGCCGATCGACTCGACGATGTCACCGTAGCGCCCGCCGCAGGGCTTGTTCTTGACCCGCTCCGCCGCCATTACTTCACGGAATATAGCGCCCGGTCGCTGCCGCGCCGAACGCACGCCGCAGCAACCTTCGAGCGCAGCCCACACGGGGCCGCGAAACGCGCGCGCAGAAAAACTGGCTGCGCAACCAATATGCTGTCGCAAGGACCATGAGCGAGCGCTTCGACTACGACTGGATCGTGATCGGCTCCGGCTTCGGCGGCAGCGTCTCTGCCCTGCGCCTGACCGAGAAGGGGTACGGCGTCGGCGTGCTGGAGTGCGGGCGGCGCTTTGCCGATCACGAGTTCCCCGAGTCCACGAGCGACTACAAGCGCTACTTCTGGCGCCCGAAGATCGGCTGGAAGGGGATCTTCCGCCTGACCACATTCAAAGACGTGTCGGTCGTCAGCGGTTGCGGCGTCGGCGGCGGCAGCCTCGGCTATGCCAACACGCTGTACGTGCCGCCGAAACCGTTCTTCGAGGACCCGCAGTGGACGGAGATGGCCGACTGGGAGACCGAGCTGGCGCCCCACTACGAGGAGGCGCAGCGCATGCTCGGGGTCACGATGAACCCCTACGACGACCCCGCCGACGCGCTGCTGCGCGAACTGGGAGCCGAGCTCGGTGTCTCCGACACCTACAAAAAGACTCCTGTCGGCGTCTACTTCGGCGAGCCTGGCGCGGCCCCCTCGGACCCCTACTTCGGCGGCGAAGGGCCCGATCGCACGCCCTGCTCGCTGTGCGGGCGCTGCATGGTCGGGTGCCCGCATGGGTCAAAGAACACGCTCGTGAAGAATTACCTGTACCTGGCCGAGAAGCGCGGGGCGCGCGTCAGCCCCGAACGGACGGTGATCGACGTCCGGCCGCTGGGGGCCGGGGACGGCAGCGCGGGCTACGAGGTCGAAAGCGTCCGCTCGGGTGCCTGGATTCGCCGCGAGCGTCGGGTTCAGCGCGCGCGCGGCGTGGTCGTCTCCGCCGGTCCGCTGGGGACCAACACGCTGCTGCAGCGCTGCCGTCTGGGCGGCTCGCTGCCACGCATCTCCGCGCGCCTGGGCGAGCTTGTGCGCACCAACAGCGAGGCGATCCTCGCGGTGACCGTGCCCGAGGACTATCCCGAGAACCTGATCAAGCTGGTCGCGATCACCTCCTCCATCTATCCGGACCCGCACACCCACATCGAGACCGTCACCTATGGCAACGACGGCGATTCGATGAGCCGCCTGTACACGCTGCTCACGGGCGACGGCACTCGTGTGACCCGCCCGCTGAAGCTGCTCGGGCAGATCGTCAGGCATCCCAAGCGCTTCGCGCAGGTGTTGCGGCCGAAGAACTGGTCCAAGCGCACGATCATCATCCTGGTGATGCAGACACTCGACAACGCGATGGCGCTACGACCCAAACAAGGGCCGCTGAAAACGCTGTGGCTGTCAACCGAACAGGACCCCGAGCGGCCCAATCCCACCTTCATCCCGGTCGCCAACCAGGCGGCCGAGTGGTTTGCCAAGCGCACCGGCGGCGTGGCGCAGAGCTCGGTGATGGAGGCGATGCTGAACATTCCCACGACAGCGCACATCCTCGGCGGCGCGGTGATCGGGCCCGACGCCCAGCACGGCGTCGTCGACGCCCACCAGTGCGTCTTCGGCTATGAGAACCTGCTCGTCTGCGACGGCTCGGCGATCCCGGCCAACGTCGGGGTCAACCCGAGCCTGACGATCACCGCTCTGGCCGAGCACGCGATGAGCCACGTGCCGGCGCGATCGACGCGCGACGCCGACACCTTCGCCACCGTTTCCTCCTGATCCACCGCGCCACCGCCGGTCGGGGCGGGCGCAATCCCGCGGCACGGGACCTATCAGCCGCCGGCCATCGCCGGCAGGATCACGACCGTGTCGCCGTCGGCGACCGTCGTCTCCAAGCCCTCCAGTACCCGCACGTCCTCGTCGTTGAGATAGACGTTGACGTAGCGGTTGAGCTCGCCACCCTCACCGAACAGCTGGCTCGCCGTCGCCGGGTGCGCCTCGGCCAGGGCGCGCAGCACTTCGCCGACGTTGCCGCCGTCAGCGCTCACCTCGCGCTCGCCGCCCACGGACGCGCGCAACACCGGAGGGATCTTTATGGTCGCCATCTAGCGGGGAAGGCTATCCGGCAGCGGCACAAAATGCCTCGTAGTCCGGGAACACGCCCATCTCCTCGTCGGAGATCTCCCCGGGCGGGCGGCTGCAGATCGGGCACTCAGGGTCGCGGTGGACCTTGACCTCGCTGAGAGTCGCGGCCAGCGCGTCGTAGAGCAAGAGGCGACCGATCGCCGGATCGCCGATGCCGAGGACGAGCTTGACCACCTCGGTTGCCTGCAGCAGGCCCATCGTCCCGGGGAGCACGCCGAGCACGCCGTTTGCCCCGCACGACGGCGCCAGCTCGGCCGGGGGCGGCTCGCGGAACAGACAGCGGTAGCAGGGACCCTCATACGGGGCGAACACCGACAGCTGGCCGTCGAAGCCGAGGATCGAGGCCGAGACGACCGGGATCTGCAGGCGCACCGTGGCGTCGTTGAGCAGGTAGCGGGTTGGGAAGTTGTCGACCCCGTCGACGATCACGTCGTAGCCCTCGATGATGCTCATGATGTTGCTCGCGTCCAGGCGCACCGGGTACTTGACGACGTTCACGTCCGGGTTGAGCGCGTGGATCGACTCCTCGGCGGAGTCGACCTTGGGGGTGCCGACGCGCTGGGTGGAGTGGATCACCTGGCGCTGCAGGTTGGACAGGTCGACCTCGTCGTCGTCGACTATCCCGAGCGTGCCGACGCCCGCCGCGGCCAGGTACAGAGCCGTCGGCGAGCCGAGGCCGCCGGCGCCGAGCAGCAGCACCTTGGCGTCGAGCAGCTTCTGCTGGCCCTCGGCGCCGATCTCGGGGATCAGCAGGTGGCGCGAATAGCGGTCGCGCTGCTCGGCGCTCAGCGTGCGCGGAACGTCTACCTCATAGCCTCGGTCCTTCCACAGCGTGATGCCGCCCTTCATCGACTGCACGTGCTCGTAGCCCATCTCCTCGCGCAGCGTGCGCGTGCCGTAGGCAGAGCGATTGCCGGAGGCGCAGTAGAGGATCACGTGCGCAGAGCGGTCGGGGACGACGTTCTCGATCCGCGTCTCCAGGTAGGAGCGCGGGACGTGCTTGGCGCCGGGCAGGTGGCCCGAGGCCAGCTCCTCGGTCTCGCGCACGTCTACGATCACTGCCCCCTCCTGCAGGAGCTCGTTGACCTCGGACGGGTCGATCTCTGAGATTTCGCTCTTGACCTTGCGCAGCAGCTCGGCGCTGGACGTGCTCATCGCAAAACTCCTGAATGGCGGTCGGGATTCATGGCTTCAGTAAGTGTAGCGGCCTCTCGGGCAAAGGCATACCCTCCGCCTGTGTCGAGAATCGCCGCGCTGGCGTTGGCCGCTTTGCTCGCCCTCGTGGGCTGCGGGGATCGCCAGCCAGCAAGTTCGAGCGACGCGTTCGACGGCGCCGCCTACCCGCCCGGCATTCGCGCCCCGGCGTTCACCCTGCCCGACTTCGGCGGACACGACGTCTCGCTGGGCGCTCAACGTGGGCATGTGGTCGCGCTTGTGTTCTTGCCGGGCGACTGCCGCACGTGCCTGTTGGTCGCCCAGCAGCTGAGAGGGAGCTTGGATGAATTGGAATCCCACTCGTCCGGGGGCGCGAACATCCACACGCTCTTCGTCAGCACCGCGCCCGGCAGCGACAACCCACTGCGCGCACGCGCCTTTCTGACCAAAGCAGCGCTGCTCGGGCGCGCCTCCTACCTGCTGGGCGACGAAGCGCAACTGCGACCGGTTTGGCGCGCCTACCACGTTGCAGCCGCCGCCTCCGCCGGGCAACGCGCCGCCGAAGACGCGGTCACGGTGCTCCTCATCGATCGGCGCGGGGTCGAGCGCGTTGGCTTCGGGATCGAACAGATCACCCCCGAAGGCCTCTCCCACGACATTCGCGCCCTCGAAGCAGACTGATAACCTAGCTGTCAGGTAGGTATTCAGACGATGATGTTCTCCACCAAGGCCGAGTACGGCGTGCGCGTGATGGTCGAGCTGGCCCGCAGGGCCAGCGAGAGTCCCGACGGCGCTGGCAGCGTCGTGCCGCTGGCCGAGATCGCCGAGCACGACGGACTGCCGCTTGCCTACCTCGAGCACCTGGTCGCGCGTCTGCGCAAGGCCGGGCTGATCGACAGCCGTCGCGGCAGTCGCGGCGGCTACATGCTTGCCCGGCCGGCCGAGCAGATCACGACCGCGGAGATCGTCGAGGCGCTTGAGGGGTCGATCGCCCCGATCGAGTGCATCTCCCAAGGGCCCGACGGCACGATCGTCTGCGCCCGCGAGTCCGATCCCGACCATGTCTGCCCCACCAAGCTGCTTTGGACGAAGGTGCGATTCGCGATCGTTGGGGCTCTTCAGAACACGACGCTTGCCGACCTCGTTCCCTCTCCCGTCACCGCCTAGAAAAAAGGAAGCAATGGCCGATCTGGAAATCACCAACCTGCACGTCCGTACCGAGGACCGCGAGATCCTGCGCGGCGTCGACCTTTCGATCGACCGGGGGGAGATCCATGCGCTGATGGGGCCTAACGGGTCGGGCAAGTCCACGCTTGCCAACACTCTGCTCGGGCATCCCGCCTATGAGGTCACCGCGGGGAGGATCGTCTTCAAGGGGCAGGACGTCACCGACGCCGAGCCGCACGAGCGCGCGAAGTCAGGGCTGTTCCTGGCCTTCCAGTATCCCGTCTCGATCCCGGGGGTCTCGGTCGCCAACTTCCTGCGCATGGCGATCAACGCCAAGCGCGAGGAGCCGATCCGCGTCAAGGAGTTCGGCGAGCAGCTCCAGCACGCAATCGACCTGCTCGACGTCGACCGCGCCTTCACCTCGCGCCACCTCAACGACGGGTTCTCAGGCGGCGAGAAGAAGCGGGCGGAGATCCTGCAGATGGCGATGCTCTCGCCCGACGTGGCGATCCTCGACGAGACCGACTCGGGGCTTGACATCGACGCGCTGCGCACCGTCGCCGAGGGGGTGCAGAAGCTGCACGACGAGCAGGGAGTCGGGGCGCTGATAATCACCCACTACCAGCGCATCCTGCACTACGTGAAGCCACAGTTCGTGCACATCCTGATGGACGGTCGGATCGTTCTGGAGGGCGGCGTCGAGCTGGTCGAGCGGCTCGAGCGCGAGGGCTACGACCAGATCCGCCAGGAGGTGGGCGCCGGTGCCGCCTGAGGTCGCGGTCAAGCCGGGGCGCCACCGCGAGGCCTCCCTCTACCACGCGCTTCACGGCGCAGGTGCAGGCGACGGGCGCTCTCTCGATCAGCTGCGCGCCGCTGCGCGCGCGGCCTACGAAGACAGCGAGCTGCCGATCTGGCGGCGCTCGGGGTTCTGGACGACGAGCTTCGCCGAGCTTGACCTGGACGCGCTCGGCCCCGGCGAGCCGGCGCAGGACGCCCCAGATTGGGTCGAGGCCGCTCTGCCCCAGCGCGCTCGCGCCGGCCGGATCGTCCAGCTCGACAACGCCACAGTCCACGTAGAGCTGTATCCCGAGCTTGCCGCAAAGGGGGTCGTCCTCTGCTCCCTGCAGGACGCTGCCGACCGGCATCCCGAGCTGTTCGCCGAATGGTTCTCAAAGCGCCTGACGATCGACCGCCACAAGCTCGAGGCCGCCAACGCCGCGTTCTGGCAAGCCGGCGCCTTCCTTTACGTGCCCGACGGCGTGGTGGTCGACGATCCCTTCGAGATCGTCTATGCCATCTCCGGGGCCGGCGTGGCGCAGTATGCACGTACGCTCGTCATCGGTGGAGCGCACAGCCAGTTCAAGCTCCACGAGCACGACCTGGCGGCCGATTTTGAGGATGGGAACGCCGCCGACGGCGGCGTTCTGGCTGAGGCCGCCCGTGGACAGAGCCTGCACGCGGGAGCGTTCGAGCTCTACCTGCAGGACGGCGCCCGCTGTCGCTTGGCCCAGGTGCAGGATTGGGGGTCTGCTCCCACCAACCACGTCTTCGACGCCTCCACCCGCTTCGTCGGCGTCGGCCGCGACGCCTACTGCCACTGGCTGCCGGCGCTGCTCGGCGGCCACCTCGTCCGCCACCATCTGGAGTTGGCGGTGTCAGAGCCCGGCGGCGACATGGCCTTCCGCGGGCTGTTCTTCACCGAGCGCGACGAGCACCTGGACGCCTTTGCCGTGGACCTGCACGAGACGGGGCCCTCAGGCGGCGACGTGCACTGGCGCGGCGCCGCCACCGGCTCCTCGCGCGCCTCCTTCGAGGGGCTGATCCAGATCGATCCGGGGTCCCAGCAGACGCACACCTACCTGCAGATCCACACGATGATGCTCTCGCCGAAGGCGCGCCTTGATGCGATTCCCTCGGTCCTGGTCTCCGCCGACGACGTGTCGGCCTCGCACGGCGGGACAGTCGGCGAACTGGATGAGAGCTCGATCTTCTACATGCAGTCGCGTGGCCTCGATCGCCCCACGGCTGTGAAGGTGCTGGTCGAGGGGTTCTTCGAGCCGGTGCTCGGACAGCTGCAGGACGAGCCGCTTGAAGATCTCGTGCGCGAGAAGCTTGCCGCCAAGCTGGCGCGGGCGCGCGAGGACGTCGAGGCGTACGCGACGGCGCGATGAGTGCCGCTGTCCGCCAGCCGAACGCGTTTGTCGCCGCTCCGCTTGCCGGCGAGGCTGGGATCGGCGGCTCGCTCGACGTCCGCGGCGACTTCCCGATCCTCGCGCGGACGTTCGAGGGGCGCAGGCTTGCCTACCTGGACTCCGGCGCGACCTCGCAGAAGCCCGCCGTCGTGATCGAGACGATGAGCCGCCACTACCGCGAGCACAACGCCAACGTCCACCGCGGCGTCTACGCGCTAGCCCAGGAGGCGGACGCCGCCTACCACGAGGCGCGGCGCAGGGTCGCCGAGTTCGTCGGCTGGGACGCCAAGACGACGATCTTCACAAAGAACGTGACCGAGGCGATCAACCTCGTCGCCTACGCCTGGGGGCGCCACAACGTCTCTGCCGGCGACGCGGTGCTCACAACCCAGATGGAGCATCACGCCAATATCGTGCCCTGGCAACGGCTGTGCCGCGAGACTGGAGCCCAGCTGCGCTACCTGGAGGTCGACCAGCGAGGCGAGCTCTCGCTGGAGCAGCTCGATGCCGAGCTCGCGCGCGGCGACGTCAAGCTCGTGGCTTTCGCCCACGTCTCCAACGTGCTCGGCACGATCGTGCCGGTGGCCGCGATGACCGAGCGCGTCCGTGCCGCAGGCGCGCTGTCGTTGGTGGACGGAGCCCAGGCCGTGCCGCACATGCCCGTCGATGCCGCCGCGCTCGGCGCCGACTTCTATGCCTGGACGGGGCACAAGACCTGCGGGCCGACCGGCATCGGCGTGCTGCACGGGCGCGCGGAGATCCTCGAGGAGATGGAGCCCTTCCTGACCGGCGGCGACATGATCGCCTCCGTCAGCTTCGAGGGTGCCACCTGGAACGAGCTGCCCTACAAGTTCGAGGCCGGTACCCCCCCAATCGCCGAGGCGGTCGGGCTCGGCGCCGCCGTCAACTATCTGTCAGGGCTGGGGATGAAGCGGGTGCGCGCGCACGAGCGCGAGCTGACCGCGTACATGCTCGAGCGCCTGAGCGAAGTTCCGGGCCTCGCCTATGTCGGGCCGCCCGAGGCCGGGACACGCGGCGGCATCGTCTCCTTCACGATCGAGGGGATGCACCCCCACGACGTCGCCGAGCTGGCCAACCGCGGGGGCGCGTGCATCCGCGCCGGACACCATTGCGCGCAGCCGCTGATGCAGAGGCTCGGCGTCGGCGCCACCGCTCGCGCTAGCCTCGGCGTCTACAGCGACCGCGAGGACGTCGACGCGCTGATCGACGCGCTGCTGGCCGGGCGCGAAGTGTTCGGACTGGACGGCTGACGTGACCGACGACCTCTACCGCGACTACATTCTCGAGCACTACAAGCACCCGCGCAACTTCGGCGAGGACCTCGATCCCCACGACCTGCAAGGACTCGAGCACAATCCCCTGTGCGGCGACGAGCTCGAAGTGCAGATCCGCATCAAGGACGGACGCATCGACGATCTGCGCTTCAACGGACATGGCTGCGCCATCTCCCAGGCCGCGGCATCGATCGCCTCCGAGGAGCTGAAGGGGATGGCCTTGGAGGACGTCGGCCAGCTGAACGCCGATTGGGCGATCGGCCTGCTGGGCATCCCCGTCTCAGCCACCCGTCGCAAGTGCGCGCTGTTGGGTTTGAAGGTCGTCAAGGGCGCTGTCACGGGCGATAACGGCTGGCCGGTCAGCGACGGCTACAATTCCTAGTCCAGAGCACAGGATTCACAAAGGGAGCCATATGGCCACACTGGACCGCACCAAGATCGCAAAGCCCTCGCCGATCGTCGAGGACGAGCAGGGGCAGTTGCTGGCACGCAAAGGCATCTCCCGCGAGGTGGTTCAGGAGCTGTCCAAGATCAAGGGCGAGCCCGCCTGGATGGCCGAGAAGCGACTGAAGTCGCTTGAGATCTTCGAACGCAAGCCGATCCCGACTTGGGGACCCGATCTGGGCGGTCTGAACCTGGACGAGCTGGTGCTGTACTCCCCCCCGACCGCCGGTCGCTTCAACTCGTGGGACGACGTGCCCGCCGAGATGAAGCAGACCTACGAGGACCTCGGCATCCCACAGGCCGAGCGCGAGCACCTCGCCGGCGTGGTCGGCGTTTGGCGCCAGGAGCCGGTCTATGAGGGGCTAAAGGAAGAGTACGCCAAGCTCGGGATCCTGTTCTGCTCGATGGACACCGCCATCAGCGAGTACCCGGAGCTGGTGCAGAAGTACTTCATGAACAAGTGCGTGCCCGCACAGGACAACAAGTTCAGCGCGCTGCATGGGGCCGTCTGGTCGGGCGGCTCGTTTCTGTACGTGCCGAAGGGAGTCAAGGTCGACCTGCCGCTGCAGGCCTACTTCCGCATGGAGGGGGCCGGCGAGGGGACCTTCGAGCACACGTTGATCGTCGCCGACGAAGGGTCGGACGTGAACTACATCGAGGGGTGTACCGCCCAGACCTACTCGGTCAACTCGATGCACTCCGCGGTCGTCGAGATCTTCGTCCACGAGGGGGCCAAGGCGCGCTACACGACGGTGCAGAACTGGTCCAAGGACGTCTACAACCTCAACACCAAGCGGGCGATCGTCGAGGCCGAGGGGACCGTCGAGTGGGTCGGCGGGTCGATGGGGGCCAAGTACGTGATGCTCTATCCGGGCTCCTATCTGATGGGCGAGGGAGCGCGCGCCGACCACCTGAACGTCGGCGTCGCCGGCAAGGGGGTGCACAAGGACACTGGAGCGAAGGTCGTGCACCTGGCGCCGAACACGACCTCGAACATCCTCGCCAAGTCGATCTCCAAGGACGGCGGCATCATGGGGTACCGCGGGCTGGTCAAGATGGGCAACAACTCCCAAGGGTCAAAGGCGCGCGTACAGTGCGACGGGTTGATGATGGACGGGCTCTCGCGCTCTGACACCTGGCCTGACATCCAGATCCAGAACCCCAACGTCGCCGTTGCCCACGAGGCGACAGTCGGGCGCATCTCCGACGATCAGCTCTTCTACATGGGCTCGCGCGGCTTCACCGAGGACGAGGCCGCGGCGATGATCGTCAACGGGTTCATCGAGCCGGTCACCAAGGAGCTGCCGATGGAGTACGCGGTGGAGCTCAACCGGCTCATCCAGTTGGAGATGGTCGGCTCCATCGGCTGAGACGGGCGATTCGCGGCACCTGACTGCGTCCTGCCTCCCTTATGTGCTCTTGCACACTGCGGTCGGTGCGTCCTTGTCGGGGCTTGCGACTCGCACGCTTCAGACGCTTGCAGTTCCCATGAGAGCACCGGTCGACACGATCGCCGCGCCGCTGTTCCCGACGCACCTGCCGTGGGTGAACGCCAGGAGCGGCAAGGAAAGCATTCTCCGCGCTGGACGTCCGATGCTCGTCGAGTTCTGGGACTTCTGCCGGCCCAACTCGATGCGCACCCTGCCCTACCTGAAGGCATGGCACGAGCGCTATGCGGGCGATGGGTTGCGCGTGATCGGCGTGCACTGCCCGGGCTTTGAGTGCTCGCGAGGAGAGCAGGCGGTGCGCGATGCCGTCGAGCGACTGCGGATCGAGCATCCCGTGCTGATCGACAACGACTTCGAGCTCTGGCGCGAGTACGGGAACCGCGGCTGGCCGGCGCGCTATCTGTTCGACGGGCATGCACGGCTGTTCGAGTACCACTACGGGGAGGGCGGCTACCGCGACACCGAGCTGGCGATCCAGGAGCTGCTCGGGGTGCAGCGCCAGGCGCCCGCGGCGCTGCGACCCGAGGACGCTCCCGACGCGCAGCTGGCCGTGCCGACGCCCGACCAGCCCGGCGCCTATGGCGGCGCCTACGAGGCCGGCGGCGTTTGGGCGGTGCTCGACGGGCACGGCACGATCCAGATCAACGGCAAGCCGATCGAGATCGCACACCCGGGCGCCTACCCGCTGATCGAGCACGATCGCCACACCGCCGGCACGCTGCAGCTTCGGCTCGGCGAGGGCGTCGAATGCCTGGCGACCTGCTTTACGCCCGGTCTGGCCTGAGCAGCTCGGCCGGCACGCCGTCGAGCAGCCGCAGCAATTGCGGCGCCCCCTCCTCCTCTACGAGGACGGCGCCACCGGGCCAGTACGGGGACTCGCCGGGGCCGCCGCGCAGGAAATAGGCGTCGTAGGTCCAGCAGCCCGTGTTGAGCAGGCGCGCTCCGCACCCAGCCAGCCACTCGCCGCCGTTGTCCTGACTGCGCGGACCCGCGCGGTGTGTGTGGCCGAAGATCACGTGCGCGTTGCCGAGCCCCAGGCGGCCCGCGACCTCCCCCATCGCCCGTAGGCCGGCGCGGCGTAGCTCCGGCGCCGAGACGTCGGCCTTGAAGGTCCCCAGTCCCAGCCGGTTGAGCGCCGCCACCGCGACGGGGAAGGCGCCTGCCAGCGCCCGGCGGCGCAGAGCCGGGCCGAGCGCGGCGAGCGCTGCAGGTCCGCCGGAATCCGCGGCATTGCCTGTGCGGCCCGCATCGATTGCAGGCTCGCCCTGGTGGTCGTGGCCGGAATCCTCGTTGCGGGTCGGAGCGTCGCGGCAACGGCGATCCCCGTTGCGGCCTGGAGCGTCACGAAGGCCGGGAGCGCCATGGCGGCCGGGACCCTCGCCACGACCGGTACCGGACCCGCGCGTGCGTCCGCCGCGTTCGGCATTGTCGCGATCGCCGCCTAGCGCACGCCACATCCGCACCGTCGACTGGCCGTTGAGCGCGCTGCCGGTCGGCGCCTGGCGTGCCACCGCGTCGATCCAGGCGTACACCGGGGCGATGACGCCCTCGTAATCGGCGACGCTCTCGAGCTCGCTCGTGCGCTTGCCGAGCGAACGCGCCGTCATGCCGATCCCGAGGCACTCCATCGTCGGAACGCTCAGGTGACAGTCCAGGTAGTGGCCGTGAGTGGCGTAGACGTCCTCGCGCAGCCAAAGTCCAGGGTAGGCGACGCTGACCCGTGCCGGCGCCGCCCATTCCGCCATGGCGGCGACCATCGAGGACGCCTCGGCCGGGGCCATCCGCTGCTCTAGCTCCATCGGTGCCTGCGCGCCGTCCTCGTCGCGTCGGCGCCGCCACTCCTCGATCAGCGCGTGGTCGTGGTTGCCTGCCAGTACGACCACCTCGCGACCGGCAAACGCCCTGCCCAGCTGCGCGAAGAACGGCCGGGCGCGCGCCAGCGCCTCGGAACGTCGACCGTGGCGCAGCTCGATCAGGTCGCCGAGCAGCACGAGCCGCTCGACGCCCGCCAGGGCGGCGAGCAGGGCCTCCCGCGCCGCCGGCCGTTCGAGCACCGCCGCCCCCGAGGAGCCGCCCAGGTGCAGATCGGAGACGACCAGCGTGCGCTTCAACGGCCTCTCCACGTGCGCTGTTGCAGCCGACAGCGCGTGATCGCTTGGCCCGGCGCAATCAAGACGGGGCTGCCGCAGCCTCGCGGATCGGCTTGGGCAGCATGAAGCGCACGTCCTCGTTGACCACGTGAAACTCCTTGATGTCGCTCACCCCCCGGCCGCGGAACATGTTCAACAGCTCCTGGACGAGGTGCTCGGGAGCGCTGGCCCCGGAGCTAACTCCGACGACTCGCTTGCCCTCGAGCCACTCCTCGCGCACCTCGCCAGCGTTGTCGATCAGGTAGGCCTCGGTGCCGAAGTCTCGCGCCACCTCGACCAGGCGCACGGAGTTCGAGGAGTTGCGCGAGCCGATCACGAGCATCAGGTCGCTGCCTTCGGCTAGCTGCTTGACGGCCGCTTGGCGGTTGGTGGTCGCGTAGCAGATGTCGTCGGTGCGCGGACCGGCAATGGACGGGAAGCGGTGCTTGAGTCGCTGCACGATCGCGGCCGTCTCGTCGACCGACAGCGTCGTCTGGGTGATGTAGGCGACCCGTTCGGGGTCGGGGATCTCGAGCGCGTCGACGTCGCGCTCTGACTCGACCAGCACGATCCGCTCGGGGGCCTCCCCCGTCGTGCCTTCGACCTCCTCGTGGCCGGCGTGGCCGACGAGCACGATCGTGTAGCCATCGCCGGCGAACTTGACAGCCTCGCGGTGCACCTTGGTCACCAGCGGGCAGGTCGCGTCGATCGTCTTCAGCGATCGCTCGCGTGCGGCCTCGCGCACCATCGGCGAGACGCCGTGCGCCGAGAACACGGTCAACGCGCCCTCGGGCACCTCGCGCACGTCCTCGACGAAGACCGCGCCGCGGTCGGAGAGGTCCTCGACAACGTGCTTGTTGTGGACGATCTGCTTGCGCACGTAAACCGGAGCGCCGTGCTGCTCGAGCGCGCGTTCCACCGTCTGCACGGCCCGGTCGACGCCGGCACAGTAGCCACGCGGCGCGGCGAGCAGGATCCTCTCGATGGTGTTCGACGCGGTGGAGGCGTTGGCCGGCACTGATGAGAATTGTAGAGGCGGCGCCTGCGCGGGCCGGCACGACGCGGCAGGGATTTGCCGCGCGCTGCGGGTACTCTTGGTCGATGCCGCAGCGTCACCTCGACCGCCTGACCGCCGTCGACGCCTCCTTTTTGCACCAGGAGGGCGCGAACTCGCACATGCACATCGGCGGTCTGACGATCCTCGAGGGAGAGCCTCCGCCGATGGAGGACTTCCTCGAGCAGATACGCAAGCGGCTGCACCTGGTCCCTCGCTACAGGCAGAAGCTCGCGCACACTGCGCTTGACAGCGGACGGCCCGTCTGGGTCGACGACCCGAGCTTCAACCTCGAGTTCCACGTCCGCCACACCGCCCTGCCGGCGCCCGGCAGCTGGGAACAGCTGCGCAACCTGACGGCGCGGATCTTCTCACAGGCGCTCGACCGATCCCGGCCGCTTTGGGAGATGTGGTTGATCGAGGGGCTCGATCCGGACATGCAAGGGCCGGGGCTGCCCTTGCTCGGTGCGGGCGGGCGCGCCGGCGCTCGCTTCGCGCTGATATCGAAGACCCATCACTCGCTGATCGACGGCATCGCCGGCGTCGACCTGGCCACGGTCCTGTTCGATCTCACGCCCGAGGCACCGCCGTTGCGCCATTCCGGGCGTGCTTGGAAACCACACCGCGAGCCGGACGCGAGCGAGCTCGTGGCGATCGGTCTGCGCGGCGCGCTGCGCGCCGGGGCCGAGATCACAAGCGCCGCGCTCGGCGCGCTCGTCCATCCCGAGCGCACCCTGGAGCGCGCGCGCGAGGCCGCTGAGGGGATCGCCGAGCTGATCTGGGCTGGGCTGAACCCCGCTCCGCCGACGCCCCTGAACGTGCCGATCGGACCGCATCGGCGCTTTGTCGGCGTGACCGCGCAGCTGCGGGACTTCAAGCTCGTCAAGGACGCGCTCGGCGGCACTGTCAACGACGTAGTGCTCACCGTGGTGACGGGCGCACTGCGCTCGTTCTTGATCGACCGCGGCGTGCGCACCGAGGGGCTCGAGCTGCGCGCCCTGGTGCCGGTGTCGGTGCGCACCGTCGGCGAGCGCCATGAGACCGGCAATCGGATCGCAGTGATGCGCGGGCCGCTGCCGGTCTACATCGCCGACCCGCTGCAACGGCTGCGTTTCATCCGCCACGCGATGGACGGGCTCAAGGAGTCAAAGCAGGCGCTCGGCGCCGAGGCGATCGCCAGCGCGCAGAACTTCGCTCCGCCGACGATCCTCGCCCAGGCCTCGCGGATCAACTTCTCCACACGGCTGTTCAACGTGATCGTCACCAACGTGCCGGGGCCGCAGTTCCCGCTGTACGTGCTGGGCCGGCGGATGGAGCGTGTGTTCCCGGTCGCCTTCCTGCCCGAAAACCATGCGCTCGCGGTGGCGATCATGTCCTACGACGGCGAGATGAACTTCGGGCTGCTCGGGGACTTCGACGCGCTGCCTGACATCGACTCGATTGGCGCGAACATCGCCGCCGAGCTGGCCACGCTGGTAGCCCTGGCGCAGGAGCGTCAGCGCTCCGAGGAGCCCTCGGCGGCCGACGGGTCGGCGACCAACGGGGCGGCGCAGCAGGCGGGGGCGCCTTCGGACGGGAAGCGGGCTAATAGCCCAAAGCGAACTTCGCGTCCTCGCTCATCTTCTCGGGCGACCACGGCGGGGTGAACACCATCTCGCTTTCGACGCTCTCGACGCCGTCGAGCTCGCCGACGAACTCTTCGATCTGCTCGGTGACCTGCGGGCCGATCGGACAGCCCGGCGTGGTCAGCGTGAAGGTGACGTGCACGTCTGCGCCGGAGACCTCCACGCCGTAGATCAGGCCCAGCTCCACGAAGTCCAGTCCAAGCTCGGGGTCGATCACGTTGGACAGCGCGTCCATCACGTCATCGACGGTCACTGTCGTCTCTTCGGTCATTGACCCGACTCTAGCGACCTGGGGGGCCCTGGGGCTAGTTCATCGAGCCGAGGCGGTCCCACTGGTACAGCTGTATGCACTCGCTCGCCAGCTCGATCGCCCGCTCGCGGGAGAGGTGTGGGAGCACGGTCTCGAGCGCCTGCTCCTCGGCCAGGCCGGCGTCGAAGGCCTCCTCACCGCGAAAGCCGGCGGCGATCTTCAATGCCTCGCGACGGTTGTCTCCCAGGCTCGCGAACACGCCTTCCAGGAAGGACGTGTTGGGTATCGGCTGACCGACCTCCATCGAGGCGTGCCAGGCGGCGAGCAGCTGCAGATCGTCCTTGTCGAGATCGGCGATCGCCCTGGCGTAGTGGAACGAGAGCTCCTGTTCGGGCAGGTCGTCGACCCAGGCGCGGACGACCTCGCCGAGCAATTGGCGACGGGCCTCCCGGCCGACTGAGTCCGCGATCACTCGGATCGCGTCGTGCGGCTCTATGAAGCAGAGCGACATGGCGGCGGCTCCCTCGTCTTGCGAAAAGGCGGACATGGCACGCAGGACTCTAGGACCCGGGGTGGACGGCAAAACGCTCGGCCCCGGACCGGCGAGGAGACGGCCGTCACCCGTCGAGCGACCTAGACATAAATATGTCTATGACTGCTACGATCGGCGCGTGCGCACGACGGT
>DATASE010000051.1:0-35256 GCA_036269375.1 Solirubrobacteraceae bacterium
GATGGATCATTTCAACGCGACGCGCCTCGATCTTGCTCGCCGGCGACGCGGTCTCACGAAGGGTAGGCTTGCCGCGGCGGCGGGCGTCTCCACGCGAATTCTCGCAGCGTACGAGCGTGGTGACAGAGTGCCGTCTGACACCACGATTCAGAAGCTCTCTGTCGCCCTCCAGTTTCCTGCTGAGTTCTTTCATGGCGATGACATCGAGGAGCCATCTCTCGACGGGGTGAGCTTCCGTTCGCTAAGCACGATGACGGCTCGCCAGCGCGACCAGGCGACCGGAGCCGCGTGTATCGCACTACAACTCGACGATTGGCTTCGTGAGCGTTTTGACCTACCCGACCCCGACGTTCCCCGTCTCGGTGATGCAGACCCCGAAGTGGCCGCCGAGGCGCTGAGACAGTTCTGGGGCATGGGGGAGAATCGAGCGCCGAACATGATCCACCTCCTAGAGGCGCATGGGGCGCGCGTCTTCTCCCTCGCGCAGGAGTGCGTTGAGGTCGACGCGTTCTCGTTCTGGCGCGACGGAGCGCCTTACGTGTTCCTCAACAACCAAAAGACTCCCGAGCGAAGCCGCATGGATGCCGCCCATGAGCTCGGACACCTGGTGATGCACGCTCACGGAGGCCCAGCAGGACGCGCTGCGGAGGATCAAGCCCAGGCATTCGGCTCTGCCTTCCTGATGCCGCGGCGCAGCGTTCTAGCCGGCGTCTCGAAGGGGGCCACCGTCGCAGAGATCCTTAAGTCCAAGCGCAGATGGGACGTCGCCGCGATGAACCTCGCGCACCGCATGCAAAAGCTCGACCTCCTCAGCGAGTGGCAAGCCCGCTCGACCTACATCCAGCTCGGGCGCCTGGGCTATCGCGATGGCGAGCCCATTGGCATCGAGCGCGAGACCTCACAAATCCTGCCGAAGGCCTTCAAGCTTCTCAGGTCGGAAGGCATCACGCGCGCGCAAGTCGCCAAGGAGCTCGCGATAGCCGTCGGCGAACTCAGCACGGCGACGTTCGGGCTAGTGCTGGCGGCCGGACCGGAGATCGAAGCGCAGGGGCCCGCGCAAGTTATCCCTTCCTCCCTCGGAACCAAACGACCGGACCTCCGGATCGTGGTCTAGAGGGCTGGAGCTATTTCAGACCGAGTGGCGGGTACGACGGGCGGCACGAGCTCTAGTCTCACCGGAAACAAGAGAGGAGGACTATGAAGGTCGAGAAGCACGAGCCCGTGGTCGGGGGCGGCGACGGCGATGAACTGCTGCTTGGCAAGTCATCTTGGAGCGAGACTGATACGTCGCTCAAGTACGGATGGTTAGACAAGAACGGCCGCTTCGCCCGCGGTGGCGAGATGCCCACATGGGCTATCCCGCAAGCCGTGATGTTCGCGGTGCGCGAAAAATACCTAACCGTGGAGCAGACCGCGGGACTCGCGAAGGGCCTGATCGACCTGCTGGTGGAGACCCCGTAGCGAGATGGAGACTCCCGAGCTGTCTGCAGCACATATCCAGCTCCTTGGCGTCATCTACGAAGGGTTTCGTGATCGCGGCGAATGGCCCACGACCTCCTTTGTCGATGCGGTCCTGGACAAAGACCACAACCTGGACGTCGACTCGGTCCTAGCCGACATGCCGCCTGGTGTCGCCGTCGTCAACGGCGGCTACACCGAACACTCAGAGACTCGCGCGACCGTCCTCGGTCTGTCCTACCTGGCAGAGGCCTCCCAAGACCTCGGTAACTTCGTGGCCCTCATCCGGGTAGCCGCCGACCGAGAGCGCGACGCCCGCCCAGGACCTCGCGAGGTCAGTCAGATCGAGCTAACGAGCGCCGACAGCGACGCGATCTGGGGCCAACAACTCTCAGCCGAAGAGTTGGTGCGTGTGTTTGAGATCCTCACAGCGGAGGGGGTGAGCGCGGGCGCACGTCGTCAGCCGGACGGAGACTGGTCCCTTGATTTCAACCGGAACGTCCGCCGTTACCGAGACGTCACGGACGTCGCGGATTTCATCGCCCGTCGGCCCGACACGACAGGGCCCGCATGGGGCCCGCCGCCTCGCACGGAGCCCTACGTGTTCGTGTTGATGCCGTTCCAGGAAGGATGGTCCCGGAACGTCCACGATGAGATCGACCAAGCATGCCGGGAGATAGCCGGTCGGTTCGAAGGTCTCAAATGGGAGCGGGCGGATGACATCACGGAGCCTGGGCGGATTACGGACCAGATCGTCTCCGCGATTGAGCGGGCCGACGTGATCGTCGCCGACATCACGGCCACCAACGCAAACGTTCTCTTTGAGCTCGGCTACGCCGACGCGCTGGACAAGCCGATCATCGTGCTCAACCAGGACGTCGAGCAAACCCCGTTCGACATCAAGGATTGGCGTCAGGTTCTCTACTCAACCGACGAGCTCCGCGCACTGCGCGGATCACTTGTGAACTTCCTCGAAGGCTCGTTGCGGAGGGTCGGGTTTTCTCCCCAGATCTAGACATCGACGGCGTAAGGGAAGCCCGACGCGACCCGCCCAGCCACACTACGCGGGGACCGACCACCCCGTCGTCCTAGGGTCGCTGCAAGCCTCGCCCGACGATCGCTACCCAGCCAAGCTCAACGAAGCTCCGCCACCCCGTCCGCCCAACGGCGGGCAGTGACGTACGGGTACTGGCCGTTGGCGACATCAAGCCGAACCGCGCCCCGGGCTCGCCTACCAGCATCCGCGTACTCCAGCACGACTGCAAAGTCCTGGTACTCCATGCCTATCGACTCCGCGACGAGCGCGCCGTCGTCCTCCGGTCCGGCATCGAGTCGAGCGTGGGTCAACTCCCCGCTGGGGAGGACGGGGTTGTCGATCCGCCCCGCCGTCTGGGTCCCGTCCGGGAGCAAGAAGGCGACCGCGCTGATCCTTGCGCAGCCGTTCCCGACGTTGCGTATGGGCACACTCGCGAACGCTACGGGCTCCTCCCCGGCGGTCCCGACGCTAATCGTCGCCTTGTCATTGGTGCGGCTCGTGATCTCTCCGGATACCTCATGCCAGTCGATCTCTTCTAGGAATAGCCCGCGGGGGGCGTCGCTGAGCAATGGCTGGGTCTGGGCCTCTAGGGATTCGCGCGCGAGGCGGCTCTGCGATCTCGCAAGCCAGACTGTTGTCAGAGCCGCGAGTGCCGATGCCGCCGCGAACGCGGTGCTCGCGACCTGAGCGCCATTCGCTCCATTCATGGGTCTGACCCCGATCCCTTACTCACCGGGGAGTAGTGAACACCCATTGCTATCGGCGTCCGCACCGGCCCGCCGGTCTTGCGAAGGCGCTCGTTCGGGGCGACGAACCCGACGGTAGAGATGATCCAGACGACGATTGCTCAAAGGTACCCCGAGGACTGGTCGTGATCGGGCTATTGAGCGGGCATTCTGAATCCACGCGCGACGAACACCTCGGCCGCGCTGCGCCCCCCGTCGTCGTCGGGCAGTGCGACGACACAGATTCGTTCGGCGCGGGTGAGCGCCACGAACGCGATCCGCTTCTCCTCGGCGTCCTTCTCCTCGATATCTCCGCCAGCCAAGGCCGAGCCCCACAGTTCGGCCTGGGCTCCGTGCCTACTCGAGCGCGGTCGGTCGATCACCACCATCACGGCGTCGCGGTCCTCGCCCTTGACGTCGTGCACTGTCTGGGCGCGCAGCTCCACCGCCTCCGGCATGAACACCTCCCGCGCGACAGTTCCGCTGTGGGTCGCTTTGGAGATGAGAACCTGACCGGCCTTGTGGGCGGCCGGATCCGCGAGCAACTCGAGCGCCTGGCGGAGCTGTCCGGCCGCCTCCTTGATCCACTCGCGTAGATCGTCGTCCAAGCTGGCGAGCCCGATCAGGAACCGGATGCTGACCCGGCGAAGGACCTCTCGCTGTTCGACGCTCAGGCGATCGAGGACCGTCTCATCCCAGGCCGCGTAAGAGACGATCCGCTGTACTCGATCGAGCTGTGTCCGGGTGAGCGTTCCGTGGCGAAGCGCGGCAACCGCTCGACCGAGGGTCATCGGACGCTCAGCCACCGCCACTGGCCCCTCGCCTCCGTTGAGCTCCAGTACCAGCGTGTTGCCGCGGGCGAGCACGGCCGCGCCGGCAGGATCTGCGTCATGCGCTTTGAGTCTCGCGCGGAACGTCTCGACCGCGGCTGCCGGGTCGCCGGGTGGATAGAGGATCACCTCGGGCGCGATCGAGCAGTCCCGATGCTGGCCGACTGCCTCATCAGGCGCGTCCCTCTCGCAGAAATGGACGGCTACGTTGCAGATGAGCTGTGAGCAGCGGTGGTTCTGTGTGAGCTCCTCGGTCCGGAGCTCGTGTGCATCTGCGAGCTTCTGGCACCGGTCGGCGCTCGCACCCGAGAACGCAAAGATCGACTGTTCCAGATCGCCGACGAGCACGAGTGAACCCAGTCGTCCCGTGCTCTTCAGCTCGTCCAGGCACGCGAGCTGCAGCTCCGAGGTGTCCTGCGCCTCATCGAGGAGGATCTCGTCGAAGCGGCCCGCGAGCGCTGCGGCCAACTCTGGTGCTTCGCGCAGGACGCGGAGCGCTAGGTACATGGCGTCGTCGAAGCTGACGTAGCCCGCTCTCAAGAGGTTGGCCTTGACTCGGATCACTTCGCCGCCGACGGCGGCTGTGATCTCCTCGTGGGTGATGTGCGAGAGATGCTGCGGGCGTCTGTGGAGCACAAGCGTGCCGTCGGGACGCATCCGCAAGGCGTCGATGTCCACCCGCGTCTTGTGGTTCCCCTTGTAGGCGACTGACTTCTCCGGGGACTGCACGAGGTGCGGCCCCTCAGCGCAACCCGCGCTGAGGCCGAACGGGTAGACGACGTACCTGAGCAGAAAGGAGTGCAGGGTTCCGATGAAATGCTCCGGTCCGAGCCGGATGCCCATCTCGCTCATCACCGCCCCGATCCGGTCGGCCCCGACATTCGTGTAGGAGCAGACCGCCACCTTCTTGCCGGCGGCGGCGAGCGCGCCGACGCGCGCTGCTCCCGTGCGGGTCTTTCCGGATCCAGGGCACGCGATCAGCAGGAAGTCTCCGTCGGCGGTCACGAGTGCCTTCTGAGGATCGGTGAGTTCGATCATTCCGGCTCAGCGTTCTCGGCGGCGACCCAGGCGATTGCCTCCGAGAGGTATTCGGGAACTTCGAATGGCACCTCGGGGTCCCTGAGAATGTCCGCGAGCTCTTGGGCGTACTGGCCCTTTTTGTCCTCGATCGCGTTCAGGATCGCGTCGGCCGCGTCTTTATCCGACGCGTCTGCCAGCTCAGCTCGCAGCCGCCCCGCGACCCGCGGCTTGACTGGGTCGAGTGCGTCGAGCATGACGTCCTTGTTTCCGGCCTCTGCGAGCGCCCACTCGAGCGTGCGCGGCGCGAGGGCGACGTGCACGTTCGCCCCTACATGCCCTTGCAGGTCCTTCGCGCGCGTCGAGAACTGCTCGTGGCCGCGTTCCTCGTCCTCGGTGTCCGTCTGCCGGTCATCGTCTGAGATCACCGCGAGGCGGTACGGCAGTCTCTCGGGTCCGAAGAGGTCGGTGAACGGGCGGAAGGCGACGCCGCCGATGTTGATGACGGCGACACCGCTCGGTGCCAGCGGTCGGCCGAGGCGCTCAGCCACTATCGGTACGAGCAGCTGCTCGGCGACGCCCTCGACGAGGATCACCCCGCGTGCGAAGAACAGTGCCGCCTTCGTGACGTCCAGGAACCGGCGCAGGTGGTCGAGTTGCTTGCCGCTGAGACCGAAGTCGCTCGGGCGCCGCGCAATCGGAGGACCGGTGTCGTCCTCTCTGCGTGCGAGTACGGTCAGGCGCTCGACACGTGCCGCAGAGGCGAAGCTCGGCGAGTGGGAGGTGACGATCACCTGCGTTCCGTCGCCCGCTTCGGCTTCGAGGAAGCGCATCAGTAGGTCCTGAAGCTGAGGGTGCAGATGAGCCTCGGGCTCCTCGACCAGCAGGACTCTCAGGCTGTCGTCCTCGGGTCTGTCCGCGAGCGCAGCCAGCAGGACGGCCATGTAAAGGAGGTTGTTGAACCCGAGCCCCCCCTCGGCCATCTCGAGCGCCGCGAGGCGGCCGATCTTGGCGCGCAGCGCACTCACTGCACGCTTGAACTCAGGGTCGGCGAACGCCAGGTCGCTTTCCTGACGGAAATGGTGGGTCCCGGTCATTTTCTCCAGCCGCCCAGCGATCTGGGTCTTGGCCTCCGTGACTGCGTCGATCCCGTCGAGCGCACTGTTGGCCTCCTTCATCACTTCGACGATCGCGTCTCGGTCCGGGTGCCCGTCTGGGGCGAGGGTGCTGAGGAGCCCGACGAGCCGGTTCTCACGTCCTGGGCGCAGGTCGGCTGCCGCGTCGCGGAGCGGGTGCAGATAGGTGAACCGGACCGCTTCCCGCGCGTGGCGCTCGGCGTCGGCGTGCGTTGCGTCACCGCCGAGGTATTTCGCGAGCACGCGTCCGTCAGCGCCGAGCCGGGCTACCAGGCGGATCCGAGCGAACCCGGAGCCAAGGCTCGGGGAGAGGCAGGTGACCATCCGCGCTTGCTCGACTTCGTCAAGCTCGGCGAGCCGAACCTCGAGCTCCAGCTCATCGGTGGCCGGCGTCCCGTATCCGTCGTGCGCGAAGTCATCCCGGCTAAGCCAACACCGAGCGCGCGGCCCGCCTTCTGGTTCGAGGACTGTCCGCAGCCCATCGATCACGTTGCTCTTGCCGCCGTTGTTCTCACCGACCAGCACTGCCAGTGGGTGGCACAACGGGTACTCCCCCTCGAGGTTCCGGTACCCCGCGGCGATCAGCGCGGCGATATACATGGTGACGTTGAGCCGGTCCTCCGCTCCAAGAGCAATGTGGTGTTGACGATCGTCATCCCTAAGACCTCGCCCACTGGATAATCGGAAGTTTTCCGGCGCAGGCTCCCACGACTTGCTGAGAGGCCGGCCACCCCGCTTCCACCCAGCGGGCGCTTCTTGGAAGCGCATCGTATGGGAGCACGGGCCGGAGGAACTAGGGTCCGCTACGGCGATACCCTCCGCGGATGCGAGGTGAGGTCGCCTTTCAGGCGTCAACCGCGCTGTGGGTGCGCATTCGGCGTCTGGCGGTGCGCGGCGGGTGGCTGTCCGCCTGCTTGGCCGCCGGCCTGTGGCTTGCCAGAAACGCTTCGACGACGCGGGGGTCGAACTGGCTTCCGGCCCCGCGTTCGATCTCATCGAGCGCCTGCTGCAGCGGCCAGGCGCGCTTGTAGGGGCGCTCGTGGGTGAGGGCGTCGAAGACGTCGGCGACCGCGACGATGCGTCCAATCAGCGGGATTGTCTCGCCGGCCGTTCGGTGGGGGTAGCCGTTGCCGTCCCAGCGCTCGTGGTGACTTTCGGCGATCAAGGTCCCCATCTGCAGTACGGGTGAGCCGCTGCCGGTGAGCAGCTTGGCGCCGAGGGTGGTGTGGGTCTTCATCACCTCGTATTCCTCAGCGCTGAGCTTCCCGGGGTTGAAGAGGATGCTGTCGGGGATCGCGATCTTGCCGACGTCATGCAGCAGCGCCGCCTCGCGGAGGATCTCGATCTCCTTCGCGCCCAGCCCGAGCCGAGCTGCGATTGAGGCGGACGTGCTCGCGACGCGTTCGGTGTGGTGGAAGGTGTCGTCATCGCGGAACTCCGCTGCGAGGACCAGCCGGTGGAGTGTTTTCGCCCGGGCCTCCTCGAGTTCACGGGTTCGCTCGGCGACGGCGTTCTCGAGCACGTGGGCGTGGTCGGCGAGCTGCTGCTCGGCGTCGTGCTGCGCGGTGACATCGCGTGCGACCGCGTGAATGGCCCCTGTCAGCTCGGTGTGCGCAGTCCACTCGAGCCACCGGTAGCCTCCGTCGGCCGCTCGGTAACGGTTGCGGAACCCCACGGCGTCACGAGAGCCTTGCGAGACGGCGGCGTGCTCGGCGAGCGTCGCGGCGCGGTCATCGGGGTGGACGAAGTCGATGAACGGGCGCGAGCACATCGTCTCCGCGGTGTGCCCGAGCGTCCGTTCCCACGAAGGGTTCACGCGCGTGAGCCGGCCACTCGCGTCGGCGGTGGCGAGCAGATCGAGCGACCCGTCGAAGTAGTCGGTGAGCACCGCTTCCAGCCGTCGGCGGTGTTCGACGTAGGTCCCGAGCAGCGTGCCCAGCAGCACAAAGGCGACCACCCAGCCGACCTCGCCGGCCCAGGAGGCGTCGAACACCCCGGTCGCGGCGTTGTAGACCAGGATCAGGCCGACCCCGACGATGGCGCCGCTGAGTCCCCCGCGCAGTCCGAAGCGGACGGCAAGCAGTGCGATCGGCACCACGTAGAGGACTTCCAGTGCGTCGGCCGGCGAGGTGGCCTGTGCCTGGATGGCGTAGAAGGTGCCGAACAGCGCAGCCGCCACCAAGACGGTCTGGCGGCTGCCGAGGTTCAGCCACTTCCGCGGCGGGCGCAGATGCCCGAGATGAAGGTGCGGGCGCACGCGATGTTCATCGTCCAGTGCGCCGGCGGCGAGGCCCGCCGGCAAGCCGCGCGGACGAATGTTGCGGCGCCTCGGCTTGGACAAAACGGGACCCCGAGCGGCCTCGTCGGTGGCATCCATTCACGAGTTCGCTCCCCTGGAACGCTCGCTACGAACATGACGATCAGTATTTGCGGCCTGGAACGGCGAGTCGAGCCGGTCTCCAAAACCGCAACGCCAGGTTCGACTCCTCGGTCCCCAGCTCATGAGAAACGGCTCTATTGCGCGATGTTTCGCACTGTAGAGCCGGGTTCGACCGCATCGCGCAGCAAACGCGGATCCGCATAGATCCGCATGAATTCGCTCCCAATCGGAGGTTTCGTTCCCTAGAGCAGTCCCCTGGGGCCGCGAGAACCACGTGGACCACACGAGTCGCCGGGGACCTCGCGGCCTCTGTCCAGGTTGCCGGCGGCACGGCCGCAGCTACACAACGGACACAGTGCGTGTGTCGATACCGTCCGCGATGCTCCGGGCCGACAACAATGCCCAGCTGGTCAAGTTGCCGTGGACGCTGACCCGGTCGCTGTTCGGAAAGCATTACGCCGTGAGGACCGGGCGCAAGGTCGTCGAACTGCGTTGGTCGAAGGCCCAGGTGAGCGACGCTCAGCGGGCTCAGGCCACCGAGCCCGTGCTGATCTCGCGAGACGGCCGGCACACGCTCTGGCAGTTCCTGGACGGCTTCTGGTGGGACGATGACGGCTTGGACGCCGGCGACGTCAAGGCGCTGGTGTTGCAGCGCAAGCGTCGCCTCGAGCAGCAGCTGCAGTCCGCACGGAGCTTGATGCGGGCTGAGGAGAACGGTCGCCCGACCCGCGCGCCCGTCGCCGAAGAGCTGCGCCGCGCCGTTTTCGAGCGCGACGGCGGGTGTTGCGTAGAGTGCGGCGAGCGTTTCGACCTCCAGTACGACCACATCCTGCCCGTGGCCCTCGGCGGTGCGACGACGTTTGAGAACCTGCAGCTCCTGTGCGGTCGGTGCAACAGGCGTAAGAGCGACTCGATCTGATCCGTCAGCTCATTTCGGCCCACCGCTTCCTCAGCATGGCGGACCTCCCGCAGACGCGGACGCGTAGTGAACGTCAGAACAAGTGTGAGACGAGCGCTGATCGGGCCCGTCGTAATCGCGAGCGCGACGGTCGGCTACCCCGCCTGGCCGCGCTGTGGGCCAAAGCGTGCGATCCATCCCTTCACGATCGCGGCCGCACCGCGCACCTCGACTAGCCCGTCAGCACCTCCACCGCCCGGCTCTCCCCGTCCCCGAACGGGAACCCGACCTGCCCCGCGAACACGAGCGCGCGGAACGGGAAGCGCCCGACGCCTCCCTGGAAGCTGTAGTTGACGCGGAAGCGGCCCTGACTGTTGGTGCGCGGGGTCCGAAACGGCACCCAGCGCCCGCGGTAGTGCACGAGCAGCTCGACGACGACACCCCGCGCAGGAACGGGTCCCGCAACCGTGCCACTGAGCGCGATCGTCCCGTCAGCCGTTGTCCGACGCGGTGCGACGTGCATCTGCACGCCGGCGCTGACCGCCTCGTGGATCTCGGCTTGCGACGCGTAGCTTGCTTCGCCGCTGAACGCCCGGTAGCCGATCTCGACCGTGCGGCTCGGTCCCGCCGGCACCGCGAGCACGAAGGATCCGTCGCTCGAGGTCTGCGTGCCGACGAGCGAGCGGGTGGCACTGCTCCCGTCGACCTGTTCGCTTGCCTCGAGCGCCGCGCCGGCAATCGGCAGCCCGCTCGCGTCCGTCAGCTTCCCGGTCAGTCGAAGCGCCCGTGCACCGTAGGCGCGCGTGAGGTGCGAGGCACCGGCGAGAGTGAGCTGCGCGTGCCTGTCCGCGGCCGCGCCGTTAGCTATGCCCGGCTGCAGCAGCGTGCCCGAAGCGATGGGGGTCGCGAGCGTGGCGGTCGTCGGGTTTTCCACGTTGACCGTACGGTCGAGGATCTCCGACTGATTGCCGGCGGCGTCTTCGATCAGCACCTGCACGTGGTGAGGCCCGTTGGCGAGATCCGTCGTTTCCAGCGAGAACGTGCGACCCCCGAGGGAGGTCTTGCAAGGCACCTGGTAGACCCAGGTGTACGCATCGCCCGGCGCCACGGGTATGCAGCGCCCGCCGTTCGTGTCGATGATCTCTGACTGCTCGACCTGACCGTCGACGAGCACTTTCAGGTAGGCGATCCCGGGGCCGTCATCGGTGGCCGAGAAGCTCAGCGAGGGGTCACCGCGCAGCGGGTTTTCGCTGGTCAGTGGGCCGGTCATGTTGCTCGCCTGCGGGTCGTTGGCGGCGTGCAGGCTGATCTCACCGCCGTAGATGCGGTATTCCCATTGGCCGGCCGTGAGCGTGCAGCTGCTGTTGTTGTTGCCGTTGGGGTCGCAGGTCGCGTTGACGTTCCAATGCTCGCCGTCGGGGGAGATCGTCAGGTCGACGAGGTTTTCCGGCGAGAACGGCCGCGCGAACGTTCCGCGCGCGGCTACGTTGCCGACGAACCAGTCGCCTTGATCGCAGCAGTTGCGCGGGAGCGAGTACAGCGAGCCGTATTCGCCCCCCTGCTGGATGATGCCCATGAAGCCCGAATCGGGCCCTTCCGCCTTCTCGGCACGGTAGATCTGCCCACTGTTGATCGTCGTGTTCGGTGGGGCTTGGTAGAGCAGCGCCGACCACGTTCCCTGAGCGTAGGTGTTGCTCTGGCCGACGAGCATCGGAATGCCACGGCTCGACGTGATCGGCCCGCTCCCGCAGTCGACCCGAACGGCGGTGACCTGCCACAGGTCGGTGCTCGCTGGGTTGCTGAGGCCTTCGGGCATTCCTGAGAGGCCGAGGCCTTCTCCGCTTGCCGGGTCCGCGCAGAGCACCTGCGTGTAGTTCCCCGTCCCGTCGGGAGGGGCTTCGAGCGCGCTCGCGGTGTTCGCGACCGCCAGCGAACCCAGACTCGCGGCAATGCCCGCGAGCGCGATCCTGGAAAGCTTGATCGGGATGTTTCTGAGCATCGGGCCTCGCGATCGGTGTTCGCCGGCAGGTCGTTTGCTGGGGATGACCGCGAGTACCCGCGGACGGCCAAGGATCGTGTCAGGACCTGTCACCGCACAAGGACGCTCGGCAGCCGCCGTTTCTCCCGCAACGCTCGCGTGCCACGCACGTTCACGGCGACGCTCCAGACCGGACGGCCGAAATCCCGCTGGCGCTAGACGGCTCGCGGCTCCCGCCAGGGCAGCGACTCGTCGATCCCGAGTAGCTCGAGCGCTCTCCACGGCGGATCATGGCGGGAGCGCACGAACTCCAGCTCGCAGTTCTGCTCGGCGCACCTGCTCACCGTCATCAGCAGCACGCGCACTCCGCTTGAGTCGATCAACGTCAGCTCGCGCATGTCCACCACGAGCCGTTCGCAGTCGCCCGACAAGGCGCGCTGAACGGCGTCCTTGAGCTGCCGGGCGCGCCTCAGGTCGAGCTCCCCCGCGACTGCGATCGTCACGTGACCGTCGAGCGCGATCTGATGCGATGACGCCTGAACGTGCTCACGCGCGCGCTCGATCCGCCGTCGTCCCAGCTCGCGCACCTCCTCGAAGTTGGCAAGACCGTGCATGGTCTTGATCTCGAGCAGCGTCGCGTCCGCCGTGAAGCCCGCGAGCTCCGGATACTCCCGCGCGAGCGTGCCCATCCGCGTCGAGGGGAACGGTGCCACCCGCGGTCGCGCCGCGATCTGCTGCTCCCCTACGCGTCCTCTGTGCATCGTCACGTCTCCTTCGGCGCTTGAATCTGGCCGCGCTGTCTGCTCGGCCTCGCGACGCTGGGACAAGGGACGGGTTGAATAAACGATCACGGTTGGTTTTTGGGGCATCAGGTTCACCTGCCCTGACTTGCGCGTGGAAACCTCTAGGACGAAGCTAAAGCTCAGGCAGAGAGGGGGCGATACGCAGAGAACACGAGCACCCGCGACACCACCCGACCGCCCTTCCAGAATAAACGACGGGCGGTGAGCGTGGAAGGCGTCCCGGGAAAAAGCCAAAGCCCAGTGTCGAGCGACGAGTCCACCCCAGCAGCTGAGCCCAGCTTCCTCGCGCAAGCAAGGTGCGCCGAGGCGGAGACGCGCGAGCTCGAGGCACTCGGACGGACGCTGATCGGCCGCGACGAAGAGGTGCTGGCGCTGACGCTCGCGCGCTCGAAGGCCGTCGATGAGCGCATCGACGCGGTCGTACAGGAGAGCTTCGAGCGCATAAGTCGGAGCTCGACGATCGCGGTCGCGCGCTGGATCTCCGGCGAAGGCCTCCAGGTCGCTCGCGAGGCCGGCAGCGAGATGTGGCTGATCTTCGGCGAGCTGGCCGCGCAGCGCGCCTCCTCGCTGGATGACGTGATCCGCCGCTGTCTGTGGTGGCGCGACGCGATGAGAGAGGTGATCGACCTCGAGTGCGCAGAGCACGGACTTACAGATGGGACTCGAGTGGAGGCCGTCCGCATCCTGCAGGCGAGCCTCGAGTTCAGCCTGGTGCGAATGGCCGAGTGCTTCGAGCTCGAGCGCCGGCGAACCGATGAGGAGCTCGCTCGTCGTGAGGAGGAGCTCGCCTTCATGGCAACGCACGATGCACTGACCGGCCTGCCCAACCGGACCCTGATCCTCGATCGCGTCGAGCAGATGCTCGCCCGCGCCGCGAGGACCAATCTGCCCGTGGCGGCGCTGTTCATCGACCTCGACAACTTCAAGGCCATAAACGACACGCTCGGCCATGGGATCGGCGATGAGCTGCTGCGGGCGGTCGCCAAGCGTCTGGACGGCGTGATCCGCGGCGCGGACACGCTCGGGCGCCTGGGCGGCGATGAGTTCATCGTGATCTCCGAGGACGTCACGATCGACGACGGCGCCGAGCTGATCGCCGAGCGCCTGGTGCAGGCGCTGCGCCATCCGTTCAACCTCGGACCGGAGCGCAGCACGCGTATCACCGTCACCGCGAGCATCGGCATCGCAGTCTCCGCGGGACACTCCGCCGAGGATCTGGTGCGAAACGCTGACATCGCGATGTACGCGGCCAAGTGGGAGGGCAAGTGCCGCTACGCGACCTTCGAGATCGACATGCAGGACCGCATGCAGGCGCGCATGGAGCTCGAGATGGATCTCCGCGACGCCCTCGAGAAGGACCAGTTCTTCCTCGTCTACCAGCCGACGCTCGACCTCTCGAACATGCGCGCCAACGGCGTGGAGGCGCTGATCCGCTGGCAGCACCCCGAGCGGGGCCTGGTGCAACCGGACGAGTTCGTGCCGCTGCTCGAGGAGACGGGCCTGATCTCAGACGTCGGGCGCTGGGTGCTGGGCCAGGCCTGCGCCCAGGGCGCCCGCTGGCGCGAGGCCGGGCACGACATCGCGATCGCCGTCAACGTCTCCGGACGTCAGCTGGACTCAGACCAGGTGCTGCGGGACATCGACGAGGCACTGTCCACCTCGAGGCTCGACCCCCACGCGCTGACGATCGAGATCACCGAGACGACGCTGATGCGAAACGTCGAGGAGACCGCGCGTCGCCTGGCCGCGATCAAGGAGCTCGGGATCCGGATCGCGATCGACGACTTCGGCACCGGCTACTCCTCGCTGGCGCACCTGCAGCGCTTCCCGGTGGACGCGCTGAAGATCGACCGCTCGTTCATCTCGGGCCTAGAGAACAACGAGGAGGGGGAGTCCCTGATCCGGACCCTGGTCCAGCTTGGCAAGACACTCTCGATCGAGACCTTCGCGGAGGGCATCGAGCGCGAGCGCGAGCTCTCGCTGCTGCGCGATGAGCGCTGCGACAGCGGCCAGGGGTTCCTGTTTGCACGGCCTCTGGAGGTGGATGGGGTGGAGCACTTCCTGCGGGGTCTCTCACGCTCCAGGCAGCCCGTTTCGCCCGCGAGTCTGGCTCCACCTGCCGCCTGATCGACGGTGTGGCTGGCCATCGATCCGCCCCGGTAGCACCTTTGCGCTAGCCTGCCCGCACACGTTTATCTGAGAGGGGCGACGGCTTGGACGGCGCCGCGGAGGCGCCCGCAGGCCCGCCGGTCCGCGGGGGGTAGGATGCAGCTCAGCTACGGAACCCACAGGCACCGTTCTCACGCGCTGATGCGCGAACTCCTGCTGGATGGTGCGTGCGTGCAGCTGCTCGAGTGCCCTTGGAAGAGCGTGAGCATGTTTGAGGTCGCGGCGCAGGCCGGCGTTCACCGCAGCTCGCTCTACGGCCACTTCGGCACTCGCCAAAAGCTCGTTGCGGCGCTCGTCGCACGCGAAGCCGACCGACTTCCTGAGCAGTGGAGCGAGCTGCTGCGTGAGCACGCGCCAGCGCCCGCACGCGCCATGCAAGCGCTGTTCGCGCACTTCCTGGCGGCGAGCGTGGAGAACGGCCTGGTCGCGGCGCTGCTGCGCCGCGGCGAGACCGAGCTGCGTGCGCTCGCGGTCAGACACAAGCACGCGACGCTCGGGCGGCTCTCGGGAGCGCTCGCCGAAGCGTGGCCGGGACTGTGGCGCAGCGACTGCGAGCAGATCGCGGAGTGGCTGTTTCGCCTCGCGCTGAGCGTCTCGCGCATGCCCGCGGGCCCCGCGACCGCCCACCATGTCGGTGAGCTGCTCGGCACCTATGTGGAGGATCGCGTCGCGGCCGGCGCCGCGCTCGATCCTGGATCGTCGTCTTTGCTCCAAAGGAGCACCGCGACAACGGCGCCCCTCACGGCGCGCTCGCGCGCAGCGGGGGTCGAGGGCCCATGGGCGCGCACGGACGCACCTTTCCGCCCGCGGTCTCTAGGAGCCGCCGCCTCCGCGCCGGCGCGGCGGTCGGCGACCGCCGGCCTCACGACCGCGCCCGCAAGGCCCTGACGGCAGAGCTCGCCGCCGGGTGAGCAGGGGCGGGCCTCGAGCTCATGCGGCGCTGCGCGCGCCGGAGCCAGGGCGCCGCTCGCCGCGCCCGCCGCGTCTGTCGAGCGTGCTCTCGAGCGCCTCGAGCAACTCCATCGCGTCCCGCACCCGGCAGCAGTGCATCCTCGCCGGCGAGCCGTCGCGTGCATTCGCCGGCGCGCTGGAGCTGGCGCGCACGAGCTCGGCAACGGCCTCCTGCTCAAACGCCGATTGCACGGTGGCCAAGCAGCTGAAGCGCCAGCGCTCGAGCGACTCGAGCCCCTCGATCTGCGTCTCTTCACCCGCCAGCAGGCGCGCCTGGAGCGCCGAGCCTTCGGCGATAAGGCGCCTCAGCGAGCGTCGCAGCTCTCCGCTCGGGTCCTCGCGGATCGCCGCCTGCTCCGCGCCGCCGGGCCGCGCGGCCTCAGCGCCCACGCGCGCCTGCCTGCGGCCCTGGCGGGGGGCGATCTCCGCTCTGCGGTGTGACCGCGACACGGTCCGTGCTTCGCCCGGCTGGGACGTCGTCCTCGCGTGCACCGGCTGGTGAGACCAGAGTGAGCGCGGCCTGCCCGGCTCGCGGCGCGCCCTCGGCGCGTCGGCGAGCGTGCGGCACTGGTTCGCCCGGCGGGGGCAGCGGCGGGAATCCGAGCGCCTGGCGCACCAGCTCTCCTGCGCTGCGGCCCCGCAGCCTTGCGAGCCCGCCGAGAATCCTCATCTCCTCGCCGGTGAACTCGACTGCGACGGCATGCAGCTTCTCAGCTTCCCGCTCCACTTCGTCCTTCCTCGCCCGATCACGCCACACAAGTGCGTTGCTGGCGAAAAAGCCTACATCAACGTTTATTGCGGGCGCACGATGCCCTCTGCGTGCTTCGGTGCCGGCTCGCAGGGCGCCGTATAACGGTGCTGCTTCGAGGTGGCGTACGGCGGCGCTTGCGAGAACTGGCGTTCCGTTTGTCCGCCTGGTAACGTTTATAGCGCTCGGGGGCGTCCTACTCCTTTGGCAAACCTGGGTCGCATCGGGGTGCGGGATGATCTCTCCCTCTTTCAGACCGCACTCAAGTGGGCGCCGCGGCACTCCCCTCGCCGCGGCGTCCGCGCCCACTCGGCAGCGACACGCCGCTCGCCGGAACCCGGACCGCTCAGCGTTCGCCCGGGGGTTCAGGGCAACTCAAGGCTCTGCGGGGCACTGATGATCGCCACCTGGCGCGCGCCGAACCGTCTCTGGCGCTGCGCGTACTCGACCAGGCACTCCCGCAGCGCGTCAGGGCCAAACTCCGGCCACATCTCCGGGCGGAAGATGAGCTCCGAGTAGGCGGACTGCCAAAGCAGGAAGTTCGAGAGGCGCTGCTCGCCGCTCGTGCGGATCACCACGTCGGGATCGTGCATCGCCATGCTCGGCAGCAGCGCCGCGAACGCCGCTTCGCCGCCGCCTTCATAGCGCTCTGCGGCTTTGACGATCTCATCGCGCCCGCCGTAGTCGAACGCCACAAAGACACGGATCCGCGCGTTGGCGGCGGTGATCCGCTCGGCGGACTCGATCGCGGCGCAGAGTGCGTCTCCGGCGCGGTCGCGGCGTCCGATGAAGCTCACGCGTACGCCGCGTTCGTGCAGCCGCGGCGTGTCGGCCGTGATCCGCCGGGCGAGCATCCCGAGCAGCGCGCTGACCTCTTTTTCGGGTCGCGACCAGTTCTCCGTCGAGAACGCGTACAGCGTCAGCTCCTCGATCCCCAGCTCGATCGCGTCGGCGATCCGTGCCAGCACGTTGTCGGCGGCCGCTTCGTGTCCGTCGGCGATGCTCAGGCCCCGCGCGTGCGCCCACCGGGCACTGCCGTCGCTGACGATCGCCACCCGGCGGGCGTGACTGCCGCCGTTGCGCTCGTGGCCTCGCGAAGCCCCAATCTCGGTCACGTTGGCCCGCGTCATCGCTAGCGGATGATCGCGCACCACGCGGCCTTCTCCAGCACGAACTTTCTAACCCGTGACTGTTTATGTCTGCGGCCAGCTGCGTCTGGCGAGCTCGTGGGTATCGAGCGCGAAAGGTCCGGACAGGTTTGAGACCGGCTCAAGAAGCGGTCACACCTCCCCGTCATGTGGCGGGCGTCGCCTCTGCTCCTGTCCGCGGGCAGCGTGGCGAACTGGTGCGATCATCTACCGCGAGTCGATCCCGGAGCACGCCCGTCCGCATTCGGCAATTTCCGAAGGACCTCTGCGCTCCGCCCGCCTGATCGGCCCAACCGCACGTCAATCACTTTCTAAGGCTTGACTTGCGACGTGCTGTCCGGCACGCGAGCATCGGCGCGCCGGGTCGCGCGGGGGGTAGCGCCCGCGACGTCCCGGTCAATGCTCATGTCCGCCGAGACGCCAAGCAGCGAACGCAGGCGAGCGGCCCGCCAGGGAGCTCGCCCGCGCTCGCTTCCGCGCCGGCCGGGTGAGCGCGCGCGTCTGCTCGCCGCCAGCGAACGGCTCGTCTCAGAGCGCGGCATCGGCGAGCTGAGCGTCGAGTCGGTGTGCGCGCTGAGCGGCGTCTCGCGGGCCGGGTTTCGCCGCAGCTTCGCAAACCGCGCCGAGCTGCTGCTCGCGCTGCATGACGAGCTCGCCGGCCGCGCGGGCGCCTCGATGCAGCGGGCATATCTGGCGCAAGGCTCCTGGGCTGAGGGCGTGCGAGCGGCGATCGCCGATCTGCTTGCCACGCTCGAGCGCAACATCCCGCTGGCGCGCTTCATGCTCGTCGACTGCGCGGTCGATGAAAGCCTGCTGCCCACTCGCCGCGCCCAGCTGCTCGACGAGTTCGCCGCCGCGGTCGAACACGACCGTCCGAGCGCCGAGGATGCCGGCGGGAACCCGCCGTTCGGGGCGCGCGCCCCGATCGCCGCGATCGCCGCGATCCTTCACGGCCGCCTACTCGAGGAGCCGGTGCCGGCGCTCTCAGAGCTCGCGGGCGGCCTGACGGGGATGATCGTGCTCCCCTACCTGGGGCCCGACGCCGCCCGCGCGCAGCTGAGCCGTCCCGGCTCGGCTTCGGCGCCCCGCCGCGCCCGCGCGAGCTCGCCCGCCACAGGGCGCGACGCTCAACGGCTCACGCTGCGCACCCTGGGCGTGCTGCGCGCGATCGGCGAGCACCCGGGTCTCAGCAACACCGAGCTGGCGCTCGCGAGCGGGATCGCCGACGCCGCTCAGATCTCCCGGCTGCTCTCGCGGCTTCGCTCGCAGGGTCTGATCGAGTGCGAGGATGCCTCGAGCGGGCGCGCAGTGGGCAAAGCCTGGCGGCTGAGCCCCGAGGGATATCTGCTGCTCGCACAGGCCACGGACGCTGCCTGAGTCATGCTCGCTACAGCTCAGCCGCGACCCGGGGAGCGCATCCAGAGCACGCCGCTATCCCCTAGCCGTCGAGCGGGGGCAGCCCACGACCGTCCCGGCCCTGCTCACGCTGCCGTCCATGAACGCGACTCGCGCGGACATCCGCCACCCGCCCGGCGGGCAGCGGTCGGGCAGGGCGATCCCCCGCGGGCGGTAGGCGATCGTGTGACCGTGGGCGTGTTCGTAGTAGGTCAGTGCTCCTCCGAGCGTCGCCTGCAGCGAGAGCACCGCGACGTCGGGGGCGCCCGGGACGCTCGGCACTGCCGGCACGCTGATCTGAAGGCGCCCGGGGAGCAGCACCCCGCTCATCACGATTCGTGCGTCGATCGGTTCAAGCCCGGTGGCGAGGATCGAGAGGTGGATGAAGCCGTCGCTTGAGGGCGCGGCGAACAGGCCGAGCGTCACCTGCTCGTGCACGAGCGCCGGACCGAACGCGACCCCAACGGTTGCCGATCCCGCTCCCAGGCGCGAGTCTGCCGGGCACACCGATTCGCCAAGCAGCGCAAGCCGTGCGGGGTCGCATTCGGCCAGCCCGAGGCCGCTCGTTGCGAGCCCGAGGTCGCTCGGGAAGCCGAGTTCGACCTTCGAGACGGCGACAGGCACGCTCTCCGCCGCCGGGTCGATCTTGATCGCCAGCCGCACCGTCGTGGCGGCCCCGAGGCGCTTGGGGGTGAAGCTCGCCGACAGCGCGGTGGGGGGGCCTACAGCGCGCGGCGCTCGCGACGGCGTGCTCTCGGCGCCCGCGGCGGGCGCCCCGGCTGCGAGCAGCAGCGCGCCGGCCAGCAGCGCCGCTGCGCTCAGTAGTGAAGCGTGCCTTCGGTCTGGACGGTGATCGCGTAGCTGCGGCGATAGAAGACGCCATACAGGCGCCCGAAGCCGTGCGCGTGCGCGTAGCGCCCGCTGCCGGCGCTGATCGCGATCGTGCCCTTGAAGCTCGGCGCCGAGCTGCTGGGGCTCGAGAGCCGTGCGCTGCCGTGTGCGACGATCGAGCCGCCGTGGGCGTAGATCGTGATCTGCGCGCTGACCTGCGGGTTCCCGTCGTAGAGGAAGCGGATCTTGACCGTTCCCGGCAGGCTGCCGTGCGCGGAGCCTTCGTCGTAGAGCGTCGAGCCCGAGCTCTTGACGAGGTGCAGCTTGCCTTCGTCCTTGACGCTGGCGCTCGCCGCGGCGCTCGCCAGCGGCGCCCGCGCCTGGCTCGCGGTGGCTGTGAGCGCGAGCGCACAGGCGAGCATGAGCGCGCCCGCGACGCGCCGTGCGCCAAGGATCTTGCGCGGGCGTGCGCTCACGCTCCGGACGGACACTTCTCACGGGTCCTCGCCACATGATCAGTCTACGCCCGGTTGCGCGCGTGTGCACCGGTTGGGCGCCCGGCGGCGTTTAGCCCCACGCGCCGGGCCAGAGCCCGGGCCTGCTTTGCGCCACGCCACAGGCGCATCACCGCGAGCGCCGGCCAGACGGTGGGGGAGAGCTCGGCGCGCAGCAGCACCGCGACCTCGCGGGCTTCGCCGCGGCGCGCACCGGGATGACTCGTGTAGTAGGCGATGACGCCCGCGAGCGTCATCGCGTGGTGATCGCCGTCGGGCGCCGCCAGCGATCGTGTGAGCGCCTCGCGCACCAGCGCCGGCAGGACGTGTGCGAGCTCAGCGGGCTCGTACAGGCTCGTGTATCCGCGCCGGCCCTGCTCGCGATCCTCGGCCGCGTCGACCAGGCTGTCGAGGATCGTGATCGCCGCTCCGATCGCGAGGTAGGCCTGATCGATCCGCTGGGCATCCGTTTCGCTGACACCTTCATGTGTTGCCTTGGCCAGCAGCGCGTGCGCGGCGAGCACCGAGGACGCGCAGCCCGCGGCGTACTCGCGCCAGCCGAGGCCGGACCCCGCGCCCGCTGCGAGCGCCCATTCGTGCAGCTGCTCGACGCCGAGTGCCTCGATCGCGTGGATCCGCGTTTGCGCCTCGGCGCAGCGCGCGAGCGCCGCGCCGGCGGCCGGGGCGATCATGCGGGCACCCGGCAACGTGCGGAAGCGCGCGCGGGTGTTCCCAGCCAGCGCAGAGAGATACGCCCAGTCCGTCGCGACCGGGGCTCCTGATCGCTGTTGTGGGCTGTCCTCGAACGCGAGCGCGCTGGTGAACGGCGCGAACAGCAGCGCCCCCTGCGCGAGCACGTCCTCGCCGAGCCGCTCGGTGCGCCCGTCGAGGTAGTCGAACAGCAGCTCGAGCGAGACGATCGCCTGCACGCACTCCCGCCGCCATTCCCTCGGCGCGAGCGTCGCGAGCGTGGCTGCCACCTGGGCGTTGAAGTCCTCGTGCTCGAGCTTCTCGGACGCGAGCGCCCGCAGCTGCGAGTCCTCGATCGCGCGCGCGGGGCCCCGCCACCATGCGAGCTCGCGTCCCGCCGGCCGCGCGACCGTCGCCCAGAAGCGAAGGTTGGCGAGCGTGAGCGCGCGCAGCGGCCCGAGATCTCCGCCACCGGCCACACCGCGCCCTGTCTGACTGACCTTGACGGCACGCACCTCGCTCACTCCTCGGCGAGCGCGAGCGCGGGGGAGACGGTCGATGCAGACCACGCCGGCAGTGCCACCAGCGCCAGCGCAGATGCCAGCACCAGCGCGAGGATCTCGAGGGGCCTGAGGCTCGCCCCGGCGCTCGCGACCGGGAACCCGGTGACGTGGCGCAGGTAGGCGTCGATCACGAACTGCCCGTAGAAGCCGGCGAGCGCGCCGGTCACGCATCCGGCGCCGAGCATCAGCGAGCCTTCCACGAGCAGGATCCGCCGCAGCCGACCCGGAGGGGCACCGGCCAGCCGCAGGCCGGCGAGCGCGCGGCGGCGCTGGTGAAGGCTCGAGGCGAGCGCCGCGGCGAGCGCCGTGATCGCGGTGATCACGAGCAGCGTCGAGACGATCTGAAGCTGGGAGAGCCCTTCGCTGGTGAGCTCATCGATGCTCGCCTCTCGCGTGGCCGCGCTGGCCACTTCGAGCTTCACGCCCGCCCCGAGCGCCCGCGCTAGCTCTGAGGCGAGCGCCTGCGCGCTGACGCGGGGGGACGGGCGCACCGCGAGCGCGCTGGGTGTGGCCGTCGCCCACGCGTGCATGTAGTCCTGGCGGGAGATGAACACGACGCCGGGTATCCACGCGAGGTTCGTCGTCAGCGCGGCGATCCTGTAGCTGTGGGTGCCCGTCGGGGTTCGCAGCTGAAGGCTCCCGCCGACGTGCGTTCCCAGTTCGCTTGCGATCTGGCTGGAGACGGCGACCCAGCCCGTCCCGGCCAGCCGCGCCTCGGCTCGCCCCAGCGCGGCGCGCCCGCCGAGCGTCTGTCCTTCGAGCACGTGGCGCGCGCCCCCGGGGGGGCGGGCGATCACCCAGACCCGCCGCCCGCCGAGCGTCAGGAAGCTGCCCTGCAGCGCCGTGACGGACATGACCCCCGGCTCGCGCGCGATCTTCCGCGCGAGTCCCGGCGCGCTCAGCTGCCCCGTCGCCTGGTTATCGCCCGGTTCGCTGACCCACACCGGCGCATCGGAGGCGTACTCGTGTGCGAAGCCGCGGATGCCCGCCAGCAGGTCGCTGCGCGCGCCGCCGAGCGCGATGCTCCCGAACAGCGCCACGGCACCGGTCGCGGCGAGCGCGATCGAGCGCACGCTCGTCGCACGCACACCTCCGAGGGCGATCGCGAGCGTCGAGAGCGTCCCGCGCCGCTCGCAGAGCGCGTGCGCGCCGGCGAGCACCGCCGCGAAGACGATCGGCAGCGCGAGCACGGTCGCGAGCGCCAGCGCGACGCTCGCCGCCAGCGCCGCCGAAGGGACCGCGCCAAACAGCACGCTCGCGAGCGCCAGCAGGCCGAGCGCCGCAGCCCCGAGCACACGCTGGGTGCGCCGCGATAGCGCGTTGCCCGGCACGCCGTGTGCCTGATAGACGAGGTCCGCCGGGCGTGCCGAGCGCAGGTCGAGCAGCGGAACCGCAGAGGCCAGGCACGTCACGAGCAGGCCCCCGAGCACCGCGGCCACGACCACCCCCGAGGGCGTGACCGTCGCCCCGGCGAGCGCGAACGCGCCGGCGAGATAGCCCGTGGACTGCTGGAAGACCGAGCGGGCGAGCAGCTCCCCCACCGCGACCCCGACCGCGCTCGCCGCCAGCCCCAGGCAGAGCGCCTGGAAGAGCACCAGCTGCACGATCGCGCTTCGCCGCGTCCCGGACAGGCGCAGGTCGGCGATCGCCTGGCGGCGCTCGGGAACCGTCAAGAGGATCGCGTTGAACGCGAGCAGGAAGCCGAGCAGCGCGCCGATGATCGCGAACAGGGCGCTCGCCTGCGCGGCCGGGTGAAGCGCCTGGCGGAGTTGTTCGACGTCCTCTTCGGCGCCCGCGACGTTCAGCTCTCCCGCGGCGATCCGCCGCATCCCGGCGGCGACCTGCCCCGTCTTGCCGGGCGCCGTGTGCACGAGGATGCGGCTCACCCGCCCCGGTTCGCCGAGCAGCTGCTGCATGCTCGCAAGCGGCATCACCGCCAGGCGCGAGTCCGCCAGACGCCCGACCGCTTCTCCTCCGAGGATCGCGCTGACCGGGACGCTGTCCTCTACACCGCCGACCGCGACCATCACGCGCGCATGCGCGGCCACGGCGGCGGCGCTCAGCCCGAGCGCCTTCGCGCTTGAGGCGCTGAGCGCGATCTCACCCGGATCGTAGGCGCTCAGCGGCAGCGTGCGCCCGAGACCGTCGAGCACGCCGAGGCTCACGTCGGTGCCCGCCACATACACGCTCGCGACGCGTCCGCCGCGGCCCTCGATCCGCGCGTTTCGCTCGAGCAGCGGCGCAGCCTGCTTGACCCCCGGCAGCGCTTCGACCTTCCCCAACAGCGCTTCGGGGAACCCTTCGCTGCCGCGCGCGCGCAGCTGCAGGTTCGCGGGGCCGATCACGGCTCGCAGCAGCGCGCGCGTCGAGCTGGTGATCGACCCCTGCGCGATCCCCGCGGCGAGCACGAGCGCGACGCCCGCGGCGATGCCGACAGCGGCGAGGGCCTCCTGCGCGCCGTGCGCGCGCAGCCGCCGGCGATAGAAGTAGGCCAGCGCCCGCGCCCCGAGCAGCCTGCGCGTGCGAAGTGTCGCCGAGGGCCCGCTCATGCCCGCTGGCTGCTCGGCGCGGGCGCCTCGGCGAGGCGCCCGTCACGCAGCGAGAGCACCCGGTCCGCGCGCGCGGCGGCCTCCGCGTCGTGGGTCACCAGCAGCACCGCCTTGCCCTGCTGGTGGGCCTGAGCGGCCAGCAGCTCGATCACCTCGGCGGAGCGCTCTGAGTCGAGGTTGGCAGTCGGCTCATCGGCGAGGATCAGCTTCGGCTCGGCAGCGAGCACGCGCGCGATCGCCACGCGCTGGCGCTCACCGCCGGAGAGCTCCTCGGGGGTGCGCCCGGCGCGCTCTGCGAGCCCGACCTGGGCCAGCCAGGAAAGACCTCGTTCCCGCGCGGCGTGCAGCGCCACGCCGCCGAGCAAGAGCTTCGTGACGGCGTTCTCCAGCGCGCTGACGCGCGCCATCAGGTGCGCGTTCTGGGAGATCAGCCCTACGTCTGCGAGCCGGTACTGGGCACTCTCGCGCTCGCCGAAGCAGGAGAGGTCGCGGCCTTGGAAGCTGACGAGGCCGCCGTCGGCGCGCAGCGCGGCGGCGGCCAGCAGCAGCAGCGTGCTCTTGCCCGAGCCGCTCGGCCCCTGCAGCGCGAGCATCTCGCCGGCGCCGAGTGCCAGGCTTACCCGATCGACGGCCAGCACCTCCTCGCTTGCGCTGCGGTAGCGCTTTACGACCTCGCGGAGCTCGAGCATCGGTAGCGATGCTGCTAGATCGAGCGGCGAAGCGCCACCACCGGCGCGAGCTCCGGCAGCGCCGGGCCGCGCAGGGAGCCCTCCGAGAGCGTGAGCGCGCGGTGCGCGCCCGCCAGCTCGCTCGGCTCCGCCGTTGAGGCGAGCACCGCGGTGCCTTCGCCCGCGAGCGAGCGCAGCTGCGCGAGGATCCCGTCGCGCTCTGAGAGCTCGACGCCCGCCGCGGGCTCGTCGATCACGAGCAGGGCGGGGGAGAGTACGAGCGCGCGCGCGAGCGCGACACGGAGCGCCTCGCCCGCCGAGAGCTCATCGACCAGTGCCTCGGCGGCCTTCTCGCCGTCTGCCTGGGCGAGCGCGCGACGGGCGCGCTCGCGAGCGGCGGTGAGCCCGACGCCACGTGCGAGCAACGGCGCAGCGACCTGGGCGATCACCCCGCGCTCTTCGTTTGAGCGAAGGTGCTTGGCGACATAGCCGATGCCCTCGCCCAGCACGCCCGTGCCAGCCGCGAGCACGTTCCCGGCGAAGCGGACCCGCCCCGCGTCGGGACGCTCGATGCCGGCGGCGATACGCAGCAGTGTGCTCTTGCCTGAGCGCCGCACGCCGTAGAGGACGACGAGTTCGCCCTCGCGCACCTCGAGCTCCACGTCGGCGAGCACGGTGTGCTCGCGCTTACCGTCCCGGTAGCGCTTGCTGACGTGCTCGAGGGCCAGCAGGCTCACGCCGGCGCCTCAGCAGCTACCGGGCCGCTCGCGTGCCATCGCGGACAGCTGCGCCCGCGCGTAAGCCACCCACCGCAGTCGCGCCGCGATCGACAGCCGCGTCTCCTCGCCGGCTAGCCGTGCCACCAGCGGCACGATCCCCGGGCCCTCGTCGCTGCCGGGCGCGGGCGCCGCGGCCATCTCGCTCATGCACGCCTGCTCGTAGGCGTCGAGCGCGGCGAGAGCCTGCTCGGGGTCGTGGGCTAGCGCGCCGAGCTGGGCCATCAGGACGCGTTGGCGGCGGCGCTCCTCGGCGACCTGCCCGGTCACCCACTCGGCGTGCTCGGCGACGCCCTGTGCCGTTGCGCGGTAGCGCTGGCGGGAGGGAGCCTCACCGAGCTTCTCGACCAGACCGCGCTCGCGTAGCGTGCCGAGCGCCGTGTAGATATGCGAGGGGCTCGAGATCGCGATCGCTCCCTCATAGGTGCGCTTGAAGCGGGTGGCGAGCTCGAACGCGTAGCTCGGACGTTCGATGATCAGGCCCAGCAGCGCCCAGTTGACAGGCGAATGCATCGGCGCTTGACCAGCACGCGACGTCCCTACTCCCATGCCGTGAAGGTATCGCATCGCCCGGGCCGCTGTCGCGCCAGCACGAGCGCCCGCGCGTGCGCGCGGGAACGCACCCGTCCACGTTTAGCTACAGCACTCCTCGACGTCCTCGTGCCGAGTCGCCCAAGCAGGCACTGCAAGCTTCGCCGCGGCGGCTGGACTCGATAACGCACCTCGGTCGGAAGTTGGTTGGGGAGGAGACGGTCGGGGATCCTGGACGCCGTCGCCGCGAGCAGGAGGGTCCCGGTTCGCGCCCGAGCCCCGGCCGCGCATGCGGACGCTTCGGTGCTCGGCGTGTCAGCCCTCGAAGTCGACTGCCGCGTCAGCGCAGACCTGCCGGATCAGATCGAGCCCCGGCTCGCGATCCAGCGCCAGGGGGTCTCCCTCGAGCGCCAGCCAGCCCCCTCGCACGCGGCTCTCTCCCCAGAGCAGGAACGCGCGGGAGCTGTCGTTCTGCCGCGAGGTCCAGGCCAGGCCGTGCGGGCGACTGCGGTGGCCGTAGAGCGCCTGCGCCCACGCCGCCGTATAGTCGTAGTCGACCTGCTCGCAGTCGATCACGTGCCCTCGCAGCAGGCCTAGCCGCGAGAGGCCGATGCCGTGCATCCGCACGAGCCGAAGCGCACGGGTGCTCCTCAGCCACGCCATCTCGAGGCCGCTCACCTCCGAGCGATAGAGCCGCCGGCGTGGGGTCCCGTGCCTCAGTGCCGAGACGCCGCGAAGCACCGCCTCGGCGATCGCCGTCTCGCTGTCGAGGGCGCAGTACGCGCTCGGCACGATCGCACCCGTCGCGTTCGTGATCGGGCGAAAGCGCGCCACGGCGTCGGTGGGGTTGAACGCGAGCGGACCACGGGGGCGTTCATAGATGCGGACCAGCGTCGATCCGGCCTTCAGCGTCTCGATCTGCGGGTCCACGGCGCCCGGCCGCGGGACCGGCGGACGGTCCCGGCTCACAGCCCGCGCGGGCCACCAAGACGCCCGGCAGCGGCGATCACGGCATCGGGATCGGGATCGATGACGTCGACCGGGCGGCGCCCGTCGAGCCAACCGTTCCCGGCGGTCCACCACAACGCACACTCCCAGTCGCTCATCTCGCTGCGGGGCAGCTGGTCAAGGACGTCGTGAACGCTGGCTTTGACCCCGCCGCCGGCGGGATCGAACTGGAAGCCGGGGTAGAGCGTCTGGCCCCGGTAGGGCACCCCGAAGATCCGGCCTTCTTTGCGCCAGCGCGCGGCGAGCGCGTGGCGATTCTGCGCCTTGGAGTGCTCTTCGCCGATCTGATCGCCGGTGAGCGCTCCGAACTCCTGCAGCAGCCGGGTGCGCGCCTCGGCGTTACGCCGCGCCTGGCGCAGCTTCGGCTCGCTCGGCAGATCGAGCTCGGGGGTCATCTGCTCGACCAGCTGCTCGAGCCGGGCCCGCCAGTCCTCGATCCCCTCGTCGCGCGGTCCAACGGGGGCTACCTGCACGACGACACGCATGTGATGCGCGAGCACGTTGCGCACCGTCTCGATGAACGCGAGGAGCGCCGGAGAGGACGCAACGGCGCTCTCCCCGCCGAGGCTCTCCGCGAAGGAGTCCAACTCGCTCGAGTCGAGGGTCAGCGTGGAAGCCGCCCGAGAGCTCCTGTCGGCCTCCGTGAGAAATGGCTCTGTCCGGGTCATGCTCACAATACTCATGCTAAACCATAGTCGCGACCAACCGAAGCGAACACGGATGCCCCTCAACGTGCACCCCAGCATCCTCGAGAAGCTCGACCCCGAGATGCTTGCCCTCGCCTCCAGCGACCTCGATCGCGGCGAAGGCGTGTGCTGCGCCTGCGGCCGGAAGATCGCGGAGGGCCACGCCGCCCATGCCGAGCTGATGCTCTTCGAGGATCCCGACGGACGCGGCGTGGTCGTCAACCTCGCGCACTCTCGCTGCGCGACGTCCGGGATACGTGCCCGGCGACTCCCGGACTTCCCGGACGCGATGGACACCTCGTTCACGCCCGTGATGCGCGACCACGTGCTCGCAGCAACACTCCTTTGGGAGCTCATCAGCGCCTTCCGTACCGCGCCGGATCCCGACGCGGCGCTGGTCGATCCGCTCGCCCAGGGGTTGTGCGAGCGGGGGTTCCGCCCGGCCACGCAACGCCTCGCTGATCTCGTCGCGCCCCTTGCCGCTGACTGGACCCTGCTTCAGCGCGGCGAGGACCTGCTGCTTGGCTGCCCCGATGACGCTCGTCCCGACGAGTTCCGGAACGCCATCTCCGCACTACCTCCGGGATGGCTCCAGGCCGCGCAAGCGAGCAAGCGCGTTCTCGTCATCTACGGCTCCGGGTTCGGCCTGGAGAGCCTCGATCTCGCGAGGGTCGACCAGGTCCTGCAGGCCGGCGGCGCGGTCGCCGGGCTCGTGAGATGGAGCGGCGCCCCCCAGGGTCGGCGCCGCAGCAACCGGCGGACAAACCAAAGACGCTCGCGTCGCAATCGAGCTCGGTGACCCGGCCGATGCCCTCTCCTCACACCAGAGAACCCGAGCGAATGACGCAAGGAGAACTCACCTCGCGGACCGCGCGAGCATGCAGCGAGAGCAGGTGCGCCAGGCTGAACCCCGAGTGTCTGCGATGGAAGGAGCACTCCAACCCGCGCATCGATCGCCGCCGGCGGCTGCTGATCCTTTAGCCGGGATCGAGCTGCCGCCGATCTGAGCGTGCTCACCCGCGATCGGCTCGGGAGCCTCGGCCACGGCAGATCGCCTTGGCTCTCGCGACGCGGCGTGATCGCCGAGAGGCCCGAAGGCGGCCCAGCCGCAAGTACGCAGGCGGCCAGCACCAGGACGGCGCGAGCACCACCTCACGCGTCCAAGAGGTCCTTAGGAGATAGTCCGTTCGCAGGTGGCGCCGCGCCAGCGCTCGACGCGCACGTGCAGCTCGCGGGCGTCCGGGACGTGCTCCACCACAGCGACCTCTGCCACCGCGCCAGCTACGCCGACACGGCCGATGCGCTCTGCCAACGGGAACTCCCCCAGCGCCAGGAACGTGTCGCGACCGCGGGGGCGCGCAAACGGACGCGTCGCACCGGTGTTGATCGCGGCCAGGCGGACGCGCTCGCCGTGGGCGGCGATCAGCGCCGCCGTGTCGAACACGAGCACGTCGTGCTCGAGCTCGGCGTAATGCGGCGCCCCCAGCAGACGCTTGACCCTGCCGGTGGTCGGCCAGAAGAAGCACAGTGAGTTCAGCAGCACCAACCACTGCTGCACGGTCATGTCGGTCAGCGCTCCCTCCAGGCGCTTCAGGGACAGCGGGATCTGATCGCGAATCTGCGCGGATCCGAGCGCGGCGTGCTGTAGAGAGATGGAGGCGACGCGACGCTGCGAGAGCGCCTGCGTGCGCAGCGCCTCCTCGGCGTCGAAGAGCTCGAGCAGGCTGCTGGTGCAGAGCAGGCCGTGGCGGAGGATCCCAGGCGCCGCGCCGCATCCCGTGACGTGGTAGAGCTCTGGGTAGCGTGCACTCAGCAGACGGGAGTTCTCCTCTGTCGGGGAGGACACCTGGCGAGTGCTCACCAGTCGCGGCGATCGATCAGCACGCGGTGACCGTACTGCAGGAATCCGGTCGAGATCATCGACACGCGCGCCCCGCAGACCCGTTCGAGTTCGTCGATGAACTGGATCGTCCCGGAGTCCAGCTGGTTGAAGCGCCACGCCTGCCCGTTGCTCGGATGCAGGTAGTCAGCGAACGTCAGGGCGATGTCGGTCGGGCTGTTGAGCAGCGCCGCCTTGCGCAGCAGGTCCCACTCGAACTCGCCGACGCGGCGCAGCGTGCCCGTCTTCGAGGTCAGCTCCCGCTTGCGCAGCGTTCCGGTTGGCAGCCCAGCCTGCTGATCCACTTGCTCCCAAGAGATCTCCTTCGTCAGCGGGCCCGAGGGGCCGCCGACGCGGATCGGGAAGGAGCGGACGACGAGGACGATCTTGCGCAGGCGTGCGGGAGCGATGCCCGATTCTGAGAGACAGCCCGCGACGTTCGTGTCCCTTGAGGTGACCCATGGGTACTTGCCGTGAAGAAGCGAGAGCCCGCTGCCCTGGGTGCCCTCCAGCATGATGCGTCTGCGGGAACGGTAGGAGTCCTCGAGGATCTCGCTGGCGGGGCGGATATAGGGCTCTAGATCATCGACGTCGCCTGCCAAGCGGACGTCCTTGCTCCTCAGCACCCGTCTCGCGGTTGCATAACCGGCGCCGGACGCGGTCGAGGCGATGCGCTCGCGAAGCTCGGCCTCCTTGATCTTGTCGGAGGGCTCGATGATCATCGCGTGCGGGTCGATCGAGAGCCGTTTCTCCCAGATATCGCAGCGGCTGATCTCGTCGAAGAGCTCATCCAGCGTGAAGACGGTCCCGGGTCCGAGCAGCAGGTCGGCCTGCGAGTTGCGTGTCCCCGAGGGAAGCAGGAAATGGGTGAAGGCCTCACCGGAAGGCAGCGGCACCTTGTGCGCGGCGTTGGGGCCGCCGACGCGGACCAGAAGGTCGTACTCGGGAGCCATGTGGTAGCAGATGTTGCCCTTCCCCTCCGAGCCGTAAAGGCCGCCGATCACAGCGTCGACGCACGGTGCGTGCTCGCAGTCGAGCAGCCCGAGACCGGCAGCGGCTCGCACGAGCACGTCCTCCCGGCTGCTGCGGGCGGTGTCGATCAGGATGTCGGCGATCTGCCCCAGCGACTCGATCTGCTGCTCGGTCGGGTCCTGCATCACCTCCTCGTATGAGGCGGCCTCCTGGAACTCCTCGCGTGCCTGACGCTCCACGTAGCGCTCGGCGCACGTCGCTCGGTCGGCCGTCACGTGGACGTGACGGACGTCTCGGCCGAACGCCCGACGCAGGCCATCGAGCTGGCCGGCGATGCGGGCGGCGTCGATGATCACGAGCGGCTGTCTGTGCTCGCGGGCTGCTGCCTCGATCGCGGCGTAGATCTTCTGCGAGAGCCGGTCGGCGACCCAGGCCCCGCCCGTCTCCTCATCAAGGCGCGCACCGAGCGCCTGCAGCTCAAGGCGTGTGGAGGGGGCACCCGGCGGCTTTGACTGCATGAGCACCTCTCGCGTCGAGAGGCGCACGCCGGCGAATCGCCTAGCGAGAGTTCGCGCCAGCGCGCTCTTGCCGCCGGCGACGGGTCCCGAGACGACGACTATCAAGCGATCGTTCATCGCGCGCCGTCAAGCGAGTCAGCTCACAGGATGCTGAGCTGGCGGTTGGCGAGTTCCTCCTCGGGCATGGCGGCGCCCGGGAGCACGTAGACGACTACCTGAACGCCCGCATCGCAGAGCTCTTCGAGGACCAGGTCCCGGACGGCAGGCCATTGCATGCCGCCCTGCCCGGTGCCGATCAGCGGCATGTGGACCTGGGCCTGCTCCTCGCGCGCCTCGACGGCCAGGGCCTCGAGCGCCAGGCGGAGCGCTCTCAGGCGCAGCCGCGACTTACGAGCTTCACCGTAGCCGGCCTGAGCCACGAGGCTCGCGATCCTCAGCTGCCCGTCCACCCGGGTGAGGTGGACAGCGCCGAGTGTTCTCTGGCCGCTGGCACTCGCCCACCGTCGGTACTCCTCGTAGGCGTCGGGGTAGTGACGCGCGAGCTGGCTGGCCAGACCATGCCCGCCCCAGCTGCGAGCCTCGTTGTTGACGATATGGGCGAGGATCGTCTTTCCCTGCACACGAGGCTCGCTGGCGTCTCCGCGCACATAGCGCAGACCCTCCTGGGCGGGCACGGATGCCTCGGGCTGGACCAGGCCGACGATCCGTGGAAAGCGCTCACCTGGATAGGGCGGGACCCCCACTGCCTGCACCCGCAGCGGCTGACCGGCCCAGTGCTCCTCCCCGTCGTCTGAGAAGCCCACCGCGGTGCAGCGGCGCAGCACGCCCCCGTCGGCGACCAGCTCGCCCGGTCGTGCCTGTGGTCCCCAGCTTCGTGAATCGACAAGGTAGTCAAGGCGGAATCGTGGCTGATCGGCGACGCGCGCGGCCGCAAACACCGCGGCGGGCTGATCGGTTATCTTCACGACGCGCCGCAGCAGAGCCTCGGTCGAGACTTCGAATTCGCTGCGCAGGTCGAGCAGGTGGGTGAGGGACAGGTCGCTCGCGCGGCGGCTGGGGAACGCTCCAGCTGGCATCAGTAGCTCCGCCGCGGCGACGTTGCAGAGCAGCTCGAGCTGCCAGCCATCGGAGCCCTCGTGCCTATGGCTGGCGTCACGATTGCGAACGCGCTCACCGTGATCGGGGAAGAGCAGGTGGCCAAGCTCGTGGGCCAGCGAGAAGCGTGTGCGGGCCGGGCGCCGGTGCGGGTTGAACTCGATCTGGGCCTCGCCCGAGGGCAGCGGGACAAGCCGGGCGTCCTCGAGCTCCTCGCGCGCGACGACGCTCACGCCTTGACGCTCGGCGAGCTCAAACGGGTCATACGGGGGACCCTGCCAGCCCTCTTCGATCGCCTGCAGGGCGATGTCCCGCGCGCGACGCTCGACCTCCATCACGGGGTCCTCGCTCCCGGCCTCCTGCATCAGAGCGAGCACAGAGGGGTTCGTCCAGGAGATCTCGGGGCTCACGATGCTAAGGCTCGCACAGGCGGCGGCGTCGGGGTCGCTGCAGGCGAGCGAGCACTCCGCCGGCGTGAGGACTCCACGGCACGCGAGCGCGAACTGCCTGCCACGTGCCCCGAGCGTCCCTTTGGTGGCGCCTTGGTTACGTCTGCTCACCGGTTTCAACAGCTGGTGCTTTCGCATGGATGCCGAGCGCCTGGAACGCCCGCTGGTGGATCCCAGCAGTCCTGTGCCTGATCGCAGCCGGTGAGATCTCGAGCGTCGGTCAGGTTAGGCTTCCCAAGGCGGCAGTTCCTGCGGCAGCGCCCGACCGGTCCGCCCACACTCACTCAGCGCCGCGGGGCCGAGCCTCACCAGCCCACGCTCTGCCCGCTTCGGGGCCGCGCCGCCACCGCCACCGCCAAGCCCACCTCGGTCAGCCCCCCGGGCTGAGCATCACCACCCACGGATAGCGCGCCCGAGCGGCATCCGACCCACCGGAACCGCCCCGGCAACCAAAACATCCGCTCAGCCTTCGGCTGAGCATCACCACGCCACACCGCACCGCCCGAGCACCACCCCGCCGAAGCGCCCCCCGCGCACGCCCCAAACCGTCCCCCACAAACCTTCCAAGCCTTGACTTCCCAAGCGCCCCTGTAAGCGCAACGATGACCTGGTGGAGAGGACCGCCCCGACAAGGGCTTCGGCGACCGTCGTCCGGTTGACCTCACCGGCCGCCGGCCTCCCCTGCCCGCGACCGTCCTCTCCACGGTCTTCCCGCTTCGTGTCACGGCCTCCCGGTCTCGCCCCTTTCTGCCTCCCCGCGGCCTCCCCTCACGCCCCGACTCCCCCGGAAAAGCCCCTGCAAGCAACCGCCCTTGCAACTCTTGGAACCCCGAAAACGCCCGTGTTCACGGGCCGTTCACACCCGCCGTCCGCCATCGGACACGGTTCCCGCTTGACGCCCTGCCCGGGCTTGCTATAGCGTGCCTGACAACGTTTATCTCAGCATCGAGCTTCTCCCGCAGCGGCGTTCTCTGCCCGAGCATGGAGGCTCTCGTGCGAATCGCAGTGGAGGAGTGGGGTAGGGAATGCAGGCACTTCAACCGGGCGCTCACGCGCCCTCATTTGATCCGGCGCTGCGCGCGACCGACGAGAGAGCGCTCGCGCGCAACGTCGCCTACTCCCGCTCGGTGCTCGATCTCGGCGTCGCCGGCGCGGCTCCCTCGGCGTCGCCCGCTGCGGGAGCGCCGCGCGCCGGCGGCGTCGAGCAAGCCGCCTCCGTCCTCGCGCTCCGGCCCCCCCGCAGTGCGCGGGTCGAGCCTTCGCCGGCAGCTGACGGTACCCCGCGTGCGCCGCGCCGGACCCCGTCGCGGATAAGCAAACCGCCGCGAACACGCCCCCTGTGCGCCCCTCGCCGACACCTGCGAGCGGCGAGAGCTGGAGGCGGCCGTACCGACCTGCTCGCGGCCGCCAGCTTGCACCGTCACGGCCAGCTTCGTCATGACCTGCTCCAACACCCGCGAAAGGCAGTAACGAATGAGCCGCAGTGAGCGACACACGTCGAAGGCGACCCGCACGAACACGGGCCGCCCTACGGTCCTCGCTGCCACTCTCCGAGCCGCAGGAACGGGTGCGTCCTCTGCTGCCCCTCTCTACCGCCCGCTCCACCTCCGTGCGTTCCGCTTCGCCGGGCTTCTCGCCTGCCTCCTGGTCCTGGTGGGCATAAGCGCGTCTCCCGCGCAAGCCGAAGAAGTTCCCGGCGTAGGCTGGGAGGTCACATCGACGATGTTCCCGACCAACCTCGCGCCGAGCGGTGGCACCGGCACGATCGAAGACAACGTCTACAGCGTTGGCGCCGACAAGAGTACCGGCACTGTCACCGTGACCGATGTGCTGCCGGCGGGCGTTGTCGCAACGGAAGCCGGCGACTTGCAAGCAGGTGAACAGGAAACCATCGGCGAAGGAAATCTTTGGGAATGTACCGGTAACGCGCCAGGCGAAGCTCCGCGTAAATCCACGAAGTTCGCGCCTGCGACGGTGGTGACCTGTACGAATAATCTAGAAAGGCTGCCGCAGCTTCCGCCCTCCCCCACAGCGGCGGAAATGAGGGAAAACGGCACCACGGCAGGTTACGGCGCGATCGAGCACATCGGCATCGCCGTCAAAAGCGAAACCAATGAGACCGAAACATTGGCGAACCAGGTGACCGTCACTGGCGGTGGAGCATCGGCGCCGTCAAGGACGTCAGCGCCAATCACGATCAGTCCCTCGCCGGCGTCTGTCTTTGGCTTCCAAGGGGTCGACGGCTGGTTCAGCCGAGCTACGGGAACACCTGATACCCAGGCCGGGTCTCACCCGTACTCGCTTTCTTTCAGCTTTGACCTTGATAACACTATAAAGCCTCCGCTCGGCGCGCTGGAACCTGCCGGCGGCGAAGCACGTGATCTGGCGGTCAACCTACCGCCGGGCTTCATCGGCAACCCCACCGCTGTGCCCGGGTGTACCCGCCAGCAGTTCGAAGAAGAAGCTTGTTCTCCATCGACCCAGATCGGTATCGACGTGCCAGACGGACCGGGCGGCAAACCAATACCGGAGCATACTTACCCCTCCGTTTATAACCTCGTGCCGCCGCCTGGCGTGCCAGCACAGTTCGGCCTGAAGGTGGCGGGTATCGATGTTTACCTTGACGCGGGTGTCCGCAGTGGTGGGGACTATGGGATCACGGTGCACGTCAACAACATCACGGAGAAACAGATAACGGGCAACCGAATCATCATCTGGGGGGAACCATCAGACCCGTCGCATGACGAATACCGATACTCACAGTATGGTGCTAACGGCACCTGTAATCCTGTCCTAGAGGAACATCGTTCGGAAAAGGCGAAATCCGGCTGCTCGACGAGTGCACCGCGCGTTCCGTTCATAACGTTGCCCACTG
>DATASE010000052.1:0-32907 GCA_036269375.1 Solirubrobacteraceae bacterium
CGCGCAGCTCGATCGCCGGCTCCCAGCCGAGAATCGACTTGGCGAGCGTGATATCCGGCTGGCGGACTTGGGGATCGTCGGTCGGCAGTGCCTCGTACACGATCTCCGATTTCGACCCGGTCACCTCTATGACCGCCGTGGCCAGCTCCAGCAGGGTGAACTCGTCCGGGTTACCGATGTTCACCGGCTCGTGGTAGCCGGACTCGGCGAGCGCGATCATCCCCCCGATCAGGTCCGAGACGTAGCAGAAAGAGCGCGTCTGCGAGCCGTCGCCGAAGACCGTCAACGGCCGGTTGGCCAGCGCCTGGCGCAGGAAGGTCGGGATCGCGCGACCGTCGTGCGGGCGCATGCGCGAGCCGTATGTGTTGAAGATGCGGATGATCGCCGTGTCGACGCCCTGCTGGCGGCGGTAGGCCATCGTCAGCGCCTCGGCGTAGCGCTTGGCCTCGTCGTAGACCCCGCGCGGACCGATCGGGTTGACGTGCCCCCAGTAGGACTCGGACTGAGGGTGCTCAAGCGGGTCGCCGTACACCTCGCTGGTCGAAGCGATCAAGAAGCGCGCGCGCTTGGCCTTGGCCAGACCGAGCGTGTGATGAGTGCCGTAGGAGCCGACCTTCAACGTGTGCAGCGGCAGGCGCAGGTAGTCGATCGGCGAGGCTGGGGAGGCAAGGTGGTAGACGAAGTCGACCGGCTCCTCGACGTAGTAGGGCTCGATGATGTCGAGTCCCAGATGAACGAAGCGATCGGGATCGCGAATGTGCGCGATGTTGTTCAGCGAGCCGGTCTCGAGGTTGTCGACGCAGATCACGCGATGGCCGCGCGCGAGTAGCTCGTCGCACAGGTGCGAGCCGAGAAAGCCGGCTCCGCCGGTGACCAGGCAGGTGGGCACGGCCGGGAGGATAACCGCTCGCCCGCCGCCGCGAAGCCCGCGCGCCGGGTTCCATCCCCGGTCAGTACATATGATCTTTGGAGGGTTGAGCCGCGCCCGGCGGCACCCGATCCGACAATGAGCGACTCTCACCAGACAGCCCAGAACGAGCGCCTGACCGTCGCCCCGATCGTGGGGCCCGACGATCCACGCCGCTTCACCGACTCTGGGATCGAGGTCGAGGCGCTCTACGACGAGCGCGACCTCCCAGCCGACCTCGACCTGGGCACGCCCGGCGAGTTTCCCTACACGCGCGGAGTGCACCGCGAGATGTACCGCAAACAGACCTGGACGATGCGCCAGTACGCGGGTTACGCCTCGGCCAAGGAGTCAAACGAGCGCTACCGCTATCTGCTCTCCAAGGGCTCGACGGGATTGTCGATGGCCTTCGACCTGCCTACGCAGCTGGGGCTCGACTCCGACAACCCGCGCTGCCTGGGCGAGGTCGGGCGCACCGGGGTGGCGATCGACACGATCGATGACATGCGCACCGCCTTCGACGGGATCCCGCTGGATCAGGTCTCCACCTCGATGACGATCAACGCGCCCGCCGCCTGCCTGCTGCTGCTCTACGAGCTGGTCGGCGAGGAGCAGGGCGTGTCGAGCGAGCAGCTGCGCGGGACGACGCAGAACGACGTGCTCAAGGAGTACATCGCGCGAGGCAACTACATCTACCCGCCGCAACCGACGATGCGGCTGACGACCGACCTGTTCCAGTACTGCAACGAGAACGTGCCGAAGTGGAACACGATCTCGATCTCCGGCTACCACTTCCGCGAGAAGGGGTGCTCGGCAGTGCAGGAGGTCGCCTTCACGCTTTGCAGCGGGATCGCCTACGTGACCGCCGCGATCGAGAAGGGGCTCGACGTCGACCAGTTCGCTCCCCGCCTTGCCTTCTTCTTCAACGGGCACAACAACGTCTTCCAGGAGGTCGCCAAGTTCCGCGCGGCGCGACGGATGTGGGCCCACATCATGCGCGAGCGCTTCGGCGCAACCAATCCGAAGTCGACGATGCTGCGCTTCCACACCCAGACGGGTGGCGTCACGCTGACCGCGCAACAACCGGAGAACAACATCGTCCGCGTGGCCCTTCAGGGCTTCGCCGCTGTGTGCGGAGGCACCCAGTCGCTACACACCAACGGCTTCGACGAGGCGCTGGCGCTGCCGACCGAGCGCGCAGCGAAGATCGCGCTGCGCACCCAGCAGATCCTCGCCCACGAGTCCGGCGCGGCCGACACGGTCGATCCCTTCGCCGGCTCCTACTTCGTCGAGTCGCTCACCGACGAGATCGAAGCGCGGGCGAACGAGCTGATCGCCAAGGTCGACGCGCTTGGCGGCTCGGTCAACGCGATCCAGTTCATCACCGGCGAGATCGACGAGTCCGCCTGGGGCTACCAGGAGCGCTACCGGATCGGTCAGGACATCGTGGTCGGGGTGAACAAGTTCGAGGAGGAGGACCTCGAAGTGCCGGATCTGCTGCGCGTCGATCCGCAGTCCGAGCGCGAACAGGTCGATCGCCTGAAGGCGTTCAAGGCCGACCGCGACCAAGCGCTGGTCGAGCAGCGGCTGGAGGAGCTGCGCGCGGTCGCGCGCGGGGACGCCAATCTGCTGCCGTCGATCCGCCAGGCGCTGAAGGACCGCTGCTCGCTCGGCGAGGTGTGCGGGGCGATGCAGGACGTGTTCGGCAAGTACGCGCCCACGTTCTGACCCCTATTCCCTTCCCAAGACGACAGGGCCGCATGCGGCCCTGTCCCCGACGGTGCATGCACCGTCGGGCTGGACGGCGCATGCGCCGTCCAGATCAATAGGATTCGCGCGAATGATCGTCGCGGTGAGGTTCTATGACGTCGTCCTGGCCTTGCACATCGCGGCCGTCGTGTTCGCGTTCGGCGCGACGTTCGCCTACCCGGTGCTGCTCGGCGCGATCACGAAAGCCAACTCGCGCGCGCTGCCCGCCTTGTATAAGGCGATGCACGCGATCTCTACGCGCGTGATCATGCCCGGGCTTGCGATCGTGCTGGTCGCGGGCATCTATCTGGCCTCGGACGGCAAACTGTGGAGCGAATTCTTCGTGCAATGGGGGGTCGGCGTCGTCATCGTGATCGGCGCGGTCGAGGGCATGTACCTCAGCCCCAACGAGAAGCGCCTGTGCGCAGTCGCCGACCGCGACCTAGCCGCCTCCGGCGAGGGGGCGTTTGCGCCGAGCGCCGAGCACGATGCGCTGGTCAAGCGGATCGGCGCCACCGGCGCTCTCATGGACCTGTTGGTGCTGCTCACGATCCTGTTCATGGCGATCAAGCCGTAAGCCGCTGCCCGGCGGTACGCTGGGAGTCGTGAGCGAGCAGGGCTACAGAGTCGCCGTCGTCGGCGCCACCGGGCAGGTCGGGACGTTGATGCTGCAACTGCTGCGAGAGCGGGGGTTTCCGGCGCGCGAGATCGTCCCGTTTGCATCCGAGCGCTCGGCCGGCAGACAGATCGAGGGGGTCGGAGTCGTGCAGCCGCTTACCGAGGAGACGATCCAGGGCTTCGACCTTGCGCTGTTCTCGGCCGGCGGCTCGACCTCGGGGGAGTGGGCGCCGCGCTTCGTCGACGCCGGCGCAGTGGTCGTGGACAACAGCTCGAAGTGGCGGATGAGCGAGGACGTGCCGCTTGTCGTCGCCGAGGTGAACCCCGAGGCGCTCGCTTCTCATCACGGCATCATCGCCAACCCCAACTGCTCGACCATGCAAATGGTCGTCGCGCTGAAGCCGATCCATGAGGCCGCCGGCATCGAGCGGCTGGTGATCTCTACCTACCAGGCTGTTTCCGGTACCGGCAAGAAGGCGGTTGACGAGCTGTTCGACCAGTCGCACGCGCTGCTGCACGAGACCGAGCCGCCGGCGCCACAGGCCTACGCGCACCAGATCGCCTTCAACGCATTGCCGCACGCCGGCTCGTTTGCCGCGGGCGATGACCACACCGACGAGGAGCGCAAGCTCATCAACGAGACGCGCAAGATCCTCGGCGACGATTCGATCCGGGTCAGTGCCACCTGCGTGCGCGTGCCGGTCGTCAATGGTCATTCCGAGGCGGTCAACGTGCAGACGCGCGAGGATCTCTCCCCAGACCGGGCACGCGAGCTGCTCGCCGCGGCGCCCGGCATCGCCGTCGCCGACGATCCCAGCGCAGCGCTCTACCCACTGGCAACGCTTGCCAGCGGCCACGACGAGGTGTTCGTAGGGCGCATCCGCCGCGACCCCGGCCACGAGCGGGCGCTCGACATGTGGATCGTCGCCGACAACCTGCGCAAGGGCGCGGCGACCAACGCCGTGCAGCTGGCCGAGCTGCTTCACGCGCAGGGCATGATCGCCCCGCGCGGTGCCGCTGCGGCGGCCTGATGACGACGAACGACAGAGACGCGGCGGCGGCGGCGGACTTCGTCCGGCGCTTCGAAGAGTTCTGGAGCGAGCCGACGCCGGCGCGCCTGGATCTGGTGCTGGCACCGAATGCTCGCCTCTCGGCTCCGATGGTTCCCACCACGCAGGGCATCGAGAACGGCAGGCGCGCTTTCGCCGACCTGTTCGAGCTGATCGGCGACATGAGCGTCGAGGTACACCGCTGGGGAGCGACCACCGACGGCGTGCTGATCGAGTTCACGGTCCGCGGCACCGCGTCGGGCCTGCCCGTCTCCTGGGAGACGGTGGACCGCTTCGTCCTGGACGAGGACGGCCTGGCCAGCGAACGCTTCACCTACTTCGACTCGCTGCCGCTCGTGCTGACCCTGGCGCGACGCCCGAGCGCCTGGCCCGCGTTCCTCCGAAGCCGTCTCAAACGGAGCTGACGCCGCCACAGCGCGCTCGCGGAAGGAGTCTCGCCGCCTCGCTCGAAACCAGGGGACGATGAGCGTCTCGACAGAGGTGCAACGCACGCTTGTGAAGTCCCCGCCCGAGCTGTGGGCCGAACTCGGCAGCGCCGAGGGCCTGGCCCGTCACCTCGGCGAGATCGGGGAGATCCGCGTCACGAAGGTGGAGCCCGAGACCAGGGTGGAATGGGAGGCCGACCAGGCCTCGGGCGTCGTGGAGCTCAAGCAGTCCGGGTGGGGAACGAAGGTGACCCTGTCGCTCACGCGGCAGGCTCCCGAGCCACCAGCCGAGCCGCAGCCGGCTACGCCGGAGGCCACGACCTCCGAGTCCGAGGCTCCCGAGCCTGAGCCGCTGACGGCGCAGGCGCCAGCGTTGACCCCTGAGTCCGAAGCACCGGAGCCCCAGGCCGCAGGGGCCCACGACGCGGAGGCCCAGGAGCCAGAGCCGGAAACCCACGCGCCGGTGAGCGAACCCTCGGTCATTGTCGAAGCATCCGTCGAATCGGACCCGATCGCACAGGCGACTCCGGAGCCGGAGCCCAAGCGAGGCTTCTTCGCTCGCCTCTTCAAGCGAAGGAGACGCCCTGGCACCGCCGCGCAGCCGGCGCCAAGCCCGATGGAGTCAAAGCCAGAGCCGGAAACTGAGTTCCATGCCCTAGCCCAACCGGAGCCCATCTACCCAGATCCGCCTGAGCCCACCGCCGACCTGGGCGCCGAGCTGGCGGCGGTCGAAGCGCAGATGGAGCGGGAGAGCACCGAGCTGCTGACCGGCATCCTCGACCGCCTGGGCGCCGCGCACCACCGGCCGTTCTCGCGAGCCTAGAGCGGTTCTTGCTCCAGCTCCCCCGGCGGGCCGCCGCCGACGTGCGCGACCCACTCGGCGAGCAGCGGATCCACGACGCGGTAGCCGCCGTCGCCGTCGCTCTCGATCTCGGCGCTTGCAAGCAGGCGCGGCAGCGCTCGCCGGACCCTGTCCTTCGTCAGCTCGAGCCAGTCGAGCACCCAGCCTCGATAGGGCGATCCCTCGCCGGCGACGATCGCGCGCAGGGTCTTCTGCTCTGAGGTGTCAAAGCCGCGCCACTGCGCGTCGAACTCCGGCTCGAGCTCGGCCAGCGTGGCGCTGTGCGCTGCCTGCCAGCCGTCGAGCGTCGCCGTCTCGCCGGCGCCGACCTCCTCCCAGAGACGGTGGGCGAGCAGCATCGCGCGCTGCGGATGACCCTTGGCGCTGTCGAGCAGCGGATTGAGCGCCTCGCCGACCGAGCGTCGGGTCTCCCGAAAGCGCCGATCGACATAGGCGGCGATGTCCTGAGCGGCGAGGCGCTCCAGGTGAAGCGGCACCGCCGAGCCGTAGAGCGGTCGCTCCTTGACCTCGAAGAGCTGTCTCATCATCCCTGGCTCGGAGCCGGCAAAGACATAGGAGGCGACCTCGCCTTGCAACTGGATGTGGCTGCGGATCAGACCGTCGAGGTCGGGTATCCGCTCGATGTCCTGGAACTCGTCGAGCGCGATGAAGGCGCGGTAGCCGCCGCTCTGCTCGAGCCTGAGCGGCAGGTCGAGCAGGGCGTGCAGCGCCGGCAGCGGGTCCACCTTGGCTCCCATCTGCAGCTTGGCGCTGATGCCGTAGGCCCCGAGCGAGAGCCCGATCCCGGTCTTCTGCAGAAAGTCCTCGACCCGCGCACGCAGCGCCCCCTTCAGCTGCTTGGAGTAGGCGCGCTCGAAGCGAACGGTCACGTCGGCGATCGAGGACACGCGATAGAGGTCCACGAGTACCGGGATCAATCCCACGTGCTGCTCCCCGTCGCGCAGCGCGCGCCGCAGCAGGCTCGTCTTGCCGTACTTGCGGGGAGCGAAGAGGCGAACGTAGTGCCCGCCGAGGGCGTGCCTGAGCAGCGCCGCGGTCTCCCCGTCGCGGTCGATGATCTCCTCGGGCGCGAGGGGATGCGAGTAGACGAAGGGGTTGGTTTCCAAGATCATAGTAGTCAGACAGACTACCAATTATGCGCCTGCTGGACACCTATTTAGTAGTCTTGGAGGCGCAAAGACGGCGAGACAGCCATGACGATGCCTGCAAGCGCCTGCCACGGATAAGATCCGCCCCGATGCGCACCAAGGCCCCCGAGACCTACGAGGAAAAGCTCGCCGAGCTGCTCGAGTTACGCCAGGTCGCCCAGCACTCTGCGCCCGAGGCCGAGGAGAAGCAGCACGCTCGCGGCAAGTACACCGCGCGCGAGCGGGTGGAGAAGCTGCTCGACCCAGGCTCCTTTCAGGAGCTCGACACATTCGTGCGTCACCGCAGCTACGACTTCGAGATGCAGAAGAACCGTCCGTGGGGCGACGCCGTGGTCACCGGCCACGGCACGATCGACGGCCGCAGGGTTTGTGTCTTTAGCCAGGACTTCACCGTCTTCGGCGGCTCGCTCAGCGAGGTGATGGGCGAAAAGATGTGCAAGATCATGGACCTGGCGGCCAAGATCGGCTGCCCCGTGATCGGGATCAACGACTCCGGCGGAGCGCGCATCCAGGAGGGGGTCGTCTCGCTCGGCGCTTACGGCGAGGTGTTCCTGCGCAACGTGCGCAGCTCCGGCGTCATCCCGCAGATCTCCCTGATCATGGGCCCGTGCGCCGGCGGCGCCGTCTACTCGCCCGCCATCACCGACTTCATCTTCATGGTCAAGGAGACCAGCCACATGTTCATCACCGGCCCCGACGTGATCAAGACGGTCACCGGCGAGGAGGTCGAGTTCGAGGAGCTGGGCGGCGCGATGAGCCACAACACCAAGTCGGGCGTGGCGCAGTTCGCATCCGAGGACGAGGACGCGTGTCTTGAGGACTGCCGCTACCTGGTCAGCTTCCTGCCGCAGAACAACCTGCAGAGCACGCCGAGAGTGCAGCCCACCGACGACCCGTGGCGGATGGACGAGGAGCTCGACCACGTCGTCCCGGACAACCCCAACAAGCCGTATGACATGCGCGACGTCGTCCGCCTGATCGTCGACGACGGCGAGTTCTTCGAGGTGCACGAGCACCACGCCAAGAACATCATCTGCGGCTTCTCGCGCCTCGACGGCCACGCCGTCGGCATCGTCGGCAACCAGCCCGCCCAGCTCGCGGGGGTGCTCGACATCGACGCCTCCGCCAAGGCCGCGCGTTTCGTGCGCACCTGCGACGCCTTCAACATCCCCCTGATCACCTTCTGCGACGTCCCGGGCTGCCTCCCGGGCACGGCCCAGGAGTGGGGCGGGATCATCCGCCATGGGGCCAAGCTGCTGTACGCGTTCGCCGAGGCAACTGTCCCGAAGATCACGATCATCACCCGCAAGGCATACGGCGGCGCCTATGACGTGATGTCCTCAAAGCACCTCGGCGCCGACTTCAACTTCGCCTGGCCTACCAGCGAGGTGGCCGTCATGGGTCCCGAGGGCGCCGTCAACATCATCTACCGCCGCGACATCGCGGGCTCTCCCACGCCCGAGGAACGCCGCCAAAAGCTGATGGACGACTACAAGGCACGCTTTGCCAACCCGTACACCGCGGCCGAACGCGGCTACATCGACGACGTGATCGTCCCGCACGAGACACGTCCGAAGCTGATAGCCGCGCTGGACACGCTGCACACCAAGCGCGAGCCGGGGCCCAAGCGCAAGCACGGCAACATCCCGCTGTAGTCGGACACAGCCCGGATACTCAAGATTGTGGACGGCAAAGCATCCATATGGCCGCGAAACCATCCACATAGCTTCTGAAGGCACGACGTCGATGCCCAATCGCCGCCCCCAACTACAGCTGATCGCCCCATCCGCCTCCCCCGCCGAGGCCGCCGCCATCGTGGCCGCGCTGGAGCGCTTCATGCGCGACACCTCGCCGCCGCCGGCGACCGTTCCCGACCCGCCAGACCCCTGGACGCGCGCGGCTAAGCTCGAAGGCACTGCGCGCCAAGGTCCCGTCGACGAGCGGGACGCTTGGCTAAATACCTGAAAGCCGCTAGGCTTTAGCACCAATCGCTCTGACCCGGTCGTAAACGATGACCCGGACCGACCGCGTCCGGACCAGGAGGTTTCGCTAGATGGAGCCAGTTTCGATACCCGCAGAGCAGGCCCCTAAAAAGGGCTCGCTCGAGGACCCCGAGGTCCTGCAGAACGTCCCGGGACACGTCATCCCGATCCTGCAGCGCGAGTACGACGACTTCAAGACCGAGGCGACCAGGTTCCTCGCCGGCGGCACACCCGAAGACGAGTTCATCAAGTTCCGCCTCAAGCAGGGCGTCTACGGTCAGCGCCAGCCCGACGTGCAGATGATTCGCACGAAGCTCCCCTTCGGCGGCATCACCCCCGCGCAGATGGACAAGTTCGCCGACGTGGTCGAAAAGTACGCGCCGCTCGGCAAGGGCCACGTGACCACGCGTCAGAACATCCAGATGCACCACATCCCGCTGCCCGAGGCCGAGAAGGCGATCCGCGAGCTGGGCGAAGCCGGGCTCTCCAGCCGCGAGGGCTGCGGCAACACGGTGCGCAACGTCACCGGCGACCCCTGGGCGGGCGTGGCCAAGGACGAGCTGTTCGACCTCACGCCCTATGCGGGCGCTTACGTGCGCTACTTCGTCAGGCACCCCACGACCCAGGGAATGCCGCGCAAGATCAAGACCTCCTTCGACGGCTCCCCGCGTGATCGCGCGATCAGCGGCATCCACGACATCGCGTTTCGCGCGCGCGTGCAAGAGATCGACGGAGAGCAGGTACGCGGCGTGCAGATGCTCGTCGGCGGCGGCACCTCGATCATGCCGCGCGTGGCGCCCGTGCTGTACGAGTTCGTGCGGCTGGACAACGGCGACTACCTGAAGATCTCAGAGGCCGTCTTTCGCATCTTCGACCGCCAGGATTGGCTGCGCGTCAACCGTGCCAGAGCACGCATCAAGGTGTTCGTCGACAAGTACGGGATCGACGAGCTGCGCACCCAGGTCGAGGAGGAGCTCAAGGGGGACTGGGTCTCCGAACGCGACTTCTCGATCGAGCATCGCCTGTTCGGAGACGACGAGCGCGAGGCCGCGCCGGCGCCGCCCGCCAGCTACGGCTCGCCCAACGGCGACGTCTCCGAGTTCGAACGCTTCCGTGCCGCCAACGTGCAGCCGCAGAAGCAGGAGGGCTTTGTCACCGTCGAGGTGAAGATCGTGCGCGGCGACCTGACGCCCGAGCAGTTCCGCGGGCTCGGCGCGATCATGCGCGACTACGCCGGGGGCTACGCGCGCACCACGGTGCAGCAGAACCTCGTCCTGCGCTGGGTGCGCCACGAGAGCGTCTATGACGTTTGGCGGGCGCTGAGCGAGCTCGACCTCGGCGGCGCGGGCTCGCGCGAGATCTCAGACGTCGTCTCCTGCCCCGGCACCGACAGCTGCAAGCTCGGGATCACCAGCTCGATGGGGCTGAACAGGGCGATCGAAGAGCGGATCGAGCAGATGAACATCACCGATCCGCTCACGCGCAGGATCCACATCAAGATGTCGGGCTGCCCCAACGGCTGCGGCCAGCACCACCTCGGCGCGATCGGCTTCTACGGCGCCTCGATCAAGGTCGGCGAGCACACGATCCCAGCCTACATCCCCCACGTCGGCGGCGTCTGGGAAGGCGGCGAGGTCAAGTTCGGTCAGCGCCTGAAGCTGCGCCTGCCGGCCAAGCGCGCGCCCGAGGCCGTCGAGCGTTGGATCCGCCACTACGAAGCGACCCGCCAGGACGGCGAGGAGTGGGGCGCGTTCGTGGAGCGGGTCGGCACCGGCGAGCTCGAAGGGCTCGTCAAGGAGCTGTCCCTGCCCGTCGACTTCAGCATCGAGACGATGAACACCTTCATCGACTGGAACCGCGACGTCCCCTTCCAGGTGATTCGGGGCGAGGGCGAGTGCGCCGTGTGAGGCCATGAGCGCCACCGTCACCGACACACTGAGCGAGACACTTCGCGCCGCGGTCGAGCGCCACGGCGCAAGAGCGGTGCTGCTCTGTTCGTTTCAAAAGGAGGAGTCGGTACTGATCGACGAGCTCCTTCGAATCGGAGATGGGAAGACGGACGTGCGCATCGCGACAATCGACACCGGAGTGCTGTTCGCAGAGACGCTGCAGACGTGGCGCGAGTTCGAGCGGCGCTACGGCATCGAGATCGAGGTCTTCGACGCGAGCAGCGCGGGCGAGCCGTGGAGCGGCCCGGAGCACTGCTGCTCGGTCGCCAAGGTAGCGGCGCTCGAGCAGGCGCTCGCCGGCGCGGAGGCGTGGATAACCGGCATCCGTCGCGAGCAGGGGCCGACGCGAGCGAGCGTCGAACCCGTCGAACACGACGACAAGCGCGCGCTGGACAAGTACAACCCGCTCGCACAGTGGACCGAGAAGGACCTGTGGCAGCGCATCTTCGAGCGCGAACTGCCCTACAACCCGCTGCACGACCAGGGCTACTCGTCGATCGGCTGCGCCCCGTGCACGCTCCCCGGCGAGGGCCGCGAGGGGCGTTGGGCAGGCAGCGCAAAGACCGAGTGCGGTCTGCACGTCTGATGCTCGGCATAAGCCCCGAGATCGTGATGTTCGGGCTCGGAGTCGGAATCCTCATCGGTCTGACCGGGATCGGTGGCGGTGCGCTGATGACGCCGCTTTTGATCATCGCACTGGGCATCCACCCGCTGGTCGCAGTCGGCACCGACCTCACCTACGGAGCGCTGACCAAGACCGTCGGCGGCTACAAGCATCTTCGCAAGGGCACCGTCGACCTGGGCGTGTCCAAGTGGCTGGCCTACGGCGGCGTGCCGGGGGCGCTCAGCGGCGTCCTGCTCGCCAATGCGCTGCACCGGGCGTACGGCAAGAGCTTTGACAAGGTGCTGATCGGCTGCATCGCCGGTGCGCTGATCGTGGTCGCGACTGTTGTGCTGGTGCGCACCCTGCTGCTCAGCCACCTCGCCACGCGCGAGAACGAGACCTACGAGTTCTCCTCGCGGGCCGCCGCGGCGGCGGTCGCGCTCGGCTTCGTGCTCGGCACGATCCTCGGAATGACCTCGGTCGGCAGTGGCGCTTTGATCGGCGTCGCGATGATCGTCATCTTCCGCCTCACCCCCCAGCGGGTGGCGGGCTCGAGCGTGTTCGTAGCGGCACTGCTGCTCTGGGTCGCAGGGATCGCGCAGGTGATCAGCGGCAACGTCGACTACGGCCTGATGGGCAACATCCTGATCGGCTCGATCCCCGGCGTGTGGATCGGCACGCACTTCGTCGACCGCGTACCCGACCAGACGCTGCGGGTCACGCTCGGCGCCGTGCTTCTAGGATCGGCGCTGGCGATGGTCAACAACGCAGGCGGAAAGATGCCGGTTGGAGTGATCTTCGGTGCACCGATCGCGGTCGGCGTGCTGGGTGCGCTGCTGGAGCTACGAACGAAAGCACGCGAGCGCAGGCACGCGCTCTCCGCGGCCCCGATCGCCAACCTAGCCTCTGTGTCCGGGGCACCGCTCGTGGCCAGCGCGCCGAGATCGGGTGGTGCTCCGATCGCCACCGCGGGCCGTCTGACCGCCAGCGAGGGACCACGATGAGCGTCGCCGAGCGCCCCCGCCTCTCGCACCTGCGCGCGCTGGAGTCCGAGGCGATCCACGTTATGCGCGAGGTCGCCGCCGAGTTCGAGCGCCCGGTGCTGCTGTTCAGCGGCGGCAAGGACTCGATCGTGCTGCTGCGCCTGGCCGAGAAGGCGTTTCGTCCGGCGCCGTTTCCCTTCCCGCTGATGCACGTCGACACCGGGCACAACTTCCCCGAGGTGATCGAGTACCGCGACCGCCGCGTCGCCGAGCTGGGCGAGCGCCTGATCGTCGCCAGCGTGCAGGAGTCGATCGACTCTGGGCGCGCCGTCGAGGAGACCGGCCCGCGCGCCTCGCGCAACAGGTTGCAGACCGTCACCCTGCTCGACGCGATCGCCGAGCACAAATTCGACGCGGCGTTCGGCGGCGCGCGTCGCGACGAGGAGCGCGCTCGCGCCAAGGAGCGGGTGATGTCCTTCCGCGACGACTTCGGGCAGTGGGACCCCAAGAACCAGCGCCCCGAGCTGTGGAACCTGTACAACGGCCGCATCCGCAAGGGCGAGCACGTGCGCGTCTTTCCTCTCTCAAACTGGACCGAGCTCGACGTCTGGGAGTACATCGACTCCGAGCAGCTGGAGGTCCCCTCGATCTACTTCGCCCACGAGCGCGAGGTCTTCGAGCGCGACGGAATGCTCTACGCGTGGCGCGAGGGCACCGAGCTGATCGAGGGCGAGACCGTCTTTGCCGAGACGGTCCGCTACCGCACCGTCGGCGACATGAGCTGCACCGGCGGCGTGCGCTCCGCCGCCGCGACGCTGCGTGAAGTCGTCACCGAGATCGCCGCCACACGGATCACCGAGCGCGGCGAGACGCGCGCCGACGATCGCGTCTCGGAGGCCGCGATGGAGGACCGCAAGAAGGCGGGCTACTTCTGATGCTGGCCACCACGGTTTCCGCCAAACCCCCCCTTTGCGCCACATACAGGTGCACTCGGCGCATAGGCACGCGTCGCCTTGACGCCCGATCGAATACGCGAAAGCCGAACCAATGACCCTCGACCTGCTGCGCTTCACCACCGCCGGCTCTGTCGACGACGGCAAGAGCACGCTGATCGGGCGGCTGCTCTACGACACCAAGCAGGTGTTCGAGGATCAGCTCGACCACGTCGCGCAGGCCTCAGAGCGTCGCGGCGGAGCCGGCGCGCTCGACCTGGCGCTGCTGACCGACGGGCTGCGCGCCGAGCGCGAGCAGGGGATCACGATCGACGTCGCCTACCGCTACTTCGCCACCCCAAAGCGCCGTTTCATCATCGCCGACTGCCCCGGCCACCAGCAGTACACGCGCAACATGGTCACCGGAGCCTCGACCGCCGATCTGTCGGTGATCCTGCTCGACGCGCGCAAGGGGGTGCTCGAGCAGTCCAAGCGTCACGCCTTCATTAGCGCCCTGCTCGGCATCCCCCACCTGGTCGTCGCGGTCAACAAGATGGACCTGGTGGAGCACTCGCGCGAGCGATTCGAGGAGCTGGTCGCCGAGTTCGCCCGCTTTGCCGAGAAGCTTCCCGGTCTGCACTCGCGCCATGCGGGGGTCGTGCGCGACATCTCCTACATCCCGATCTCGGCGCTCAACGGCGACAACGTCGTCGAGCGATCGGAGCACATGAGCTGGTTCGACGGGCCGCCACTGTTGCAGCTGCTCGAGGACGTCGAGGTCGCCTACGACCATCCCCACGACGTCCCCGCCCGCTTCCCGGTGCAGTGGGTGATCCGGCCGGCGCAGGGCAGCGACTACCGCGGCTACGCCGGCCAGATCGCAAGCGGAGCCCTGCGGGCCGGTGAGGAGATCACGATCCTTCCCGGAGGACGGCGCAGCACGATCGCCGCGATCGACACCTACGACGGCGAGCTGGCCGAGGCGCTCGCGCCGATGTCGGTGACGATCCGCCTGGCCGACGAGATCGACGTCTCGCGCGGCGAGACGATCTGCCACGCCGAGCACGCCCCGACCGTCGCGCGCGAGCTGGAGGCAGACGTCTGCTGGATGACAGACGCGCCGCTGCGCCCGGGCGGGCGCTACCTGCTCAAGCAGACCTCGAACACCGTCACCGCAATGGTCGACGAGCTGCGCGACCACGTGGACGTCCACACCCTGGAGCGCGGCGACGCGCCGGCCGAGCTGGCGCTCAACGACATCGGCCGCGTCAGGCTGCGCACCAGCGCCCCGCTCGTGTTCGACGCCTACGCCGAGAACCGCCGCACCGGCAGCTTCATCCTGATCGACGAGGCGTCGAACAACACGGTCGGCGCCGGGATGATCGCCGCGGCTTAACCGGTCTCAGGACGCCCCTTCCACGGCCGACTGCGCCGGCAGCGCACGCGGCTGCGGGATCCGCAGCGCACGCGCCACCGGGCGCGGCAGCCACCAGTTCCAGTCGCCCAGCAGCGAGACCACGGCAGGTAGCAACAACGCTCGGATCAGCGTCGCGTCGAGCAGGATGCCGAAGCCCAGGCCCGTCGCCAGCACCTTGATTTCCGTGCTCGGCGCCGCGGCCAGCGACGCAAATGCGAGGAACAGGATCAGCGCGGCGCTCGTGACGAGCCGCCCCGTGCGCCCGAGACCCTCGATCACCGCGCCGTCGGTCGAGCCCGTCAGGTCGTACTCCTCGCGCACGCGGGCGAGGATGAACACCTCGTAGTCCATCGAGAGCCCGAACAGGAACGCGAACACCATCAGCGGTATCCAGAACGCGATCGCCCCCGTGGCCGGGATGCCGAAGACGGCGTTGGAGCCGTGCCCTTCCTGCCAGAACCACGTCATCAGCCCGAAGGCGGCAGCCATCGAGATCAGGTTCAGCAGCACGGCCTTGACCGCCAGCACGAGCGAGCGGAAGGCGCGCGTCAATAGCGCGATCGTGAGCAGCGCGACGATCGCGAACATCAGCGGGAAGGTGCCGAACACCGCGTGCTGATAGTCGAGCTCGATCGCCCCCTCGCCGGCGACGCCGATCGCGCCGGCCTGTCCCTTCATCGCAGTGCGGGTCGCGCGCACGCTCGCGAGCGAGTTGGAATTGTCGGTCTGAGCGGCTGGTATCGCCAGTAGAACAGTGGTGCCCTCACGAGTGGAGTCGGCTGCGCTCGAAAGAGCGACGTCGGCCACGCCCGGCACCGTTGCCAGCCGCCGCGCGACCGCCTGCGCCTGGCCGGAATGGGCGAGAACTTCCATCGGCGTCAGCACGCCGCTGGAGACCCCGCCCGCGATCAGCCGATCGTAGGCTTCGCGGGCGCTGCCGTTCTTGGCCAGGGCGCTTGCGCTCGTCTGTCCGGTCGTCAACGAGAACAGCGGCACGATCAGCAGCCCCAGCGCGACCACGGCGATCCCGGCCGCAAAGCCGCGGCGACGCACGACGCCGCGCGTCCACGCCGTCCAGCCGCGGCTGGCCTGCGACTCGTGGCGCAGCTTCGGCCAGTCCACGCGCGGGCCGATGCCGCCGAGCATCGCCGGCAACAGCGTCAGCGCGATCGTGGTCGAGATCAGCGGGATCAACATGCCGCCATAGCCGACGCTGCGCAGCCCCGGCACCGGCAACACGATCAGCGCCAGCAGGCCGATCGCCACGGTCAAACCGGACAGCAGCACCGCTCGGCCGGCGGTCGCCATCGCCGCCACGACCGCCTCGGAGTTCTCGCGCCCGTGGTCGCGCTCCTCGCGCCAGCGGGTGACGATCAGCAGCGAGTAGTCGATCGCCACGCCGAGACCGACGAGCGAGACCAGGAACTGCACGACGAAGGAAACTTCGGCGACGTAGGTCAAGGCCAGCACGACAAGCAGCGTCGTCAGGATCGACACCGCCGCGATCAGCAGCGGCACCAGCGCCAGCAGCGAGGCGAACACGAATGCCAGCACCACGAGCGCGCCAGCGCCGCCGATCAAGGTCTCCACGAACACGCCCGGGCCTTTTTCGGACCCGCCGTTTGCCAGCTGCGACAGGCCCGTCAGCTGCACCTGGGCGCCGGGCAAGGCGGACGCAACTGCGTTTTGCACCTGCACCGGGACCTTGGGTGCCCCGAACGTCTTCTCGATCGGCGTGAACACGATCGCATAGGTCGAGTGCCCGTCGCTTGTCAGAAAGCGGGCGTCCTTGGTGGCGCCGTAGTCGACGATCCGCACGCGCGGCACCGCGCTGCGCGCGTGCGCAAAGGCGGCGGCAACCTGCTGCTGCTCGGAGGCGATCGTCCTACCCCCCGGCGCGGTCACGACGACGATCGAGGACGGGCTTTCACCGCCGTTGCCGTAGCCGTGGGCGATCTGCTGGGCCGTCTCGTAGCCGGGCTGACCGGGCAGCGCGAAGTTGAAGGAGAGCCGTTTGGAGACGTTGCCTGCGCCCATGCCGCCGGCCAGGAACGCGACGATCCAGATGGCGATCACCAGGCGCCGGTGCGCGAGCGCCCAGCGCGCCAGGCGCGGTATCGGCCCGTCCGCTATCGGCGCGAGGCGATCGGACGTGGGTTGGCTGGCGATCTCAGACATCTGGTCTCCTTCTGTCGCTGCTCGCGATCGGATGAGGGGCCGGCAACGATCCACTGAGATAGCAGCAAGCTCCTCCGTTTGCCGTGTAGACGGCTCAGAGCCCTCAGATTCATCGACGCGGGTCAGCGCAAACGGCCGCACGAGCGCCGACTCGCAGCCAGACATGCCGCCGCACTAGCGGCGGCCCATCCCAATCAAATAAGCTGCCGCACCAGTGTTTACCAAGGTGTTGATAGCCAACCGCGGCGAGATCGCCGTACGCATCGCCCGAGCGCTCCAGGAGATGGGGATCGCCTCGGTCGCCGTCTACTCCGAGCTCGACCGCCACGCGCTGCACGTGCAGCGCGCTGAGGAGGCCTACAACCTCGGCGACGGACCGGCCGCCGACAATTACTTGAACGTCGAGAAGATCCTCGACGCCGCCAGGCGCTCCGGCGCCGAGGCGATCCATCCCGGCTACGGCTTCCTGGCCGAGAACGCGCCGTTTGCACAGGCCTGCGAGCAGGCCGACTTCGTCTTCGTCGGCCCGCCCGCCAGCGCGATCGAAGCGATGGGCTCCAAGACGCGCGCGCGCGAGCTGATGAAGGCCGCCGGCGTGCCGATCGTGCCGGGGACGACCGCGCCGGTCGCCACCGTGCACGAGGCGATGAAGATCGCCGAGGGCGAGATCGGCTTCCCCGTCGCCGTCAAGGCCGCGGGCGGCGGCGGCGGCAAGGGTTTTCGCGTCGCGCTCTCGCGCGAGGAGCTCGAGGGCGCGTTCGAGGGCTCAAGCCGCGAAGGCGAGAAGTTCTTCTCCGACCCGACCGTCTACCTCGAGCGCTACCTGCCCGACCCGCGCCACGTCGAGGTGCAGGTGCTCGCCGACCGGCACGGCAACGTGATTCACCTCGGCGAGCGGGACTGCTCGATCCAGCGCCGCCACCAGAAGGTGATCGAGGAGTCCCCGGCGCCGGAATGGGTCGTCGACGAGGCGATGCGCGAGCGGATCGGGCAGATCGGCGTCGAGGCGGCGCGCGCGGTCGACTACGTCGGCGCCGGCACGATCGAGGGGCTGCTCGCCACCCGCCAGGACGGCAGCTCGGAGTACTTCTTCCTGGAGATGAACACGCGCGTGCAGGTCGAGCACTGCGTCACCGAGATGACGACCGGCGTCGACGTCGTCAAGGAAGGCATCCGCGCGGCGGCCGGCGAGGAGCTTGCCATCCGCCAGGCGGACGTGCGACTGCGCGGCCACGCGATCGAGTGCCGCATCAACGCCGAGGACGCCTCCAAGAACTTCGCCCCCGCACCCGGGAAGATCGGCGCCTACTCCGAGCCAAAAGGGCCGGGCGTGCGCGTTGACTCAGGGGTCGGCGCCGGCGGCGAGGTCTCGCCGATGTACGACCCGATGGTCTCCAAGCTGATCGTCTGGGACGCCGACCGCGCGCAGGCCACACGGCGGATGCTGCGCGCGCTCTCCGAATACGAGATCGAGGGACTGAAGACGCTGATCCCCTTCCACACGGCGCTGCTGCAGACCGAGCAGTGGCAGAAAGGCGAGACCTGCCGCGACCTGCTCGAGGACAAGGCGTGGCTGAAGACACTCGCCTTCGAGAAGCCAAAGCCCGCCGCCGACGAGGACGACGAAGAGGCTGCAAAGCTCGAGCAGACCTACACCGTCGAGGTCTCCGGGCAGCGCTTTGACGTGCGCGTGATCGGCTCGGCGCTAAACTCGCTCGCCGGCGTCGGCCCGGCGCTCAACGGGACCGCCCCGACAGCGGCGCGCAGCGCGCCCAAGCGCTCGGCACGAGCCGGGGGCAAAAGCAGCGGCGGGCCGGACACGCTGGAGTCCCCGCTGCAGGGCAACATGTGGAAGGTGCTCGTCAAACAGGGCGACACCGTCAGCGAGGGCCAGCTGCTTTGCATCATCGAGGCGATGAAGATGGAGAACGAGATCACCGCGCACAAGGCGGGCACGATCGCCGAGCTGCCGATCAAGGAGGGCGAGCCGATCGCGGCCGGCGCCCCCATCGCGACGATCCGCAGCGAGGCTGCGGAGTAGCAGAGATTTATGGATGGGGCGATCCCTTCGGGGTCGCCTGCTGAGCGCGAAGCAAGCGAACTGAGAGGAGAGCGTATGTCGGCCGTCGATTACGACGCTGTTGCCGCCGGGCTGAGCCAGGCGATCCCCTTCAACGTCCACCTTGGACTGCAGACGACGGCGGTGTCCCCGGACAGCGGCTCGGTCCGCCTTCCCGACGACGACAAACTGCAAAACCACGTCGGCTCACAGCACGCCGGCGCCCTGTTCGCGGCCGGCGAGGCCGCCTCGGGCGCCGCCTTCGTGGGGGCGTTCATGGACGTGATGGGCGAGATAACGCCGCTGGCCGAGGCCGCCAGCATCTCCTACAAGAAGCTAGCCAAGGGCGAGATCAAGGCCAGCGCGAGCTTTGACGAAGACGCCGAGGCGCTGAAGGCCAAGCTGCGCGAGGAGGGGCGTATCCGCTTCCCGGTGCAGGTGCAGATGACCGACGCGGAGGGCACGCTCGTGGCCGAGATGACGGTCGAGTGGTACGTGCGCCTGAACGCCGCGCAGACTTAGCGGCCTCGCTCGGCCGCCAGCCGCACGTCTGAGTCTCGCTCCGGGCGATCGCCGTAGGTCTCAGCCGGCCGCCAGAGAGGCGACATTCGCGGCGTGGATTTCTCGTTGGGCCCTACCGCGACGGCCCTGCGGTAGCTCGGCGTCCTGGCCCTGCTCGCCCAGCGCCCGCAGATAGGCGAGATCCTCCTGCAGCAACGCGAGCGCCTGCTCTGAGCCGAGCACCGGGCCGTGGCCGGGCACCACGAACTGGGCCTGCGCGACCAGCGGCCGCAGCCGCTCGAGCGTGGCGAGGTAGGCGTCGGGCGAGCCGCCGTCGCCCAGTACGGGTATCTCGACCGCCGACAGGTAGTCGCCCAGCGCGAGCACGCCCGACCAGGGCGACCAGAGCGCCATCCCATCGCCGGTGTGGCCCGCGGCGGGGTGCAAGGCCAGCTCGTGCACGCCGATCTCGCACCCCCCCGGCACCTCCAGCGCCTGCACCGAGCCGAGCGAGAGCGGCGCCGGGCGGGTGAGGTAGTGGCGCTCGTCGAAGGCGCGCAGCTCGCGCTGGGCCTCCCCGGGCGCGGCCTGCAGGCGCTGCGCCGTGGCGGCCGCGACCCCGAGCGCCGCCTCGGGAAAGGCCAGACGGCCGAGCAGATGGTCCCAATCGGCGTGCGTGGCCAGCAACCCGACAGGCTGGGGAAAGCCCGCCTGCCGCAGCACCGCCGGCAGCGCCTCGATCTCCTCGGGCAGGATCGGCGAGTCGATGACGAACGCCTCCTCGCCCGAGCGCACGATCGCGCAGTTGGTCTGCCAGATCGCGCTGGTGGCGATCAGGAGATCGGGATGCAGCGAGACGACGCGCACGGAGGCTCAGGGTGTCCGGCGGCCGCGCGGGCGCGGCGTGCCGCACGGCGCCATCGCGATCGCTAGGAGACCTCGAGCAGCTTGGCCGCCTCGCGCAGGCTCGGGACCTCGGCGGTCGGCTTGCGCTGCGAGGACTCGAGCGCCTGCTTGCCGCGGTTGACCCAGACGACGGGTATGCGCGCCTTCACGCACGGCGAGACGTCGGAGTGATGCGAGGCGGCGACGTGCACCCACCCCTTCTTGGAGCCAAGGCGCCTGGCGCACTCGGTGAAGTGGGCCGGATCGGGCTTGTAGGAGCGCACCTGCTGGGCGGTCACGACCAGATCGAAGTCGGTCGGGATGTGGCGTCGGGTCTGTCCGAGCAGCTTGTCGTCGATGTTGGCGATCAGCCCAAGCCTGTACTTCTTGGCCAGCTTGTTCAGCTGCGGCTGGGTCTCCTTGAACGGCTTCCAGCGCTGCACCGAGTCGGGCAGGAAGCCCGAGCGCGATGGTTCCAGTTTCCACTCCAGGCGGCTTGCGATCTCCATCGCCGTGCGACGCAGCACCTCGGCGTAGAGCTCGTAGGAGCCCGCCTCGATTTCCTGGGAGATCTCGTGGAACATCGGGATCAGCACGCCCCGGTCGATCTCGAAGTCCTCGCGCGCGGCCTCCTTGGCGAACGCCTCGTAGATCCCGGTCTCCCAGTCGATCAGGGTTCCATACACGTCGAAGGTGACGAATGTGACGTTCTTTGGCAGCGGCACGGGCGGCCATTATGCCTCGCCGACGCCTCGGGGTGCGCTGCGACCTGTCAGCACGACCAGCGGACCTTACGCGCCCGCCCACACGGGCGGCCTCTCTCGACGCCTCGGTCGCGATCATCGGCTAGAGTCCCGCGCCGCATGGACCTGCTCGAGTACCAGGGAAAGCAGCTGTTCGCCCGCCACGGCCTGGAGGGCTCCGCCGGAAAGGCGGTCACGACGGTCGAGGACGCCGTCGCGGCCGCAGGCGAGGTCGGCTACCCGGTGGCCGTAAAGGCACAGGTGCTGATCGGCGGCCGCGGCAAGGCCGGCGGCGTCAAGCTCGCCGCGGACGAGGCGCAGGCGCGCGAGCACGCGCAGAAAATCCTCGGCATGGACATCCGCGGCCACACGGTGCGCACGCTGTGGATCGAGCACGCCTCCGACATCGCCACCGAGTACTACGCCTCGGTGCTGCTCGACCGCTCCGCCAAGCAGCCGCTGGTGATCTTCAGCGTCGAGGGCGGCGTGGAGATCGAGCAGGTGGCCGAGGAGTCGCCCGAGAAGCTCGTGCGTCACCACGTCGACGCGCTGAAGGGCCTCAGCCGCAAGGAGGCGCTGGAGATCGCCGAGCAGGGCGGCGCCGACGCCGACGTGGTTGCCGGCGTGGCCGACGCGCTCGTGGCGCTGTACGAGGTGTGGCTGGCCGAGGACGCGACGCTGGCGGAGATAAACCCGCTGATCGTCACGCCGGAGCGCAAGGTCAAGGCGCTCGACGCGAAGGTCTCGCTCGACGGCAACGCGCTGTACCGGCACCCCGACAACCAGGGTCTCTCCGACGCCGAGAACGAAGACCCGATCGAGCGCCGCGCCAAAGAACAGGGCGTGCAGTACGTCGCGCTCGACGGCGACGTCGGCATCCTCGGCAACGGCGCGGGCCTTGTCATGAGCACGCTCGACGTGGTCGCGCAGGCCGGCGGCAGCCCGGCCAACTTCCTCGACGCCGGCGGTGGCTCGGACGCAGCCAAGGTCAAGCAGGCGGTGCAGCTGATCCTCTCCAACGACAAAGTCAAAGCCGTCCTGTTCAACGTCTTCGGCGGCATCACCCGCTGCGACGAGGTCGCCAAGGGCCTGATCGCGGCCTTCGCGGACATCAAGCCGAGCGTTCCGTTCGTCGTGCGGCTGGACGGCACCAACGACGTGCAGGGTCGCGAGCTCCTTCAGCAGGCCGCGCTGCCCAACGTGCACGCAGCCAAGACGATGAACGAGGCCGCCGAGAAGGTCGTCGCGCTCGCGGCCGGCCGTGGCGTGGAGGCCACAGCGTGAGCGTCCTGGTCGGCAACCAGACGCGCCTGTGCGTCGCCGGCATGACTGGCAAAGAGGGTTCCTTCCACACGCTGAACAACCGCCGCTACGGCACCAACGTGGTCGGCGGCGTCACCCCTGGCAAGGGCGGCCAGGACGTCGAGGGCATCCCCGTGTTCGACTCCTGGGCGGACGCCGCCCGCGAGGCACAGCCGAACACCGCGATGATCTTCGTGCCGCCGCGCTTCGCGGCCGACTCGATCCTCGAAGCCGCCGCGGCGGGCGTCGAGCTGGTGATCGCGATCACCGAGGGCATCCCCGCCCACGACGAGCTGCGCGTCTACAACACGCTGAGGCGCGACCATCCGAACACGCGCCTGGTGGGCCCCAACTGCCCGGGCATCCTCTCCCCCGGCAAGGCCAACGTCGGCATCATCCCCGCCTCATTCTTCAGCGAGGGCAACGTCGGCGTCGTCTCGCGCTCGGGCACGTTGACCTACCAGATCGGCAACGAGATCGCCCAGGCCGGCTTCGGCTGCAGCTCGATCGTCGGCATCGGCGGCGATCCCGTTCCGGGGTCCTCGTTCGTGGATGTCATCGCGCTGTTCCAGCAGGACCCGCAAACCGAGCTGATCGTCCTCTCCGGGGAGATCGGCGGCTCGGCCGAGGAGGAGGCCGCCGAGTACATCGCCGGCAACGTGAGCAAGCCTGTCGTGGCCTACATCGCCGGTTTCACCGCGCCGGAAGGCAAGCAAATGGGCCACGCCGGCGCGATCGTCTCCGGTTCGGCCGGTACCGCAGCCGCCAAGGCGCAGGCGCTCGAAGCCAAGGGCGTGCGGGTCGGCCGCACCCCCACCGAAGTCGCGCAGATCGCAGTCGAGATCCTCGGCTCCGCCGCCGGCGCAGCCAGCAACTGAGCGTCCGGGAACGATCGCGGCTACGCTAGGCGCGTGGATCACGAGGTGGCACGCACACTCGCAGAGCTCGAGCTCAAGCTGCGCGAGCTCGAACGTGAGCTGACCGAGCTCGGCCGGCAGACCGCCGAGCCCACGGAGGCCGCCGCGTCTGTCACGCCGCCCACCACCTCCCTGCCCTTTGCGCCGCCTGCCGGCGGACAGGCGCCGCGGCCCAAACCGCTCACACCGGGCCGGCTCGTGGACGAGGCGGCCGAGCTACCGCCCCCGCCTGCAATCGAGGCGACGCCCGCCAGCCGGGCGCTGCGCTACAGCATGGAGGCCCAGGAGACCGCCTTCGGCGAGATCCCGGCGACCCACGACGAACAGGCCAGCATCGACCTGGCCGAGCTGGTGCGCTTCCGCGAGACGCTGCAGCAGACGCTGCAGGGCCTGATCGACGAGTACAGCCGACTGCTGTCGCTGCGACCGGGCAGATGAGCAGCACGATCTCCTTCGCCCGCGGCGCCCCGTCGCTGGACATAGTCGACGTGTCCGGGCTCAAGGACGCTGCGGCACGCGCGTTCGAGAGCGACCCGGCCGGCACGACCGCCTACGGCACCTCGATCGGCTATCCGCGCCTGCGCACGTGGATCGCAGACCGCCACGGCGTGGAGCCCGAGCGGGTACTCGTCACCAACGGCTCGATGCAGGCCGATGCCTTCCTGTTCGAGCAGCTGGTGTGCGAGGGCGACGACGTGATCGTCGAGCGCCCCACCTACGACCGCACGCTGCTGTCGCTGCAGAGTCGTGGCGCCAAGGTCCATCCCGTCGCGCTGCAGCCCGACGGGATCGACACCGACGCGCTCGACCGGCTGCTCGGCGAGGGCGCCACGCCCACGCTCGCGCACATCATCCCCAACTTCCAGAACCCCGCCGGCTACACCCTCTCGCAGGCAAAGCGCGAGGCGCTCGTAGGACTGGCAGCCGAGCACGACTTCGTCATCTTCGAGGACGACCCGTACGTCGACCTGCGCTTCAGCGGGCAGAAGCTGCCGCGGATGCTCGAGCTGGACCCGCAGCGAGTGGTGTACGCGTCGTCTTTCTCAAAGACGGTCTGTCCCGGCATCCGCGTCGGCTACCTGGTCGGACCGACCGACCTGATCGCCCAGATCGCAAAGCTCGCGACCAACACCTACATCTCGCCGAACATGGTCGCGCAGTCGATCGTGTACGAGTTCTGCGCCTCCGGCGCGATCGAGCGCTCGATCGAGAACGTCCGCACGGCGCTTGCCAAGCGAGCAAAGACGCTCGCCGAGGCGCTACGCCGCGAGATCCCCGAAGCGCAGTTCGTCGAGCCCGAGGGCGGCTACTTCATGTGGGTCACGCTGCCCGAGGGCACCGACGTGGCCCGCCTGTTCGAGCTGGCCGGCGAGCTGGGCGTGGCGTTCGTGAAGGGAACGGACTTCGTGATCGACGGCGGCGAGAACACGCTGCGACTCGCCTATTCGGGCGTCACCCCCGAGCAGATCGACGAGGGTGTCGGGCGCCTGGCCGAGGCACTGAGAGCAATTCGCTCCTGACTCGTCCGAGGGCCAAGCGAGACAAGGACGCAGGGAGCGAAGTGTACCGATTGCCGATCGACGAGATCGACAATCGGCCAGCACACGAGCGACCGAGGACGCAGTGTCGCGCCGGCTATCGGACGAGTCAGCGGCCGTAGCGCTGACCCAGCACCAACTGCTCGGGCAGCGCCGTACGCGGCGGCGGCGAGGGGTCGGCCTGGACCGAGACCGTCTCGGCGACGCTCGGGGTCAGAGCGCAGCTGACGCCGTCGGCCGAAAGCAGGACGACCTGCTCGTCGTCGTGCACCGCGAGCGTGCCCTCCATACCCGGCTCGATACCCGACTCCTTGAGGTAGTGCAGCAGGTCCTCGGCCTCGTTCTCGAAGCGCAGCACGCGCACCTTGGCGCCGACCTGCACGTCTGCCAGCGGCACGGCGGCCAGACGCACACCGGCGACGATCGGGTGACCGTGCGGGCAGGTCTTGGCGTCCCCGATCGCGGCCAGCATCCGCTCTTCGAGCACCGGCGACATCGCGTGCTCGAGCCGCTCGGCCTCCTCGTGCACCTCATCCCAGGGAATGCCGAGAACGTCGGTGAGGAAGCGCTCGATCAGGCGGTGACGACGAACGACGCCCTCGGCGTGCTCGGCGCCCGAGGCTGTGAACGAGATCGCCCGGTCTGAGCCACGAGTGATGTAGCCGTCGCCTTCCAACCGCCCGACCATCTCGTGCACGGTCGGGGCTGAGACCTGCATCGCCCTGGCGACGTTCGCGGCGGTCATCGGCAGCCTGGCCTCGTACAGCCAGAAGAGGATCTGCAGGTACTCCTCCTCGGCGACTGTGGCGGTTGCTGTGCTCATCGGCTCAACTGATCATATGTGCACTCCCGTGGGTCCTTGTCCTCGCGCCAGCGGCGCAGCTTGGCGCCGTGGCGGATGCGACCCGCTGAGACGTGGTCGAAGTCGATCTCCACCACCAGCTCGGGGCGCAGCGCGACCCACTCCAGATCGCGATCGGCGCTCCAGCGGCTGGGGTCGGCCGAGCCGCGCTCGCCGGTCTCGTACGGAGCGAGCGTCTGCACCAGCTCGCGCTTTGCCTTGGCCGTCAGGCCGGAGCAGTGGCCGACGACGCGCAGATGCTCGCCGTCGTAGAGCGCGAGGATCAGCGCGCCGACGGTGCCCTCGTGCTTGCCGGGACGCCAGCCGACCACGACGGCGTCGATCGTGCGCACGCGCTTGACCTTGACCATCCCCTTGCGCTCGCCCGGCAGGTATGGCGCCGAGCGCTCCTTGGCGATCGCGCCCTCGGCGCAGCGCAGCCACTGCATCGCCTCGGCGGGGCTCGTCACGGCGCGCATCAACTCGATCGGCGGCGGCTGCGACTCCGGGCCGCCGGAGTCGGAGGGAGCCACACCCAGGTCGGCGAGCAGGCGCTCCAAGGCCTCGCGGCGCTCGGCGAACGGTCGCTCGAGCAACGACTCCTCGTCGCGCGCCAGCAGGTCGAAAGCCACGTACACTGCGGGCGTCTCGCGAGAGAGCAGCTCGATCCGCGACGCCGCGGGGTGGATGCGCTGACCGATCGCGTCGAAGTCCTCGCGGCCGTCGGCGCCGCGCACGACTATCTCGCCATCGAGGACGTAACGGCCGTCGGGAAACGACAGCTCCGGGAAGTAGCGGTGTAGCGGCCGTCCGTTGCGCGACTGCAGAAACACCTCCTCGCCTTCGACGAACGCGACGCATCGGAAGCCGTCGAGCTTTACCTCATACACCCAGTCCTCGCCCTCGGGCAGCGCCTTGCGCGAGAGCGCGAGCTCAGGGGCAAGCGGCGGCGAAAGCGGCAATGTCATCGGTACTCCGCCCCCCGGTGGGGCACGATCGTCCGCGAAGCGGTGGCGCCGAGCGCCGGAACGGGGGGTGCCCTCATCGAGACTTAGCCCGGCTCGGTTGAACGCGGCGCGGCTCGCCGGCCTGCTTGCGGAAGTGCGGCGGCCAGGGTGCGTCGCCGAGACCCTCGCGCTCGTCGCGGGCCGCCAGCTCGAGCAGCGCGGCCAGCGAGCCGGGTCGCTCGTCGATCGTCGCGCTCGGGTCGCCGCGCTCCTTCAAACGCCGCGGCACAGTGTCAAGGCGCAGCTCTGCCGGCTCGACGTCGGCGACCTCGTCCCACTCCAGCGGGCAGGAGACGCGCGCGTCGGCGACCGCGCGCACAGAGTAGGCGGAGGCTACGGTGCGGTCGCGGGCGTTCTGGTTGTAATCGATGAACACCCCTTCGCGCTCCTCCTTCCACCACTTCGAGGTCGCCTTCCCCGGCAGCCGCCGCTCGACCTCGCGCGCCAACGCCAGCGCCGCGCGGCGCACCTCCGAGAAACCGTGCTCGGGGACGATCCGCACGAACACGTGGATGCCGCGCGAGCCGGAGGTCTTGGGAAAGCCGAGCAGGTCGTGCGCGTCGAGCACCTCGCGCACGCACAGCGCGACCTCGCGAACCTGCGCGAAATCCACTCCCGGCCCCGGGTCGAGGTCGATCCGCAGCTCGTCGGGGTGGTCGAGGTCGGCGCGGCGCACCGGCCACGGGTTCCAGTCGATCACGCCGAGGTTCACGCCCCAGATCAGGTGGGCGGCGTCGTTTGGGACCAGCTCGCGGGCGCTGCGGCCGCTGGGGAACGTGACCGTCGCGGTCTGCAGCCACTCCGGCGCACCGGCCGGCACGCGCTTTTGGAAGAACGGCTCGCCGGCCACGCCCTCGACCCAGCGCTTCATCACGGTCGGACGTTCGCTCAGGTGACGCACGACCGCCTGCTCGCACTGCAGGTAGTAGTCGACCAGGTCGAGCTTTGTGAAGCCGGCCTGCGGGAAGTACGGCTTGGCCGGTTTGGAGACCCGCAGCTCGTGTCCACACAACTCCAGGACGACCGGCTCGCCTTCGTCGCGCTTGCTCACGCCTGTAAGGATGCCAGCCGTGATCTCGAAAACCGTGCTGGTGCTGTGCGAGGACTTCGCGAAGGACCTTGCCGCCGATGGGGTGGGGACCGCGCTGGCGCGCGGCCTGGGGTCGCGTGCAGCGCTCGCGGTCGACCTCTGTCCGGTGGCCACGGACGCGTGCACGCCCACGGAGCTCGCCCGGCTACTCGACGCGAACGACTTCGACCGCCGCCTGCGGGCGGCCCGCTGCCTGGTGATAGCGACAGCCCAGCTGGCCGACGACACGCTGGCCGGCAGCGTCGCCTTCGAGGCCGCCACCCGCGCACGACAGGGGGGCGTACCCGCCTACGCGGTCACCGCGCACGACCGGCTAGACCCCTTCGAGGCACGGATCGTCGACCTGCAGGTCGTGCTCGAGGCGGACGGCGCACGCGCGCTTCAGGCCGCCGGCCGCAAGCTCGCGGACCTGATCTGATTGACAAGCGTTGGGTTGACTTGACGCCTTGGGCGGCGCTACTGTCCAGGCCATGCACGACGTAGCCGTCGATGCGCCAGTCGTCCACGGGGCCAACCCGCCCGCGCACGCCGGGCCGCAGGCCGCTGGCGAGGACTTCCAGATCGTCCCTCGCGCCGGGCTGCCGATCGTCGCCGTCGCGCTCGGGCTGACGATCGCGGGCATCGCGGTCAACAAGGGATGGCCGCTCGCATTTCTGCACGTGGTCGGTGGTGCTGGCTGGACGGTCGTGGATCTGTTCCTCGGCTTCGTACTCGGGCCGATCCTCGGGGGGCTCTCGATACCCGCGCGGATCGAGTTCACCAAGAAGCTGATGCCGAAGATGGTGCTGTTGATGCCGACGCTGGTGGTGATCACGCTGGCCGCCGGCTGGCAGCTGGCAAACCACCTCGGCACGGTCGACTCCAGCTACGCGCTGCACGGCTGGATCGTGGCGAGCTTCATCGTCGTCGGCGTGATGGCGGTGATCGCGCTCGGGCTGCTCGAGCCAGCGAACATCGCGGTGCTAGTCGAGCTGAAGAAGCCGCGCCCCAACCCAGCGGTGATCGAGAAGCTGATGAAGCGCTTCATCTACACGGCCGGCGCGACCGGGCTGATGCAGGTGGCAACGCTCGTGATCATGACCAAGCTGGCGTCTGGATGAACGCAGTCGCAGACCACGCCCCGGGGGGGCACCGCGACACCGGCGAGCGCGACCTCCCGCCAGTCACGCAGCTGGCGATGCTCTCGCTGGCGCTGATCGTCGCGGGCGGCATCTATCTGGCCTCGCACATCCCAAACCACGTCTCGCTCGGCCCGGCGATCGCGCTGCTGGGCACCTCGGCGGCGCTGCTGGCGATCAACCTGCTGCTGCTCTACCGGGTCAAGGACTTCCCATGGGGGCGCTTCTTTGCCGTGGCCAAGTGGGCGATGCTGGCCTACACGATCATCGCCGGGATGATCGAGTACGCGTTCCTGCGCGACGAACTCAAAGGCGGGCCCTTGGTAGTCCTAACGCTTTCGTTGGTCGTGTTCGCTGTGCACGTACCGGTGTTGATCGGCTTCACCGTTGCGCGCTTCTACGACCCCGCCGAACAGGCTCAGGCCGGCTCGGTCTGAGTCGCCGACCAGCTGCCCGGCGGGCCCCCGCCTGACTCCTCCACCCGCCGCACACCCCTCACAGGAAGCACTTGCCCTCACCGCGATAGGTCGGCACTGCGTCTACCACGCGCTCGCCGACGAGGAGGTGAAGCTCGGCAAAGCGCTCACACAGCTCGCCTGCCTTGGCGTGGCGAAACCAGACGCGATCGCCGACGCGCAGGTCGCGCGCGGGGGGGCCAAGCAGCGGCGTCTGCACCTCGCCGGCGCCCTCCTGGCGGTCCAGGCGCAGACCAGCGGGCAGGAATGGCCGCGGCAGCCGCGCCGCGCCGGGCGGCCCGGAGGCCAGATAGCCGCCACCGAGCACGGTGGCCACCGTCGCGCTCGGCGTGCGCACGACCGGTAGCGCGAACAGGGCAGCCGGCCTCGGCTTGAACTCCCGATAGGCGTCGAACAACGTCGGCCCGTACAACCCAGAGCCGGCCGCGATCTCGCTGACCGCGGGCTCGGCCGACGTCGACTCCAAGCTGCCAGTGCCGCCGCCGTTGACAAAGCGCAGCGGCGGTAAGCCGGCCGCCCGCAGCACACCCTCGACGGCCTGCACGCTGGCCGCGCGCCTTGCGGCCAGCTCGCGCGCCGAGCGCCGCTGCAGCGCCCGGATCGCAACCGCCCGCGCCCGCGCTCCCCCAGCCGGGGCGTTGCCGACCCCGGCAATCTGCGCCTCGTAGGCCATCATGCCGACCAGCCGCAGCCCTCGGGAGACGATCTCGCGCGCGAGCGCGGCCGCCTGCGCGGGAGCGTGCAGCGGTGAGCGCTTGGCGCCGATCTTTACGCGCCCGCCCAGCAGCCACAGCCCGGCATCCAGGTCGATGCAGACCTCGATCGCGCCGGCAGCGCTGGGTGGGCCATCGCGGCCGCGACTGGGCGGCAGCGCCGCCTCGATCGTGTCGAGCTGCGCAACGCTGTCGACCATCACGGCCAGACGCGGTGCAGGGACACGCTCGCTCAGCTCCGCGAGCGCGGCAAGCGCGGCGCGATCGACACTCGGATAGGCGACGACGACGTCCTCGAAGCCCTGCTCGACCAGCCACAACGCCTCCGGCAGGGTGTAGGCGAGCGTGCCGCGAAAGCCGGGACGCGAGAGCGCCTGTCCCTGCAGTGCGCGACAGCGCACCGACTTGCTGGCCAGCCTGATCGGCTTGCCGGCCGCTCGCCGTTCCATGTCACCCGCGTTGTGCCAGAGCGCGTCCATGTCGACGACTGCAAACGGAGGCTCCAGATCGGATGTGGCGCGTTCCAGGCGCACCAAGAGGTCGTTCATCGCGCGGCGCTCGCCTGGATCGGCCCGAGCACGCGATCGGTCCATGCGTTGGCAAAACGTCCGTCAGGGTCAAGGCGCGCACGGATCGCCTGGAATGCATCCCACTCCGGATAGCGTGGGCGCAGTGTCGCCGCCGTCTGGAAATGGCGCTTGCCCCAATGGGGGCGGCCACCCAGCTCGGACATGATCCGCTCGACCGCCTCGAAGTACGGCCGCCAGCGCATGCCGCGGTACATGTGCACGGCGACGAAGCCGCTGTCGCGCCCGTAGGCGGTACTGAGCATCGCGTCGTCGGCCGCGACCGTTCGCACCTCGATCGGGAACGGCACCGCGAACCCACTGCGTGGCACCAGCTCCATCACTGCTCGCACCGCCTCCGGCGTGCGCTCGCGCGGCAGCGCGTACTCCATCTCGGTGAAGCGCACCAGCCGCGGGCTCGCGAAGATGCGGTCGGAACGGTCGATCCGCCGGCTGGTCCCGGCGAGCCTCGTGACCAATCGGTTGATGCGCGGGATCTGGCTAGGAACGGCGCGGCCCAGCGCGCAGAAGGCACCGAACACGTGGTTGGCCAGCAGCACGTCGCCAAGCCACGCGGCGGTCCTGCCGCGCGGGTGGGGAGCATCGTCGCTGCGGTTGTTGGTTCGTGTCAACGCCGTGTCGCAGTGTGGAAACACAAAGAGCTCGAAGTGGTCGTTCTCCCCCGCCAGCTGCTCGAAGCGCGCGAGTGTGTCGGCAAGCGGCGCCGGCGCGTCGACGCCGCGCAGCGTAAACACCGGCACGCAGCGCAGCGTCACCTCGGCGATGACCCCGAGCGAGCCGAGCCCGACGCGGGCGGCGCGCAGCAGCTCAGGGTCGCTGTCGGCCGAGCACACCAGCGTCGAACCGTCGGCGAGCACCAGCTTCAGCTCGTGTACCTGCGAGGGAATGTTGCGCAGCTTCGCCCCGGTGCCGTGGGTGGCGGTCGAGATCGCGCCGGCGACGCTCTGCACGTCGACGTCGCCGAGGTTCTCGAGCGCCAGACCGTGCCTTGCCAGCTCCGCGTTCAGCGCGGCGATCGTGATCCCACCCTGCACGCGCACGAGCCCGGCGTCGCGATCGACCTCCAGCACACGCGCACAGCGCTCGAGCGAGATCAACATCCCGTCGCTGCAGGCGACATCGCTGAAGGAATGCCCGGCGCCGGCAACGCGAACGCGCCAGCCGGCCGTCGCGGCGCGGCCGACGGCGTCGGCGATCTGCTCGACCGACTCCGGCCGTGCGATCTCCCGCGGCCGGCAGCCTTCGTCGCCGGCCCAGTTGCGCCACTCCCCGTCGCCAATGTGTATGCCGCTAGTAGGCTCGCCCATCAGATGACCCGAGCCGAGCCTACTGTGAGCGCCAGCTCGCCGTCGGACGCACGAGCCGCGGGCGGCCCCGACCCGGCGACGCCGGCGAAGGGAGCGCGACCTGCGCTCTCGCGCTCGTTGCCGAGCCCGGTGGCTCGTCGCGCGACCGTGATCGGTGCCGGCTCGTTCGGCACGGCGCTGGCCGTCCTTCTGACCCGCGCCGGGCTGCGCACGACCTTGCAAACACGCACCGCCGAGCAGGCGGCCGCGCTGGGCGACGCACGCGAGAACGCCGTCTACCTTCCGGGCGTCGAGCTGCCGGCGGGACTGCGGATCGAGCCGTCGAGCAACGGCGTCGGTCGCGCCGACTACGTCTTTCTCGCGGTGCCCTCGCGCGGGCTGGCGAGCGCGATCGCGGCGCTGCGCGACGGCGAGCTGAGCAGCCGGGCGGCGATCGTCTCGGTGGCCAAGGGTCTCGTGCCGCCGGACGGACGCTCGGCCACCGCCGTGCTCGGCGAGCTGTTTGGGGCGCGGCGGGTGGCGTGCATCGGCGGGCCGGCGCACGCCCAGGAGATGGTCCGCCACGGCGCCGGGCTGGTGGTCGCCTGCGCCGACGAAGCGCTCGCGCGCACGCTCGCGCAGGTGCTCACGCGCGCCGGGGTCGTCTGCGAGCAGTCAAACGACCCCGTCGGCGTCGAGCTGGCCGGCGCCGCCAAGAACGCGGCGGCACTTGCGGCCGGCGCGACGGAGGCGCAGGGAGCCAATGCCGCGGGCGCCGCGGCCGGGCACATATTTGCCGAGGTTTGGCGCTACGCGGAGTCGCTCGGCGCGCGCCCGGAGTCGCTGATCGGGCTGGCCGGGGTCGGCGACCTGCTGGCCACGGCGCTGGCGCGCGAGTCGCGCAACCGTCGCGCCGGCGAGCTGCTGGCGCAGGGGGTGGCGGCGGCCGAGATACCGTCTCGCATCGGTCAGGCGGTCGAGGCGCTGGAGTGGGTGCCGCTGCTGGCCGCGACGCTGGAG
>DATASE010000053.1:0-11388 GCA_036269375.1 Solirubrobacteraceae bacterium
CGGGTGCGCAGCGGGGACTCTATAAGGCGGACGGACGCATCGCGCGGTGAATGCCCGGAAGCGTCACGATGCCGCGCAGAATCCCGTCGCCGTCGACGGCGACGATCGCGCCCAGCCGACGCAGCCCCTCGGAGCGCACCACTCCGACCAGGTGGCGCGCCTGGTCGACCACCGCAAACCACGGTTCGCGGTAGCGGGCGAAGAACTGCTCCTGGGCGTCGAGCAGGCGCAGCTCGGCCGGAATCGTGGTCGGCTCGCGATCCATGATGTCGCCGACGGTGACGCGCTGGATCTGCTGTCCGAGTCGGCCCTGCATGACCGCTCCGCCGGAGGCCTGGTAGAGCAGCAGGCCGAGCACCAGCAGCAGCACGCCGTTGGCGGAGGCTTCGCCGCCGCTTGCCAGCAGCAACAGGCCGCCGATGCCCAGCGCCAGCGCCAGTGCCTGGCCCGCGCGGCCGGTGAGGCGGGTGCCGCGGTGGCGATCGCCGGTCCGTCGCCAGATCGCCGCGCGCGCGATCCGGCCGCCGTCGAGTGGGAAGGCGGGGATCAGATTGAAGAACAGCAGCAGCGCGTTGATCGCCGCGAGCCACCACAGCAGGGCCAGGCCGGGGGAGATCTTTCCCGTTTCGCTTAGCAGCGCGTTTGAGACGTGTTCGCTTGAGCCGAGCAGCTGCGTCGCCGTCGCAAACAGCGCCAGCAGCACGAAGGTCACGGCCGGTCCAGCCGCCGCGACCTTGAATTCCTCGCCGGCGGTCTCCGGTTCGCGCGCCTGGCGAGCCATGCCGCCGAAGAACCACAGCTCGATGCCGAGCACGGGAATGCCGAGCCGTCGCGAAACCAGCGCGTGGCCCAGCTCGTGCAGCAGGATCGAGCCGAAATAGCCAAAGGTCGCAAGGACGGCGAGCAGGAAGACGGTGCTCGGCGAACCGGCGATCGCGCCGTGGAACTGCTCGTAGAAGAAATAGATCAGGAACCCGAGCACCAAGAACCAGCTGGCGCTCACGCCGATCCTGATGCCGAAGACGCGCATCAGTTGGACGCTGTTGCGCGTGCGCATGGGGCCGCCTATCGTCATAGTTCGATTCTAGGTGCGGACGCGGGCGCGTCCGGCGCGACGGCCCTAGGCGACGTGGGGGCGGCCGCGCTCGATGATCGCCTCGAAGTCGCTACCGGCAGGCAGCGTGCCGTACTCCAGGCCGCCCTCCCCGCCCAGGCGCGAGGCGCAGAATGCGTCGGCCACGGCCGGCGGCGCGTGGCGGACAAGCAGTGAGCCTTGCAGCGCCAGCGCCATCTCTTCGACGATCTTGCGCGCGCGCAGCTCGAGCGTTTCGGGGTGTGAGAACTGCTGCTCGAGCCGGGTGACGTGCGCGTCCAGGCGGGCGTCGCCGCCCTGGGCCTCGCGCAGCTCTGCCGTGAACACCTCGAGCGTGCGTGGCGTCTTTATCAGCGCGCGCAGCACGTCGAGGCTCATCACGTTGCCCGAGCCCTCCCAGATCGAGGCAAGCGGCGCCTCGCGGTACAGGCGCGGCATCCCCGACTCCTCGACGTAGCCGTTGCCGCCCAGGCACTCCAGCGACTCGAACGCGTGGTTGGGGGCGCGCTTGCACACCCAGTACTTGCCCACGGCCGTTGCCAGCCGCTTGAACAGGTGCGCGTCGTTGAGGTCCCCCTCGCTTGTATCGGGTCCCACCCACCCCCCCTCCGCGCCCGCTTCGTCGTAGGCGCGCGCTAGGCGCAGCGCAAGCGCGGTCGCCGCCTCTGACTCGACGCACAGGTCGGCGAGCACGTTTCGCATCAGCGGCTGGTCGATCAGCCGCTTGCCGAAGGCCGAGCGGTGCAGCGCGTGCCAGGTGGCGTTCACGACACCGGCGCGCATCCCGGCGGCGCCGCCGATCACGCAATCCAGGCGCGTGTGGCCGACCATCTCGATGATCGTTGGCACGCCGCGCCCGGGCTCGCCGACCATCCGCGCCCAAGCGCCGGTGAATTCGACCTCGCTGGAGGCGTTTGAATGGTTGCCGAGCTTGTCCTTCAGGCGCTGGATGTGAAACTCGTTGCGGCTGCCGTCCGGCAGGATGCGCGGCAGCAGAAAGCAGGAGAGTCCTTCCTCGGTCTGTGCCAGCACCAGGAACAGGTCTGACATCGGTGCCGAGCAGAACCACTTGTGCCCGACCAGCTCGTACTCGGCGCCCGCGCCGCCGCCGTTCACTGGAGTGGCGAAGGTCGTGTTGGCTTTGACGTCCGAGCCGCCCTGCTTCTCGGTCATTGCCATCCCGGCGATTGCGCAGCCCTTCTCGCGCGCGTCGATCAGGCGCGGGTCATAGTGGGCAGCGGTGACGAGCGGGCCCCACTCGGCCAGGAGCTCGGGCTGGGCTCGCAGCGCGGGCAGCACGGCGAAGGTCATCGTGATCGGGCAGGCAAAGCCGGCCTCGGCCTGCATCGCTGTCATGTACATCGCCGCGCGCGCGGCGTGGGCGCCGTCGTGGTCGCAGCGCCAGGGCAGCGAGTGCAACTCGTGCTCGACGCCGAGCGCCATCAGGCTGTGCCAGGCCGGGTGGAACTCGACCTCGTCGATCCGGTTGCCGTAGCGGTCGTGGGTCTTCAGGACGGGCTTGTTCTCGTTGGCAAGGCGTCCCCACGACTGCTGCGGCTCGCCGCCCACCACCGTGCCCAGGGCCGCGGCGCGCTCCAGCGCCCACTCCGCGCCCTCGCGCCGCGCGGCCTGCACTAGCGGTAGGTTGCTGGAGAAGACGTCGATCCCCGCGAGCGGCGGCACCTGGTTTGCGACCGTGTGGGTACGCCACGGCTTCTGTTGCGAGACGGTTGCCATCGCCAAGAGCATAAGGTGCCCTGGCCGCTTGCGCGATAGCATCGCCGCCGCGGGCCGAGGGACCACCCGGTGGTTGACAGGCCAAATCCGGGTGGGGCCCGCGCTACTCGACTCCCCAAGGATCCCCACATGCCGAAGATCAAGGTGCAAAAACCCGTCGTCGAGCTCGACGGCGACGAGATGACGCGGATCATCTGGTCGTTCATCAAGCAGCAGCTGATCCTCCCCTACCTGGAGGTGGATCTCCACTACTACGACCTCTCGATCCAGAGCCGCGACGCCAGCGACGACCGCGTCACCGTGGAGGCGGCGCAGGCGATCAAGCGCCACGGCGTCGGCGTCAAGTGCGCCACGATCACGCCCGACGAGGCTCGGGTGAGGGAGTTCTCGCTGAAGGAGATGTACCGCTCGCCCAACGGCACGATCCGCAACATCCTCGGCGGCGTCATCTTCCGCGAGCCGATCGTCATCTCCAACGTTCCCCGCCTGGTGCCGGGCTGGACCAAGCCGATCGTGATCGGCCGTCACGCCTTCGGCGACCAGTACCGTGCCACCGACCTGGTCGTGCCGGGCGAGGGGCGGCTGACCCTCCAGTTCACCCCCGCCGACGGCGGGTCCCCGACCGAGCTCGAAGTGTTCGACTTCACCGGACCCGGCATCGCGATGGCGATGTACAACCTCGACGCCTCGATCGAAGACTTCGCGCGCGCCTCGCTGCGCTATGGGCTCGACCGCGGCTATCCCGTCTACCTGTCAACCAAGAACACGATCCTCAAGCGCTACGACGGGCGCTTCAAGGACGTCTTCCAGGCCATCTACGACGCCGAGTTCAAGGCCGATTTTGACGCAGCCGGCATTCACTACGAACACCGCCTGATCGATGACATGGTCGCCGCCTCGCTGAAGTGGGAGGGCGGTTATGTGTGGGCGTGTAAGAACTACGATGGCGACGTCCAGTCCGACACGGTCGCGCAGGGCTTTGGCTCGCTCGGGCTGATGACAAGCGTGCTGATGAGCGCGGACGGCAGCACGGTCGAGGCTGAGGCGGCCCACGGTACGGTCACCCGCCATTTCCGCCTGCACGGGCAGGGCAAGCCGACCTCGACCAACCCGATCGCCTCGATCTTTGCCTGGACGCGCGCGCTCGACGCGCGCGGACGGATGGACGGCACGCCGGCGGTCCAGGAGTTCGCCCACACGCTCGAGCGCGTGTGTGTGCAGACGGTTGAGGAGGGGAAGATGACCAAGGATCTTGCGCTGCTGGTCGGGCCCGACCAGCAGTGGCAGACCACCCAGGAGTTCCTCTCCTCGATCGACGAGAATCTGAAACGAGCGATGGCTTGACATCCCCGAACTAGGAGCTGATAAACCAAGTGAACAGTCCAGTACGAGTCACCGTCACGGGCGCGGCCGGCCAGATCGGCTACAGCCTCGTGTTCCGCATCGCAAGCGGCCAGCTGCTCGGTGCAGACCAGCCGGTCGACCTGCGCCTGCTCGAGATACCGCCGGCGATGGGCGCGCTTGAGGGGGTCGCGATGGAGATCGTCGACTGCGCCTTCCCGCTGCTTGCCGGTTTGGATCTGCACGACGACCCGCAGGACGCCTTCGACGGTGTGAACATCGCGCTGCTGGTCGGTTCGCGCCCGCGCACCAAGGGGATGGAGCGCTCCGAGCTGCTCGGCGAGAACGGCAAGATCTTCACCGCCCAGGGCAAAGCGCTCAACGAGAAGGCCGCCGCGGACGTGAAGGTGCTGGTCGTCGGCAACCCCGCCAACACCAACTGCCTGATTGCGATGAACAACGCGCCTGAGATTCCGCGCGAGCGCTTCACCTCGATGATGCGCCTGGACCACAACCGTGCGGTCGCCCAGCTGGCGGCAAAGCTTGGCGCGGAGGTCTCAGACGTCACCACGATGGGCGTTTGGGGCAACCACTCGCCGACGATGTATCCCGACCTGTTCCACGCCGAGGTCAACGGCGAGCAGGCTGCCAAGGCGCTCGACGACCAGGAATGGATCGAGCAGAATTTCCTGCCTGGCGTCGGCAAGCGCGGCGTGGCGATCATCGAGGCGCGCGGGGCCTCCAGCGCCGCCTCGGCGGCTAACGCGGCGATCGACCACGTCCGTGACTGGGTGAGCGGTACGAGCGACTGGGTCTCGATGGGCGTCGTATCCGATGGCTCTTACAACGTCCCCGAGGGCCTGATCAGCGGCTTTTCAAGACCCTGCTCGGGGGGTGAGTGGTCGATCGTCCAGGGTCTTGACGTCGACGACTTCTCCCGCTCGAAGATCGACGCCTCGATCGCCGAGCTGCAGGAGGAGCGCGACACGGTCAAGGACCAGGGCCTGATCTAGATAAGCCTACCCGAGATATTCGCCTCACCCCAGATTTCGAAGGACGTCGCTTAACGAAAAAACGGCCGGGCAATTGCCCGGCCGTTTTGCTGCTGCAGCTGAACGCTCAGGTCAAGCGGGGTGCCAACCGCGGCCTTGCTTCTTGATCTTCTTATCCTGCTCGAGCCCCGGCAGCACTCGGTACAGGTAGTTCTGCTTGATGCCCATCTTGGCGGCCAGCTCGGGGATGGTTATGCCCGGCTGCCCCTTCACCAAGTCGAGCGCCTGCACGGCACGGGTGCCGCTGCCCTTGCGCCGTCCGGCGCGGCGGCGTGGGGCTGCGGTCTCGCTTGTGGCGGCAGCGCTCGCGGCCTTCGGCGGGCGGCCGCGACGGGCGCCGGTCCCGGCCTTCTTGTTGCTGGAACCGCGCGGACGACCAGGGCCGCGGCGGACAGGGGCTGCCGCTGCTGTGGCGGTGGCGGAAGAGGCGGTCCTGCCGCCGACGCCGGCCAGCGCCTGCGCGGCGGCCTCGAGCTGGTTGTACTCGTCGATCAGCGGCTTGAGCTCCGCCATTCGATCGGTTATCTCACGGCGCTTCTCGGCAAGGAAGTCAGTCACGATCGTGTCCTGTTCGGTGGGGTATTTGCAAGGACCCTGCGCGCACGCGGGGATTACTGCGCTTCACTCTACTCTACACACATCGACTGTCAGAAGATGCAATTCGGCAGTCACAGTGTGTCGACTCATACCCGATGGTGGTCAACCCTACTCAGAGACAGGTACGAAGACGTGCGCCGATTTCCTGCCTCTCGTCCAGGACTTTTTCGAGCGGTCGCGGCGGTGGGGTGGCTAAGTCAGGCTGACCGGCGGTGACCGTCGGCCTCGACGATCGTGCGCAGTCGCTCCAGCGTGTGCTTCGCCTCGCGCTCGGGGATACCGCCGACCAGCGCGCGGCTGGCGATTGCGCCGAGTGGGCCGAGCGGAGCGTGAAACTCGTTTCGGTAATCGAAGCGCGTCCCCCCCTCGGGGGCGCCAGCGAGGCGGTACTCGGTGCGAGCGCGCGAGCGCGCCGGTCCGCGACCCTCCCACACCGCGAGCCGGTTGGTCTCGCATTGCACCAGTCGCCAGTGTACGTCGAGGTTGACTCCTCTCAGGTGGATCTGCTGGTCCATCCGATAACCGACGCGCGGCGGTCCCTCCTCGCCGCTTCGCAGACGACGGTGAATGCTCACCCACTCCTCCAGCCGGAGCGGGTCCATCGCCACCTGCCACACCTGCGCCGGCGGCGCGGCGATCTCGATCGAGGCGGTGACGGTGCTCATCGCGCCGCGAGCGGTTGCACTCGCTCCCACTCCCCGAGCGCGTGCTCGACGGCGGCGTCGAAACCGTGCAGCTGGACTCCCAGCAGCCGATCGGCGTGGTCCTCTGCCGGCAGCAGGTCGCTTCTGAGCGCCTCCATCAGCGGTCCCACCAGCTCCAGGCGCTCGTCGGCGATCGCGGCCGCCAGCCGCGCCGCGAGCGGCGTGACGCTCAGCGGCAGGCCCACTGCGGGACGTCCGAGCAGCAACGCGTCGGCGATCCGTTGCAGCATCTCGCCGTAGCGAAGCACGTCCGGGCCGCCGACGTCCAGCGTGCGACCGCCGACGGCGGTGGACTGCGCGCAGGCGGCAAGCATCGTCACGACGTCGCGCTCGTCGATCGGCTGGGTGCGGTAGTCGCGCCAGGCCGGCAGCGCAAGCACCGGCATTCGCTCGACCAGGCGCACGAGGAAGCGAAACGAGCGCGAGCGCGCGCCGATCACGATCGAGGCTCGCAGCGCCACCGAGTCCGCCACCGCGTCGAGCAGGGTCCGCTCGACCGCGTGGCGGCTTGACAGGTGCTCGGAGGGACGGCCGGCGTGCGGGAGCAGGCCGCCGAGATAGACGATCCTGCGCACGCCCGCGGCGCGCGCGGACTGGGCAAAGCTTTCGGCGGAGAGTCGCTCGCGCGCCGGGAACGATCCCAGGGGCGATGGCGTCGGGCGCCGCTCTGCGGCCGACTCGGAGTCGAGCTCCGCCGTTGAGAGGACGGGCGGGGTCGCGCCGGCGGGCGGCTCCATCGAGTGGATCAGGTAGTAGGCGACCTCGACGCCGCGCATCGCGGCGGCCACGCCCTCCCCGCTGAGCGTGTCTCCGATCGCAAGCTCTATGTCGTCGAGGCTCGCCTGGCCGCTGTAGGCGAGCGCATCTGCGACTCGTTCGCGGTCGCGGGCCAGCGCTCTGACCTCGTGACCCTGTTCGAGCAGGCGCGGTAGCAGCGCGGCGCCGACGAAGCCGCTGGCGCCCGTGAGCAGGATCCGCATGGCGCAGATGATGCGGGTTTTCCCTGCGATTTGCGAACTGCGCGTGCGCGGCCCCTTGAGTAGCCGAGCGGGGGGTGCTTTGATGCCGCTTCCGTTCGTCTACCAAGGGGGATCAGTTGTCGAAGCAGAGCAAGCGAGCAAGCCGCAAGGTCACCTGCGAGGAGTGCTATTTCAAGTGCAATCTGCTGTGTGCTCTGGAGCTCGCCGAGCCCTGCCCGACCTTCCGCCCCAACCACGCTCAGCTCGCGCCGCCGCAGCAGCTGCGCTTCGTCTTTCGCCAGGAGCGGCGCTCGCGAGCGGCGTGGGCGTTTCCCTCCGCTCAGGAGCAGGCTGCCCAGTACGCGTGAGGTTCGCCCGCGGCGGGAAACGCGATCGCCTGAGTCGTGGCGATCATCGGGGGTATATTGGATGGACTCGACAAGCTCTCGGCACAGGCGGTGGCGAACATGGCAGCAAAGGACAAGATCGGCAAGGCAACTGAGAATCTGCGCGGCAGCGATTATCTGAAACGGCTGCTGGAGGACGAGCAGCTGCGCACGAACCTGCTGGCGGCGTACGCGTCGGCGCGCAGCGCCTACGGACGGGTGAGCAACGGCAAGCCGGCCGGCAAGGCGCTGCTTGAGGACCGCAAGCTGCAGCGCGAGCTGGCGCAGGCAGCCAACGCGCTCAAGGAAGCGTCCAACTCGATCCGCCAGTCGCCCGCGAAGGCCAGGCGCAAAAAAGGCGGCCTCGGCCGCACGCTCCTGCTCCTGCTTGTCGGTGGGGCGCTGGCGCTCGCGCTCAGCGAAGACCTGCGCTCGAAGGTCCTCGATCTGCTGTTCGGCGCCGAGGAGGAATTCGACTACAGCTCGACCACGATGCCCGCCGAGGCGGCTCCCGAGCCGGAGAGCGCGCCGGCAGCGTGAGCGCGGCGACCGACACGAGGCGCGCCCCCGCGGCGGCTGCGCGCGCCAGCGGCGAGGCGACGGCGAGCAGGGGGCTGTCGGGCGAGAAGGCGCGACGGATCGTCGAGGCGATGCGCCACTCGGTGGCGCGTCGCGGCGCCGCCGGCTCGACCTTCGACCACGTCTCGCGCGAGGCCGGGGTCTCGCGCGGCCTGCTGCACTACTACTTCGGCACCAAGGAGCAACTGCTGGTCGAGGCGGCCCGGCGCGACTGCGAGCTGCGGATCGAGGCGCTCGAGCAGCGGCTGGCCGGCGCGCAGACCGCGGACGATTTCGTCGCGTTGCTGGCCGAGAACCTGCAGGAGACGATCCACCAGGAACCGGACTTCGTGACGCTGGTCTTCGAGCTGTTCACGCTCTCGCGCCGCAACGAGGAGATCGCGGTGGAGTACGCGCGACTGGTGCGCCTGACGCGCGAGCGGCTAGCGGGGATGCTGGCCGCCGCCCAGGCCGACGGCGTGCTGCAGTTGCACGCCACGCCGGAGGCGGTGGCCGATATCCTCTTCTCGCTCGGGGACGGCTTTGCGCTGCGGCTGATCGCAGAGCCCGAGCGCGACTTCTCCGAGACGATCCGGGCGGGCATCGAGTGCGCCCGCTCGCTGGTCGCCGACTGAGCTGGCCGGCATCTCTCGGCCTGGCGTGCGGCGACGCTTATAATCCCTGTAGTCATGCCGATCTACGAGTACAGACGCCCGGACGGCAGCACCTTCGAGGTGGTGCAGTCCTTCAGCGACGACCCGCTCAGCACCGACCCCGAGACGGGCGAACCGGTCGAACGGGTACTGCACGCCCCCGCGGTCCACTTCAAGGGCAAAGGCTTCTACAACACCGACTACGGCACCCGCAAGCGCCAGCGCGAGAGCGCCGACTCGGCCAGCAAGGAGTCGAGCAAGGGCTCGGGCGACTCGGCATCGGACAAGCCGGCGGAGAGCAAAAAGGACGAGTCGAGCAAGTCCGCGGACAAGCCTGCGGCTAAGCCGGCGGCAGCGGCGCAGGCGTAGGATCCGCGTCATTGACCAGCCGGTTGGCCATGTTGATAGGCGAGCCTCGGGGTTGCCTTCGTGTGATTCGACGTGTCTAGTGTCGATGTTGGCAATCTCGGTATCGAAGTCGCCTGGTTGCGGATCGGGCTTTGTCCAGGGATCGTCGTTTGTACTCATTTCTGGTGAGTGTAGACGCTCGTCTGCGTTTCACCTCGCCAGGAACCGTGCGGCCGCTGCTCGTCGCTCGGCTGCTGAGACGGTCAGGCCGACCTCGCCGTCGGGGAGGGTGGTCGTGCCGTCGGGGCGCAGGACGCGGGTCGGCGGGGTGCCGTCGACCGCCAGGGCGGCGAACAGGCCGAGTAGGGTGGGGCCGCTCATGTCCGAGACGATTGCGGGGGGTGCGTTCCAGGCGATCAGCGGGAGGCGGATAAAGCTCGAGACGGACTCAAGGCGGCCCTTCATGTCGTTGAAGAGCGCCTGCTGGTGTTCCTCGCGCTGGATGTCGGTCTGATTGGGCGCGCACAGGTTCTCGCGCGTGCGCGCGAGGGCGAGCGCTTCGCGGCCGTCCAGGCGATGGGTGCCGGGGGAGAGGTGAAGCGTGAAGCCGCCGCGCGCGGCGCCACCGTCGATGTTCGCGTACAGGCAGCCGCCCGTGTAGTCGACGCCGCCCATCGCGTCGATCAGCGCGGGGAAGTCTTCGAAGTTGACTTCGACCAGGTGGTTGATCGGGACGTGCAGCAGTTCTTCGACCACCCGGATTGACAGCGCCGGCCCGCCGAAGGCGTAGGCGGAGTTGATCTTGTTCAGCCCGTAGCCGGGGACGTCCACGACGGTGTCGCGCGGGATCGAGAGGCGCGCCGAGTGCCCGCCGCCGGTACGGATCAGCATCATCGTGTCCGAGCGCGAGGGGCCGGAGGTGTTCGCGCCCGGTTCCCTGGAGCCCTTGGGGCGGCGGTCGGAGCCGAGCACGAGGACGTTGTTTGGCGAGGTGAGGGGGTAGCCGGAGGGCTTGAGCGCGGCGGCGACGTCGCTGGGGGGTGAGGTGCGCTCGAAGTGGGCGCTGAGCAGGAACAGGAGGGCTGAGAGGACGAGCCAGCCGAGGAGGAGCGCGAGCAGGCCGAGCAGGACGCGCCTGGGGGTGATGCGCTCGCCCGTGCCCTTCAGGCTATGCCAAGGGCTCCCCGAGCCCGGCGGCGCCTCGCCGGCCCGGCGGGGGCGATTTGGCGGCCCACCTTCCCGGGCGAGCGCGCCGCGCTCCCACGCAGCGTCGGCCTCGCCGCCGCGGGCGGGCAGGCGGGGGGAGGCGCGGTAGCGCTTGTATTGGGGCCTGTCGGTCGGTTGGCGGGGCATGTGCTCCTATATTCGCGGCCCCGGGGTCGCGGGGAGGCAGTTGCACGCCAACCTGCGCCGGACCAGACTGACGGGGCAGCTCGCGTCTACAGGGGGACTTGACAGCGGGGTCTACACATGGTAACTTGCGGCCAGCATCCAATCCGGGTACGGACGTGGATGGAAATAAGGTCGGGTTCGGGTCGGTCCTCGTGGTCGACACCCAACTTGTTTTGACGGGGACCTTGGGAGAGGGACCGGGTCGTTTTAAGAGAGGGTTGGTTTTTTCGCGTGGTTTCTTTGGGGACAAGCGTGTTTGAGAGTCGTTGTGCCGTAGGCGGGTCCGTTATAGGACGCGTCAGCGGCGCTGACGCGTCTCTCTCTCTCTCTCTCTCTCTGGCCGAGCGGGCTTCTAGCCGCTAGGGCCACTCGCCGCTGGGTTGCCCCGCGGTTCTCCGAGCAAGACGCTCGGCTTGACTGTCTGTGCCGGCAACGGTACTCGTGCGCTAAAGGCGCGTCCTCAGCTTCTAACTCTTCTGCTGCTGCTGGCCTTGTGCCTGTGGCGGCTGTTTGTCGTGTTTCGAGCCCGTTGGGAGGGATCTGATGTTCTCTGGTATGCGTAGCCGTC
>DATASE010000054.1:0-3938 GCA_036269375.1 Solirubrobacteraceae bacterium
GGGTCGGCAGGAAACGGAGCGGGATTTGACGCAGCGCCAAAAGTACCGGCAAACAAACGCGCCTGAAGCGCCACAGCCGCCGCAGGACCCACAGCAAAAACAGCAAGAACCATAACGAAAATCCAGACTGCACGGCCCCCATTGCCCCCGCAATGGAGGAGATCTGAGAATGTGGCGAAACGGCCGGTGCTCTGCCTGAAAACAGGCTTCGTGTTTTGCTCTGCGTTCACTTTGCTCCTCGGGTCGTTCTGCTGCATATGAAGTCGTGTTGTTGGTTTGAGGCTTGTCCTGCGGCGGTGGGGCTCGAGCCACCCGAAACTCGTGCGCCGGGTAGCTCGGCGTCTCTAGATCGGGGAATGACCATTTAGGAAGCAGCCATTGCCCAGGAGCCAGTGGCAAACCCGCCTTCGTGTTCTGGGCCTGAGGTGAACGCGATCACCACGCCGCCCGTGGAGATAGAGAGTGCCAATTCCCGATTCGCTCCGGTACTGTCGATGAACTTGTAAAGGCAAAGGAAGCCAGCCTTGGCCTTCGGTTCGGTGGCCGTACCGGGACATTCTTCTTCGGTTCCTGCGTATTCTTCGGGCTCGATCTTGACGTTTGCCGCCGGGATCGTTTCGGCGAGCGGGATATTGAAGGAGATGGCCGCAAAGCCGTATCCTTCTGAGCCGGAGGGGATCCCCTTGGGGATGGCAAGCGTCCAGGTGCCGGTCTCTGTTTCGCCTTTGGGCAGAGTCTTGGTGAAGCCGGTGGTGCCGTTCTTGCCGTTGCAGACATGACTCGCCGAGCCGGACCCTTCGACTTCGAACTTTGTCCCGCTCACTCCACCCGGGCATTCAGCGCTCGACGCTGTCGCGGCCACGACACTCCTGCCGTTGGCACCGGTTTTGCCTTCCGGTCCCACAGAGCCCACGCCCGTCGGGCCGGCAGGACCCTGCGGTCCCGCAGGGCCCGTCGCCCCATTCGCGCCGTTTGCGCCTGCCGGCCCGGCCTTGCCCTTCAGCTGACTGAGCACGCTCGGCTTGATCTGTTTCGTCGAGGTGATGATGAATTTGCTCGCGGCGTAGGCGCCGCCGCTCATCGCGAACACCAGCGCCAACGTCGCAGTGACGTTTGCGTAGGTGATGCGTCTACGTAGACGTGACATACGGTAAATCCCTCCCCTAGCGGTTTCCATGCTTGTCAAGCTCATGTGGCCGGCACCGTGTGTGCCCTGATCCCTCGCACCAGCCGCTCGCCCGCGGGTGTGAGCCGCCAGGCGTTCGGCGTTCCCTGGGCCGGGGTGGTGCCGTCGTTGTTCTCGATCAGGCCGGCGCGCTGGAGGCGGTGAAGCAGCTTCGATATCTGGCCCTGATCGCGGATGTCGGCGTGGTCGCCGAGCTGGCGGTTTGAAGGGTGTGTCCCCTGCTCGCCAAGCTCCGCGACGCTCATCAGCACACGGATCGTGCGATAGGTCAGGCGCATGCCCGCGCCTTTGAACGGGTCGGCGAGCATCCCTGCGCCGTGCTCGTTGGCGCTCGGCGGCTGCAGCGGGCGCGCCAGCTCGCGCTTGGCGGCGGCGACACCCAAATACGGCAGCGCGATCATCGCCATCAGGTTGTTCGCGAGCGCCGTGAGCGGAGCGCGCTGTTCGCCTTCGAGGTTTCGGTGAACGATCGCGAGCACCGCGCCGACCGTCCCCTCCCCCGTCAGCTCCGGCAACGCCGACGCGTCCCGGCAGTCACGGCGACCCTGTTCGACCACGGCGACGAGCTGGGCGACCACCTCGTTGCGGCGCGCGGACACGACCCGGCCGCCCGAGAGCGACGCACACAGGAGCAGCCGACCGATCGTCGGCTCGTCGTCCAGGAAACGGAGCAGCGCAACAAGGCTGGCACGGACGCGGTCGGCCCACTTCGACTGCGCCAGATAGGCCGGAACGACGCGCGCGGCGGCCATCGCCAGCGCGTCGTCCAACGCGGCCAGGAAGCAGGCGTCGCGGTCCTCGAACAGTTCGTAGAAGGTGCGCCGCGACACCCCCGAGCGCGCGACGACGTCCGCGACCGTGACATCAGCCGCACCGCGCTCGTCGACGGCCTCGAACATCCCGGTCAGGACCCGCGCACGCTGAATCTGCGCCAGCTGCGCCTGCCCCGCGCCGACGCCACGCTCCGTATCGCTGCGGCGCGCCTCGATCTCGCCGCCACGCAAGAGCGAAGACTCGGCCACCATCAGCATGACCGCTCCCAGCAGAGGGCCAACCGGGCGCCACGCCCGGGGTGCCGCGGCGAACCGCGGCCGAAAGAGCGACTAGCGGCTAGAAGCCGGCTGGTCCAGAGAGAGAGAGAGAGAGAGAGAGACGCGTCAGCGCCGCTGACGCGTCCTATAACGGACCCGCCACTGGCACAAACATCCCCCACTGCGCAATTCCCCAACGAAAGCACGCGAAAAAACCCTCTCTCAGTTGCGACCCGGTCCCTCTCCCAAGGTCCCCGTCAAAACCTAGGTGAACGTCGACCACGAGGACCGACCCCTACCTGACCTTATGTACAAGCGACACGCAACAGGTGCCAAAACCATCTTATACACAATCGGACTCTCATGTCAAGTGCCTGGAGACCCACTAACGTTTGCTGAGGACAATACGCGCGAGCGGCGCCACCGAGTCCAGGGTCAACCGACCAACACGCAGAACCGCGCGGAGGGCAAGCGCCGCGGCCTGCCCCGAGCGCGCCAGCCCGACGACCAGGAAAGGCCCGGGCGGGAGTGGGGTCGGCTCACTCCGGCCCCCGCTCCCCGAGCGCCCGCAGGCGCTCGATCAGTCGCGGCTTGGCTCGCCGGTAGGCTCCAAGGTTCTCACGCTCGGCGGCAGCTAGGATTGCGACGATGTGCGGCGCGCCGTCGGAGGGCTCGTTGCGGTAGATCAGCCGGTAGCGCGGCTTGCCCCGATAGTCCGCGCGATCGAAGCGGATGCGGCGACACTCGCGTAGCTCGGACAGGCCCAGGCGCGATCGCATCTCATCGCCAAGCCACGGATTCTCCCGCAGCTCACCGGCCAGCAAGAGCGCAACGCGGGCGACCGCCCGATCGCGCTCGGCCAACTCCACGAAGTCCGCGCGCGCACTCGGCAACACCACCACCGGGTAGCCCACGGCTACCGTCGTTTCAAATCCCGCTCGCTAAAACCAAGCTCTGAGATGACATCCTCAAGCGGCGTCGCCTCGGCGCTCGACTCGCCCACGCGCTCGCGCAGCAGCAGAGCGATCGCAAGCTCCTCGGCCTCCTCTTCCAGGCGCTCGATTCGCTGCATCGCGGCCACCACATCCACCTCGGGAATGAGCAAGGCCCCGCCCTGGCGGCGTGCGCCGATCCCGTAGGCATCATCGAGCAGCCCCTTCGACGGACGGCGCTTGCGGCGCATGCCGGCCACCAGCTTGGACAGGTTGGTGCGGGCCTGGTCGGTACCCAGCTGACGCTCGTGTGGCAATGCGGCGCTCTTGCTCACAAGACCTCCAAATAGTACGAGAACTCGTACGAGTATATCAGCGAACCGGACACCGGGCGCGAGGCCGAGCCGGTACACCTGAGCTTCGCGCGCGAAGCGCCGTCAGCTCGAACGACACCTGAAAGCACGGATGCAAGCTGGCCAGGGAGGGCGCCGAGCACTCATGGTGGGAAGCGCCTGGCGGCGAGCCTCGATCCACGCCAAAACGAGGTCGGCTACGGACTGGCTCGCATCATCTGCAAGCAGCCGAGGATACCGCCGCCAACGGGATCGCGGTAGTTACTCACCTACCGCTTGTGGCCACCACCAGCGTGAGCTCGGTTGGCTTTCTTGCTCTTCTTCTTGGTCTTGTGGTGTGTCTTGGGGCAGTTGGTGATGGTGATTGGGGTGGTTTGTTTGTAGGTCATGCCGTTTTGGGCGGTGAAGCTGGTTGGCATGGTTAGTTTCTTGCCGC
>DATASE010000055.1:0-12610 GCA_036269375.1 Solirubrobacteraceae bacterium
CCGGGCTTTGGCGCTTGCCCGCTCATGACCGTGACTCTACGACAGCGAGGTCCAGACTGTCTTGGTCTCCAGGTAGGCGTCGAGCCCGTCGCGTCCGTGCTCGCGCCCGACGCCGGAGGCCTTAAAGCCGCCGAACGGCGCCGCGGGATCGGCCCCGCCCCAGTGGTTTATGTAGACCGAGCCGGCGCGCAGCAACGCGGCCAGGCGATGGGCGCTGCCGACGTCGCGCGTCCAAACGCCGGCGGCCAGCCCGTAGTCGCTGTCGTTGGCGCGTCGGGCCACCTCCTCGATCGTCTCATAGGGCGAGGCGAGCAGCACCGGCCCGAAGATCTCCTCGCGGGCGATGCGCAGGTCGTCGTCGCTCGAGCTGAACAGCGTCGGTTGCACGAACCAGCCGCCGCTGTCGGTCAAGGCGGCCTCGCCGCCGGTGAGCAACTCGGCCCCCTGTTCGCGCCCGGAGGCGATGTAGGACATGACCCGCTCGTGCTGCTCGGCGGACACCAAAGGCCCGAGCTGGGTGTCGGGTTCAAGGCCGGCGCCCAGGCGCGTCGCCGCGGCGCGCTCGGCCAGCGCCGAGACGACCTCGTCGAAGCGCTCTCTGGGCACGAACAGGCGCGAGCCGGCGTTGCAGGCCTGCCCCGAGTTGAAGTAGATCGCCTGGTATGCCCCCTTGACGGCAGCGTCGACGTCGGCGTCGGGCAGGATCACGTTCGGCGACTTGCCGCCGAGCTCGAGCGTGACCCGCTTCAGGCCGCGCCCGGCCTTGGCGCCGATCTCGCGCCCGACCGCAGTGGAGCCGGTGAAGGAGATCTTCTCGACGCCGGGGTGGGCGACGAGCGCCGCCCCGGTCTCGCCGTCGCCGGTGAGCACGTTCAGCACGCCGGGCGGGAAGCCGACCTGCAGCGCCAGCTCGCCGAGGCGAAGTGCGGACAGCGGCGTCTGCTCGGCGGGCTTGAGCACAGCAGTGCAGCCGGCCGCCAGGGCGGGGGCGACCTTCCAGGCGGCCATCAGCAGCGGGAAGTTCCAGGGGACGATCAGCCCGCAGACGCCGACCGGCTCGCGCCGCGTGTAGCAGAGCATGTTCGGCGCGGTGACGGGCAGCACGCCGCCTTCCACCTTGGTCGCCCAGCCGGCGAAATAGCGCAGATGGGCGATCGTCCCAGCGACGTCGACGAAGCGCGCCAGCTTGACGGGCTTGCCGTTGTCGAGCGACTCGATCTCGGCGAGCTCCTGCGCGTGCTCTTCGAGCGCGTCGGCGAGCAGGTTGATCAGCCGCGAGCGCTCCGAAGCGGCCATGCTCGCCCACCCCCCCTGGTCGAATGCCTTCCGCGCCGCTGCGACGGCCCGGTCGACGTCCTCGGCGCCCCCCTGGGGAACGCGGGCGATCTCGTTGCCGGTGGCGGGGTCGAGCGTGGCGAACGTGCGCCCGTCGGCCGCCTGCGGCCGCTCGTCGGCGATCACGAGCCCGTGGGACCGGGAGAGGAAGGCGCGCGCTGCGTCGCCGAGCGCGTCGGGCAGGGTGGCTGTGGCGGTGCTCATCGGTGGCTCCTTCTCATGGCTCAAGGACGATCTTCATGGCTTCGCGGCGGTCGTACAGAGCGTACGCCTCCGGCGCGTCGTCCAGGCTCATGTGGTGAGTGACGAGCGGCGTCGGGTCGAGCAGCCCGGCGGACGTCATCGCGAGCACCCGGTCGACGTGGCCGATCACGTTGGCGTGTCCGGCGCAGAGGTGAAGCGACTTGATCCAAAGCAGCCCCATGTGCACCTGCGCGCGCTCCGCATAGACGCCGACCGCCTGCACCGTCCCGCACTTGCGCGTGATCCGCAGCGCGAGGTCCAGAGCGTCGGGGTGCCCGACCGCGTCGATGCAGACATCCACCCCGCGCCCTTCGCCGGCCTCGCGCGCCGCCGCGCGCGGGTCGTCCTCGGTCAGGTGGACCGCCACGGCTCCGAAGGCCTCGGCCATCGCCAGCCGCTCGGGAACGGTGTCCACGGCGATCACCCGCGCCGCGCCCGCGGCCCTGGCCGCCTGAACGGCGCACAGCCCGACCGGCCCGAGGCCGAGCACAGCAGCCACGTCACCGGCGCGCAACCCGCTGTTGGCGACAGCGTGGTAGCCGGTGCCCATCACGTCGCCCGCAAACAGCGCGACCTCGTCGCTCATCCCCGCCGGAACTCGACGCAGCACCAGATCGGCACTCGGGATCAGCGCTCGCTCGGCCTGTGTCCCCTGCAGCGAGCCGAGCGTCGCGCCGTGGCCGAAGGTACGTGAGGACTCGCACTTGTGAAAGAGCCCGCGGCGACAGAACCAGCAGCTCCCGCAGGCGCTCTGAAAGCAGCCGAGCACACGCTCGCCGACGGCCACGCTCTGCACCCTCTCGCCCACCTCGAGCACGGTGCCGACGTACTCGTGCCCGATCGTAAAGCCGGGCTCGATCTTCACGCGCCCGTGGTAGATGTGCAGGTCCGAGCCGCAGACGCCGGTCGCCTCGATCTGCACGATCGCCTCGCCGGGGTCGGCGATCTCGGGCTCTGCGACCTCGCTGACGCGGACCTCGCCCGGGGCTTGAAAGGTGACGGCGCGCATCGCCCCGGGACCCTAGCCCGTATCCTGCGGGAATGTCCGCCCCCGCCTCCAAGGCCGTGCTCATCACCGGCTGCTCCACGGGCATCGGCCGCGCCGCCGCCCAGCGTCTTGCGCAGCGTGGCTGGACCGTGTACGCCAGCGCGCGACGACAGGACTCGATCGCCGACCTAGCCGATGGGGGCTGCCGCCTGCTGCAGCTCGACGTAACCGACGAAGCTTCGATGAGCGCGGCCGTGGAGACCGTACAAAGCGAGCACGGCGCCGTCGGCGTACTCGTCAACAACGCGGGCTACAGCCAGGGCGGACCACTCGAGCAGGTCCCGATGGACGCGGTGCGGCGCCAGTTCGAGACCAATGTGTTCGGCCCGATCCGCCTATCCCAACTGGTGCTGCCCGCCATGCGCGAGCAACGCTGGGGCCGGATCGTCAACATCGGCTCGATGGGCGGCCGGCTCACGTTCCCCGGCGGCGCCCTCTACCACGCGACCAAGCACTCGCTCGAGGCGATCAGCGACGCGCTGCGCTTCGAGGTGGCCGGATTCGGGATCGGCGTGACTCTGATCGAGCCGGGCCTGATCACCAGCGACTTCGCCAAGACGGCGGTCGCGACGGTCGCCGACGCCCAGACGGCCGGCGAGGATCCGTACGGCGAGTTCAACGCCAAGCTCGCGGCGATGACCGTCGGCGTCTACGAGAGCCCGATCCGCCACCTGGGCGGATCGCCCGAAGTGGTCGCCAAGGCGATCGAAAAGGCGATCACGCGCCGGCGCGCCCCCACGCGGATGCTGTTGACCGCGTCCGGGCACCTGACGGTGCTCCAGCGCAAACTGCTGCCCGACCGGCTGTGGGACGCGGCGATGCGCTCGCAGCTGCCGCAGCCGCGCTGAGCGGGGCTTGGCGGACGCTCTGCGTGCGATGCGCAGGCCGCCTCTGCATACGAGTCGAAGGTCGCGTCAGGCGGCGAACGCCTCCGCTCGGGCGCGCGGGCGCCCCACCTCGAAGCCCTGCGCGTAGTCGACGCCCAGGCCGCGCAGCAGCTGGACGGTCGCCTCGTCGCCGACGTACTCGGCGATCGTCTGCTTGCCCATCCCGCGCGCCAGGCCGACCAGCGCGCGCACGACCAGCCGGTCCTTGTGCGAGCTGGGCAGCGCGCAGATGAAGTCGCCGTCGATCTTCAGGTAGCGAAACGGCAGCTGCTTGAGGTACTGGAAGGAGCCGAAGCCGGCGCCGAAGTCATCCAGCGCGACCGAGCTGCCAAGCGCCTGGATGCCCTCGCAGAAGCTCTGGGCGAGCGCCATGTCGCCGATCGCCGCCGTCTCTGTGACCTCGACGACCAGCCGCTCCGGATCGACGCCGTGGCGGGCGAGCTCGCGCTCGACGTGCGCGAGCATTCCGCGGTCGGTGACCGACAGCGCCGAGAGGTTGATCGCCACGCGGGCGCCGTGCTCTGAGAGCTCGCCGCCCATCAGCTCACAGACCTTGCCCACGACCAGCCGGTCGATCGACTGGATCAGCCCGTAGCGCTCGGCGGCGGGCAGGAACGCGCTCGGCGCGATCAGCGAGCCGTCGTCTTCGTCGGCGAGGCGGATCAGCGCCTCGTAGTGGGAGATCGCACCGTCGCGCAAGGAGACGATCGGCTGGTAGTGAAGGGTGAACAGGTCCTCGCGCAGCGCGCGGCGCAGCCTGGCAAGCCACGGCTTGGGCTGAAAGCCCGCCGCCGTGGAGAAGTCGCCGGTGCGCCCGGGATAGCGCCGGCGGCCCTGGATCGGCCCTGCGCTGCGCAGATCCTGGGCGCGAATCACGAACTTGGAGCTGATGAGGTGCGTCGTGCTTGGCATGGTCGTGATCTTCTCCGCGCAAGATCCGCGCCGGGCCGGCGCGGGGGATTGTTGGAGGTTTTCGCGCTGAAGCTGCAGCAAACCTGCGCGAACCCAGGCAAGTCTGCGCAAATGTCGGCTCGCTCGGGGGACGAGCACGGGCGGCGGGGTGCTGCTCGGTTGGGGCGGCGGCGGGCCCCTCAGCGCGCCGAGTACGGCCTGCGCGCGCGCTCGGAGACGACCAGCAGCAGGGCCAGCAGCACGAAGTTCATCACCACCGAGGAGCCGCCGTAGGCGACGAACGGCAGCGTGACGCCGGTCAGCGGGATCACCCGGGTGACGCCGCCAACGATCACGAACACCTGCATCGCGACGATGAACGAGAGCCCGACCGCCAGCAGCTTGGAGAACGAGTCGCGCGCGAGCATCGCCGTCTTCAGCCCCCGCACGACGAACAGCAGGTAGGTCCCGAGCAGTGCCGCGGCACCGACGAGCCCGAGCTCGTTGACGATCACCGCGTAGATCATGTCGCTTTCGGGCACCGGCAGCAGCGATGCGCGAACGATCCGGTGGTGCGCCACTTCGTAGGGAAACTGCAGCAGCGATTGGTCGAATCCGGTCCCGAGCAGCCCGCCGTCGGCCTGCGCGAACAGCGATTGGGCGAGCTGGTAGCTACCCCCTTCGGCGTGATAGAGGCGTTCGTCGAAGGGGTGTTCCCAGGCCAGCACGCGCGCGTGGACGTGACCGACGTGGTTGATCACGAACCAGGCCCCGAGCGCGAACAGCCCGAGCCCGACCAGCGGGAAGGACAGGCGTCCGGTCGCGACGTAGAGCAACGCCAGGAAGGCGCCGTAGAACATCAGCGAGGTGCCTAGCTCGCGGGTCAACAGCAGCGTGGCCATCGCCGCTCCCCAGACGACGAGCATCGGTCCGAACTGCTTCATCGGCGGGATCGTCAGGCCGAGGAACCTGCGCCCGGCGGTCACGAGGATCTGACGGTTGTCGCGCAGGTAGCTGGCGAGGAAGATCACGATCGCGACCTTGGCGAGCTCGGCCGGCTGGAAGGCGACGCTGCCGACGTTGATCGCCAGGTAGGCGCCGTTGACCTGCTCGCCGATCACCGGAAAGCGCGGCAGGATCGCCATCGCGATGCCCACCGCGGCGATCGTGTAGCGGTAACGCTCGAGCACCCCCACCCCTCCCTTCCGCAACCACAGGATCGTCGCGGCGAACAGGATCAGCCCGAGCACCATCCACTGCGCCTGCTGGCGCGCGAGCGACGGGTTGATCCGGTAGACCATCACGATCCCGACGCTCGCCAGCACCGCCCCGAGCGGGAACAGATACGGGTCGGCGTGCGGCAGCGCGAAGCGGATCACCAGATGTCCGGCCAGGCACAGCCCCAGGAACAGCAGGCCGTAGGTCAACGAGACACTCGACGCGTGGTTGAGCGTCACGTTGGTCGAGGCGCCGAGCGTGCTGTCTTCCTGCTGGATGAAGATCGCGGTGAAGCCGGCGACGACCAGCAGCGCGGAGGGAATCAGCCCGAACAGCTCGCGGTTGCGGGGGGCCAGCACTGGGGCAGAGTAGCGTCAGACCCGGCGCTGACCCGCCGATTGCATCGCTAGGCTCTGCCTACCGGCGCGGCGAATGCCGACCGGCGAGCGGTCCCTCCCGACGATCGACCGCCGGCGCCTCTTGTGCAGATCGCAGATGAGCTTTGACCCCGCAACAACCGACGACGGGCGCCCGCCATCGCCGGCGCGGCACATGCGCATCCGCTTCGCGATCGCAGCCGTGGCGCTGCTGTTGCTGAGCGGCGGCGCCACCGCCACCGTCGCGCTGACCCGCCTGAACCACATCGCCGAAGAGGTGTTCCCGCGTGGCAACCAGATCCACGTGGCGCGCGGCGTCGTGGAAACGGCCTACGGCGGCGAACCGCAGACGTTCATGATCCTCGGCTCGGACCGGCGTGCGGGCGCCAAAGACGCCTACGACCGCAACGACCCGCCGCACAGCGACACGCTGCTGCTCGTTCACCTTGATCCCAACTACGGGCAGATCTCGGTGCTCTCGATACCACGCGACCTGCTCGTCTCGATCACCTCCAACGGGCACACCTACTACCCGAGCAAGATCAACGCCGCCTACACGATCGGCAGCGCCGAAGGGGGTTCCAATCGCGGCGTGGAACTCACCGCTAAGACGGTCGAGCACCTGCTGCACATCAAGCTGAATGGGGTTATCGACGTCTCATTCAAGGGCTTTCGCGACGTCGTCGACACGCTCGGCTGCGTGTACGTGAACGTCGATCATCGCTACCTGCATCAAAGCGAAGCGACCGAAGCGGGCAACTACTCCTCGATCAACCTCCAACCGGGCTACCAGAAGCTCTGCTACGAAAACGCGCTCAGCTATGTGCGCTACCGCCACGGCGACTCTGACTTCGTGCGCGTCGCCCGCCAGCAGGACTTCATCCGCGACCTGCGCGAGCAGGTACCGGTGGGCAACCTCGTCAACGAGATCGACACCGTCTCAAAGGCAGTCGGCAAGGCCGTCACGACAACCTTTCACTCCTCGGCAGGCCAGCTGATCGAACTGGCCAAGCTCGCCGCCTTCTCTCAGCAAAAGCCGCTACGCCAGGTCAAATTCCAGGCCGCGAACGTCAACGCGACGATCGAAGGCAACAGCTATGTCACCTCCACGCCCGAGCTGGTCAAAGCGACTGTCAGGGAATTCCTGCACGGCCACGCGCCGCTACGGCTGCCGAGGTCCTCGAGCTCCTCCTCTCGCTCGCATTCGCATTCGCACCACCACCGCTCCTCGAGCGGCCCATCGGCCGCCTCGCTGGGCCTGTACCCGGTCCCGGAAACGGGCAAGGCGCAGGCGATCACCGCCGCGCCCGAACTACCCTTCCCGCTGCTGTACCCGACCCTGCAATCCGGACCGGCGGTCCCCCAGGAAGTGCATCTCTTCACGCTCGAAGAGCACAAACACCGACACCACGGCTACGTGGCGGTCTGGCAGCAGAGCTCGCTCGGCGGCTACTACGACGTGGAGGGCCTTGACTGGGTGAACGTCCCGCTGTTCGCGCACACCCGCTCGCAGCGGATCGGCTCGCGCAACTACCTGATCGTCGACGACGGCTCGCACATCCACGACGTCGGCTGGCGCGTCGGGCGGGTCATCTACTTCGTGACCAACACGCTGCTAGAGGACCTCAGCAACTCCCAGATGATCGCAATCGCGGACTCGACCGGCAAGCTGCACTGAGGGCCCATCCCCATCGGAGCCGCGACGGCGACGGCGACGGCTAGGCCCGCTGCGTCGCCGCTGCGTCGAGCGCGGCGTTGACGAGCGCGTCAGCGTGCGCGTTCTGTGCGCGCGGGACCGTGCGGATGCGCCAGCTCTCAAAGCCCTTCAACGCGCTCAGCGCCTGTGCGTGCAGCGGGCGCATCGCCGCGTGCTTGACCTTGTAGATCCCCCGCACCTGCTTGGCGATCAGCTCGGAGTCGTTTACGACCTCGACCTCACCGGCGCCGAGCGCGCGCGCGCGGTCAAGACCGAGCAGCAGCGCGCGGTACTCGGCGACGTTGTTGCTGGCGACCCCCAGCAGCTCCGAGGCCTCCTCCAGCACCTCCCCGGCCGTGCTGGAGACAACGGCCGCTGCCGCCGCCGGGCCGGGGTTGCCGCGCGCCCCCCCGTCGACGTGGACGACCAACTTCACCGCCGCGGCGCTCCGCGGCCCGTTCGACTGTGGGAGAGCACCGGCGAGCGCTCTAGGATCCGTCGACCAGCGGCGGCAGATCGCCTGTCACCCGTGCGCGCCGACGATCGCGGATCACGCGGCGACCGAGGTCCTCGGCCGAGGGTTGAGCGCCCCGAGCGCGACGGTCGGACTCGCGGCGATCGACGATCACCGTGACGTTCTCGTCGTGCTCGTAGTGCTTGACGAGCTTTGGATACAGCTCGTCGGCCAGCTCGCGCGGGACGACGCAATAGATCATCGCCTGGATCGTACTGCGTGGCCGCCGGGAAGCAAGCCGGGCGCCGCCTGGAGACGCCGGACCGGCGCTCTCAGGCTCCCGCGAGAGCGATCCGGCCGCGCTCGTCGGCCGAAGCGTTGGCCTGGAGCTCCTCCGCGGCCAGTTCGTCGAGCTCCATGCCCTCGGCAACCAGCTGCACGCCGGCGGCCTGCTCTTCGAGGTCGACCTCGTAGCGATACCAGCAGAGCTCCCAGGCGACGAGGATCGACACTCGGGTCCGGTTGCCCTCGATCGCCCGTACGACGATCGTCGGCGCGCCCAGCGAGCGGGCCACACCCGCCACCCGCTGGGTCGTCGCGCCTGCGTTGAACACCTCCAGAGCGCGGGCGATCGCGACCTCGCCCGAGCCCACTTGCGGTGCCTGGAAAGCGGCATCCGGCTGCCCGGGGTCCGCCGCAGGCGGCGGCTGGTCATCCGCGCGGACCGAGCCGACGTGAAGCGCCCGGTCATTACCCGGGTCCAGCTCGAGCGCGGGCTCGTCGAGAAAGCCGTAGAGCTGCTCCTCGCTCTCGTAGAACCCCGCGTCCTCGATCGGCTCGCGCCGGCGCCCCGCCACGGTCTCGCGTCGCAGCGGACGCTGCTCGCCCTCGCGCAACTGGCGCAACCGTCCGAGCAGCGAGCCGCCGCGACGCGCATGCGGCGGGCGAACGGCGGTTCTCAGCTCGTCTGACTCGCGTCGCCAGCCCTCGGCGGTCGCGCGGGGCACGCACAGCTCGCAGACGACGCGACGCTGCCCCCCAGCCAGGAACAGGTCCGGCGTCTCGCCGCGCAGCAGGCGCCGACCGCAGACGTCGCAGGCGATGACCGGCTGAGAGGTGACGATCGCGCGGGTGGCCATCGGCCCAGCAGGTTAGCCGGACCCGGCGCTCGGCGCGGCGCCGCTTGGCAGCAAGGGCGGCATTGCGAGAGGCGCGGAACGCTCCAGTCCAGGCTCCAGCGGCTCAGGCGTGCGTCGCGAGCGGCTCGTCCGCGGCCTGCTCGACTAGGCGTCCGAGCATCTGCGCGGGAACGGGCTCGTAGCGCAGCAGCTCGAGCGAGTAGTCGCCCTGACCCTGCGTGATCGAGCGCAGATCGGGCGCGTAGGCGAGCATCTCGGCCATCGGCACCTCGGCCCTGATCTCGGTGCCGGCGCCGACCGGCTCCATCCCCTGCGGTCGTCCGCGACGGCTGTTCAGATCGCCGATCACCTCCCCGACGTGCTCCTCTGGGACAGAGACGGTCACCGACATGATCGGCTCCAGCAGCACCGCGCCGGCAGCCGCCAGCGCGTCGCGCATCGCCTGAGTGCCGGCAAGCTTGAACGCGAGCTCGGAGGAGTCCACGGGGTGAAAGGAGCCGTCCACCACCGTCACGCGCACGCCGCCGACGGGGCAGTGCGCCACCGGCCCGGCCCGCATCGCCTCCTGCACTCCCTTCTGCACCGCCGGGATGAACTGGTGCGGGATCACCCCGCCCTTGGTCCGGTCGTGAAACTCGAAGCCGTCGGGGTGGGTCGGATCGAGCATCGGCTCGATCTCGATCGCGCACTCGCCGAACTGCCCGCGCCCGCCCGTCTGCTTCCTGTGACGAGCGCGTGCCGAGGCACTGGCCGTGATCGTCTCGCGGTAGGGAACGCGCGGCGGCTTGAGCGTGACCTCGACACCGAAGCGCGAGCGCAGGCGATCGACGATCACCTCGACGTGCACCTGCGAGAGCCCGGCGACGATCTGCTCGCCGGTCTGCGGGTCACGGTGCAGGTCGATCGTCGGGTCTTCCTCCTGCAGACGGCGCAGCGAGGCGAACACCTTCTCCTCCTCGCCGCGACTCGCCGGCTCGATCGCAAAGGCCATCACCGGTGCGGGCAGGCGCGGCCGGGGCATCTGCAGCGGCTCGTCGCGGGCCGCCAGCCAGTCGCCGGCGTAGGTGTCCTTCAGCTTGGCCACGGCCCCCATGTCGCCGGGCCCGATCTCCTGAACGTGCTCGGAGTCCCGGCCCGTAAAGAGGATCGGCTGACCGATCCGCTCGCGGGCGTGCGTGCGGGTGTTCAGCGCCTGCGTGTCGTGGCGCAGCGTGCCCTGGTAGACGCGCAGCAGGTTGATGCGCCCAGCGTAGGGATCGGCGCGGGTCCTGAAGACATAGGCGAACAGCTCCGCGTCGGGCTCTGCGCGCAGCAGCACCTCCCCGACCGCGAGCGGCCCATGCTTGACCGGCGAGGGCAGGTCCTCCACGATCGCGTCGAGCAGCCGCGCGGTGCCGAGGTTGCGCATGGCCGCGCCGCACACCACCGGGAAGATCTTGCCGTGGTTGGTGCCGCTCTTCAGCGCCGCGGCGATCTCCTCGTGAGAGATGCTCTCGCCTTCCAGGTAGCGCTCCATCAGCTCGTCGGAGACCTCGCACACCTCGTCCATCAGCCGCTCCCGGTACTCGTTGGCCATCGCGAGCTGATCGTCGGGTATCGGCACCTCGCTGAGCGAGCCGCCGGGCAAGCGAGGATCGCGCCCCGTGCCACGAGCAGGGCTCTCGATCGGTTCCTGCCGGCAGGCGCACATGTCGAGCAGATCGATCACTCCCGTCAGCTCGCCGTCCTCGCGCAGAGGAATCTCGGTGGCGACGACGTGCGGACCGAATGCCTGCTTGAGCGAGTCGAGCACGCGCGCGAAGTCGGCACGCTCGCGATCGAGCATGTTGACGAACAGCATGCGCGCGACGTCAAGCTCGGCCGCCCGCGCCCACAGCCGCGAGGTGCTCACCTCCACGCCCGCAACCGCATTGACCAGGAACACGGCTGACTCGCACACTCGCATGCAGGCCAGCGCGTCGGCCACGAAGCTCGGATCGCCGGGCGTGTCCAGCAGGTTGACCTTGCGCTCCTTCCAGGAGACGCCGGCAAGCGAGGCCGAGATCGACATCTGGCGGGCGTGCTCGTCGGGGTCTGAGTCCGAGACCGTGCTGCCGTCGGTCACGCTGCCAAGTCGCGTGATCGCCCCGGCCTCGAACAGCAGCGCCTCGTGCAGTGAGGTCTTGCCCGAGCCGCGATGCCCGACGAGCGCGACGTTGCGAATCCGATCCGGAGCCGGCATATGTCTCTCCCTTGCTAAGCCTCCAGCAAAGATACCCCCGGACGGGAGATTTCACTAATCCTCGTCGAAAGAGCCGTCTTGCATCTTCCCGCGCAACCGCAGGACCGCCTTGGTGTGAAGCTGGGAGATGCGCGACTCGGTGACGCCGAGCACCTCGCCGATCTCGCGTAGAGTCAGGTTCTCGTAGTAATAGAGAGCGATCACGAGCTTCTCGCGCTCGGGCAGCGAGGCGATCGACTCGGCGATCCGGTCCTTGAGGTCGCCGACGTCGAGCGCGCGCGAGGGATCGGGCGCGTTGGGGTCCTCGATCGTGTCCATCAGCGAGACCTGGTCGCCGCTTGAATCCGAGACGCTCCACATCTCGTCGAGCGCCGCGACGGAGGAGTGCGAGATCGTCAGCAGCGATTCCTGGAATTCGGCGGGCGTCAGTCTCAGCTCCTTTGCCATCTCCTCGTCGGTGGGCGAGCGCTGCAGGCGGTGCTCTAGCTTCGTGCTCGCGCGCTCTATCTCCCGCGCTCGGGCCCGCACCGAGCGCGGCACCCAGTCGATCGAGCGCAGCTCGTCGATGATCGCTCCATTGATGCGCGTGATCGCGTAGGTCTCGAACTTGATCTCGCGCGAGGGGTCGAAGCGCTCGATGGCGGAGATCAGCCCAACCAGCCCGTAGGAGATGAGGTCGGCCTCCTCGACATGCGGCGGCAGGCCGGCCGCGGTGCGGCCGGCCACGTACTTGACCAGGGGCGAATAGGCGACCACAAGCCGCTCGCGTGCGCGCGTATCGCCGTCGTTCTTGTAACGGCGCCACAGTTCGCGCAGCTCAATCGCTTTGACGTTCGTCTCCAGGGTCTTTTCCCGCCGATCAGGCCCGAGGGTGACTACGCGCATAGGCGCTCTTCAGCCGTGCGGACTCTACCCGAGTGTAGACCTGGGTTGTCGAGATGCTCGAGTGACCGAGCAGCTCCTGGATCGCGCGCAGATCGGCGCCGGAGCCGAGCAGGTGGGTGGCGTAGCTGTGGCGCAGCGCGTGCGGGTGCGTGGGCGGCACACCGGCCTCGAGCGCGCCCCGGTCGAGGAAGCGACGCACGCTGCGCGCGAGATCGG
>DATASE010000056.1:0-8782 GCA_036269375.1 Solirubrobacteraceae bacterium
GCCGGAGTCGATCTGCACCTTCACGCCTATAGCCCGATGGAGATCGCTCACATGTGCGACATCTCCGGCTCCCCGCCGGCCGAGGTGTTCGAGCAGCTGCGCGAGGCGGGTCTCGGCTCGACCCCTGGCACCGCCGCCGAGGTCCTGCACGACGGCGTGCGCGAGCGCATCTCGCCGAACAAGCTGCCGGTTGCGCGCTGGGTTGAGATCGTCGCGGCAAGCCACGCTGCGGGCCTTCGCTCGACGGCGACCGTGATGTTCGGCCACATCGAGGAGCCGTGGGAGCTTGCCGAGCACATGCGGGTCGTGCGCGGTTTGCAGGAACGGACGGGCGGGATCACCGAGTTCGTGCCGCTGTCGTTCATCCCCTTTCAGACGCTGCTCGGCCGCACGCACGGGGTGCAGGAGATCGGCCGCGATGAGAACCTCAAGCACACCGCGGCCTTTCGCCTGGCGCTCGGTCGGACGATCCCGAGCCTGCAGGCCTCGTGGGTGAAGATGGGAGTGGACGTCGCGACCGAGTCGCTGAGCTGGGGCGTCAACGACCTCGGCGGCACGCTGATGGAGGAGTCGATCAGCCGTCTGGCCGGCTCCTATCACGGCACGCGCCTCGATCCCGGGCAGCTGGTCGCGGCGGCGCACGCGGCGGGACGCCCGGCGGCCGAGCGCTCGACGCTGTACGCGATCAGGCGGCGCTACCCGCTGGTGGGATCGGCGGTCGCTGCGCCCCCGTTGGCCGCCAGCGCCTGAGCTTCGCGCCCGATGGCGGCGGCGAAGCGCTCGAAGATGCCAATCATCTGCCGGTGGTATTCGATGCCGCCGAGCACCGTGATTTCCGGCCCGCGCCACTCGTCGGCGCGGCGTCCGGTGTGCCCCTCTTTCAGATTGGCCAGATATCCCTCGAGCTCGGCCAGCTGGGCTCGGTGCCACTCGATCCGCCCGGCGAAGGCCGCTTCGGGGTCGGCGCCGGCGAACACCTTCAGCATCGCCTCGTCGCGATACTGCGACGGTGGCGCGCCGGGTGCGTCGGCCCACGCGCGCAGCGCGTCGTGGCCGAGCTCGGTCAGCGAGTAGCGCTTGCGCCTGCGCCCCCGCTGCTCCTGACTCTCCGACAAATAGCCGGCCTTGGCCAGGCGGGCCGGCTCGTCGTAGAAGGTGGTGTGTGGGACCGGCCAGAAGTGCTCGATCGAGTTCACGAGCATCTGCTTGAGCTCGTATGGCGTCGCCTCGCCGGCGAGGTCGAGCAGGCACAGCACGGCATAGGAAGTGGTGGTCAGGCGGATCGGCTTGCGTTCCATAGTTCGTCCTGTATAGTTCGCCTCGAACTATAGATCGTGCGTTCCGTCTGCGACGGGAGCGCGCCTGCGCAAGGAGCTGAGCCTATGTCCGAGCAGACGCATGCCGACTACGACGTGGCGATCGTCGGAGCAAGCCTAGCCGGCTCCGCAGCGGCGATCATGCTGGCGCGCTCGGGAGCGCGCGTGGCCCTGGTGGAGAAGAGCCCCGACCCGCAGGCCTACAAGAAGATCTGCACGCACTACATCCAGTCCTCGGGCGTGCCGACCTTGGAGCGTTTGGGTCTGATCGAGCCGATGATGCAGGCGGGCGCGCTGCGCTCGCGGATCCGCTCGTGGACGCGTTGGGGCACGATCGAGCCCCCGCCGGGAGAGGACGTCCCCAGCGGCATCAACCTTCGCCGCCGGCTGCTCGACCCGATGATCCGCGACACCGCGGCGCAGACGCCGGGTGTCGAGCTGATGATGGGCCACACCGTGGAGGAGTTGCTGCGCTCGGACGGGCAGGTGTGCGGCGTGCGCGCGCGCGACACGCACGGCCAGACGGTCGAGCTGCGTGCGCGCCTGGTCGTCGGCGCCGACGGTCGCGACTCGCGTGTAGCCAAGCTCTCGGGCGTGAAGAGGCGCACCGCTCCGCACGGCCGGATCGCCTATGGCGCTTACTACGAAGGCCCCCCTTACGAGGGTCATCCCAGTCCGACGCTGTGGTTGATGGACCCGAACATGGTCGGGGCGTTTCCCACCGACAGCGGCCTGACCTTCTACGCGGTGATGCCCACCAAGGAGCACCTGCCGGAATTCAAGGCCGACCCGAGGGCGGCGCTGGAGAAGATGGTCTCCTCGGTTCCGGGCGCCCCGCCGATCCTCGCCTCGCGTCTGGTCGAGCCGGTGCAGGGCAAGGTCGACATGACCAATGTCATCCACGCCCCGGCCGCGCCGGGCCTGGCGCTGGTGGGCGACGCGGCGGGCGCGGTCGACCCGTTGTGGGGCGTAGGTTGCGGCTTTGCGCTGCAAACGTCCGAATGGCTGGCCGACAGCGTCGCGCCGGCGCTGGCCGGCGAGGAGTCGCTGGAGCGAGGTCTGAAGCGCTACCGGCGCCGCTACAAACGCGGCCTGGGCGGCCACACCAGGACGATCCTCGACTACGCCACGGGCCGCAAGCTCAACGGTGGCGAGAAGGCGTTCTTCTCGGCAGCCAGCTACGATGAGCGCACGGCGCGCGTGTTCGAGGCGTTCGGCTCGCGCAACATCGGCCCGGTACGGATGCTCGCGACCGGAATCCCGCTGGTGACGATTGCAAGTGTGAGGCGGTCGATCGCGGCCCGGGGCGATCGCAAGCCGGGAATGGTGGGGCCGGAAGGCGCTTAGGTTCGCTGGTAGGCCCGGCTCAAGGGCCGACGGGTTTGGCTCCAGCCGCCAGGCTCTTCGCGGCGGCGGCGATCGCCGCCGGGTGCACGTAGGGCTGCATGTGCCCGCCGTAGAGCAGCTCCAGGCGCGCGTGGGGGAGCAGACCGGCCAGACGGCGACCGTAGCTCGCTCCGACCAGCCGGTCCTGCCCTCCCTGGATGACCACCGCCGGGGTGGCGATCGAGCTCAGCTTGCGGTCGATCCGCTCGACCACGCCGCCGGCGGCCAGGTACTCGCCGGCGAGCGCCTCGAGGTTGCCGTGGGTCATGTTGATCGCCAGCACGCGGTGTTCGTGCGCGGTAGCCACCGGCTCGGGGTCGAAGGCTTCGGAGTCGCCCATTTTCGCCGAGACCGTGAGCAGCAGCTGCGAGAAGGTCGCGTCCGAGAGCTGGCGGATCACGGGTAGCTGCAGGATCTGGATTGCGTGCGCCTGCAATCCGTGCAGGGCGTTTGGTTTCGTGCCGGCCGCGGCCGCGTCGACCAGCACCAGTCCTCGCACCTGTCCCGGGTAGCGCTCGGCGTAGCCGAGCGAGACGGTGCCGCCGTAGGAGTGCCCGACCAGGATCGGGCGTGTGACGTGCAGCTGGGCGAGCAGCTTGTGGATCGTGCTCAGCTGCCGTTCGAAGGGAACGTAGTCGCCGCTGGAGTAGCCGAAGCAGGGCCGGTCGATCGCGATCGTGCGATGACCCGTCAGCAGTGGCGTGACCGCGTTCCAGTCTTCGGCGGTGCCGGGCAGTCCATGAATCAGGACCACGGGAGTGCCGGCACCGGGACGTTCGACGTAGTGGATGCGCAGGCCGCCGACCTGAGCGAAGGAGCCACTCGGTTTGGGCTCGGAGGGCAGGCGGCCGTAGGTCCAGTTGAGGATAACGACGGCCAGAGCCAGCGCGCCCAGGAGGGCGAGCGCGATCCTGCGGTGCCGGTGCCGGCGCGGCGGCCGAATGCGTTCGTCGCTCGCGGCCGGGCTCGTCATCTGCGTAGCGTCGCTCATCGGAACAGATCCTCCCCGATCGGCCGGATGAGCGTCAGCGCGCCCGGCCCGTCGTCGTCGGTGACGAAGCGCTCCAGTCCGTCGACGATCACGACCGGCTCGCGCGAATCCTTGGCTCGAGCCAGGTCCGCCAGGGCGGCGATCGCGTCCGCCACGGCGAGCCAGGTAGCGCGCAGCTCGCTCCCAGCGCCGTCGGTGCGCCCGCGCCAGTCATCCAGCGGCGCAAGGCCCGCGCAGCCGATCGCCACGTCGCACTGTCCGTGGCGCCATGCGCGCCCGAAGCTGTCTGAGATCAGCACACCGACGCGCGCTCCGGTCAGCTCGCGCAGGCGGGCGCGAATGCGGCGGGCCGACGCGTCGGGGTCGCGCGGTAGGACGACGACGGTCTCCACGTCGGGCGAGTTGGACGCGTCGACGCCGGCGTTGGCGCAGACGAAGCCATGGTGGGTGCGGCAGATCAGCACGCCGTTCGCGGCACGTAGGACCTCGGCGGACTGGTCGAGCACCACCTGGACGGCGCGGGGGTCCTTGCGAGCGTAGCCCGTGGCAGCGGCAGGGCTGGCAATGGCTTGGTCGGCCAACGCGCGCGCGCGCGAGCCCGGCTCGATCGTCTGCAGGTCGACCGTCGCCCCCTCGGCCTTGGAGACGGCCTTGTGGGCGATCGCGACGATCTGCCCCTCGCGCAGCGGCTCGAGCGGGGACTGTTCGGCCAGCGCCCGGACGACCAGCTCGGCGAGATCCTCACCGGGGGCGATCTCAGACAGGCCGCCGAGGCTGCGCGCGCCGAGCTGGCTCAACTGCTCACGCCGCCCGCGAGGGCCGGGTCGAGGCAGCGCCCGGAGCGGGATGGGCGGAGTCGAGCCCGAGCACCCCCCGAGTCCGCGGCGCGCGCACACGCTCTCCAGCCAGTCGCTCGCGCAGCGCGGCGAGATCCTCGCCGGTGTCGATGTCGAGCAGCAGCGACGCTACCGGCTCGACCCGGCAGGCGATCCCGGCCCGTGCGGCAATCTGCTCGTGGCGGGCGCGGCTGTCCGGGCCGAAGCTGGGAGCGATCGTGTCGGGCGGTGCGAGCAGCAGCCCGTTGGTGCCGCTGCCGTGCCGGTCGGGGAGGATCGTCACGCCGGCGCTGCCGCCGCCGAGCAGCGCTGTCAGCTCGTCCGGGTCGAGCGCCGGGCAGTCGCCGGGGACGCACAGGACGCGCTCGGCGCCGTCGGCCAGCGCGCGCGCGACCCCGAGCGCGGCGGCCGCGCTCTGCCCGTCCTCGGCCGTGTCCTCGACGACGACGGCGCCAAGGTAGCGCGCGGCCGCAGCGACCGACTGCTCGCGCGTGACGACGATCGTGGCGTCGATTGCCGCGCAGTCGCGCAGTGCCGCGAGCACGTCGCCGACCATCGCGCGCGCGAGATCGAGGCGCAGCGAGTCGGCGACGCTTGCGCCGAGTCGCTGCTTTGCCAGCGGGAAGCGCTTGACGGGGAGGATGGCGGCCGTGCGCAACCGCAGCAGCGTAGCGCCGGCGCGCCGGCGCGAGCGGTCACCACCTGGAGCACGGCGGGCGGCGCTGATCTCAGACGCGCCACGGGCTGATCGTCTCGCCGCCAGAGCGGCAGAGGCTGACTCTGAGCGTTGCGCCCTGGGCCATCATACATACGTGCCATAATCGTGGCATGGCAAGGACGAGGGTTAGCACGACGGTCGACGGCGAGCTGCTGGCCAGCGCGCGGCAGGCGCTCTCGACCCTCACCGACGCCGCTCTGTTCGACCAGGCGCTGGCGGCGCTGCTCGATCGTCATCGGGCGGCCGAGATCGACGCTGCTTACGCCGTCTACGACGAACGTCCGCTGGCCGAGCCCGACGAGTGGGGCGACCTGGCCTCATTCCGCGCGGCGGCCGCAGCGGCATGAGCATTGACCCGCTTCCCGGGCGGGGAGAGATTTGGTGGTGCGAGCCGCCCGAGATCGGCCGTCGTCCGGTTGTGATCCTCTCTCGTGACGCCGCCATCCCGCGCCTCAAGCGCGCTCTGGTCGCCCCCTGCACGACCAGCGTTCGCGGATTGGCAAGCGAGGTCGTCTTGGAGCCAGGCGAGGACCCCGTTCCGCACCGCTCGGCGGTCAACCTGGATTCGGTCGAGAGCGTGCCGACCGGCGTTCTCGTGGAACGGTTGGGTCGCCTCAGCGACGAGCGGATGCACGAAGTCTGCGCCGCGCTCGACGTGGCAGTCGACTGCCGACACTAGCGCGCAAGGGACAGCGCGAACGCAAGCGTCTGCTCGGCCACGCGCGCTCGCGCATCGGCGTCGGGCATCGCCGTGTCGATCTGAAGCGCGGGCAGCGAGTCGACCGGCTCGTCGGCGAGGATGCCACCGATCGAGGATCGAAGGGATCCTCGATCGGCCAGCAGGCTCGGCGCCACGCGCTCGTAGAAGGCCGCGACTCCATCGGCGCTGACTGGCTGTCCGTAGGCGGCTAGGAAGGCGGCCGTCGGCCCCTTGACGATCGCGCCGCCCACGACTGGGCTGACGCACGCGACCGGCGCCGCGAGGTCGTCGAGCGCGGTGCCCAGCGCGTGCAGGATCGGCCAGATCGAGATCACCGGGTTGCTGGGACCGACGATCACCGCGCGCGCGTCGCGCAGGGCCGACAGCACCTCCGGTGTGGGCTTGGCTGGGGCCGCACCGGGATCGCCGAACGCCACCTCGTGAACGGTCGCGGCGGCGCGGTCGCGGATCATGAACTCCTGGAACGGGCGCCAGCCGGCGTCGGTGCGCACCCGCGTCGGCTGGGGCTCGTCGCTCATCGGCAGCACCGCGGCGCGCACGCCGATCGCCGCGTTCAGGCGCGCGAGCGCCTCGGTCGGGCGCAGCCCCTCCTGCTCGCACAGTCGCCGGCGCTCCAGGCACCAGGCGAGATCGCGGTCGCCCAGGTTGAACCACACGTCGCGGCCCAACGCCCGCAGGGCGTCCATCACGCAGAAGGTGTCATCGCGCAGACCCCAGCCGCGCTCGTCGATCTCGTCGGCCAGCCAGAAGGAGACGAGGTCGGGGTCGGGGGAGACGTGGGCGCCGTAGACGTCGACGTCGTCGCCGGTGTTGGCGATCACGACCAGCTCGTCGGGATCGACCACGTCGAGCATGCCGCGTGCGAGCTTGGCGCCGCCGGTGCCGCCGGCGAGCACGACGACCTTCGAGCGGTCGTGCGCGCGGGGCACGTCGTCGCCGGGCGCCGAGGGAGAGGCGGTCAGCGGGTCACTCCCACAGCGCGTCCGGCAGGCCGGCGATCCGGACGCCCGCGTGCGTCTTGTAGCGGGAGTTGACCGAGATCATGAGCGCCGTCAAAGACTCGGCTATGCGCGCCATCTCCAGGCGCCCGCAGTCGACGCAGCGCAGACCGTCGATCCGCTCGATCAGCGCCGCGGCTCGGGCCTTGTCCGCGCGCGAGTCGCCACAGACGAGCACGTCCTGGTCGAGCGGTTGCTCGAAGTCGGTGAGCGAGGCGGCGGAGACGGTGTGAAGCCCGGAGACGACTTTCACCGCCTCGGGCACCAGCTCGGCGGCGGCCTCGGCCGCCGAGCCCTGCCAGACGCCGAGCATCCGGGTGGCGCGCCCACTGACCGCGGCGGCCAGCGGGACGGTTGCGTCGATCAACAGCGCTTCGGGCGCGAACGCGTCGCGCACGTTTTTGAGGATCTCCGACTGGTTGCGGAAGGGGACGCTGAGGATCACGGTGTCGACCGCGGCTACCGCCTCGGCGTTCTCGGCTCCGGTGAAGCCAGCGTCGGGAACCGCCTCGCGGGCCCGGTCGGCCGCTTCTCGCGCTCGCTCGCGCTCGCGCGAGCCGATCACGACCGGCACCCCGGCGCGCCCGAGGCGCAGCGCCAGCCCGAAGCCGAGCGCCCCCGAGGCGCCGACGATCGCCACCGGGTCGGTGCCCTCGCGGGGACGGGTGGGGGAGGGCGCCACGGCGGCGCAGTATAGGAACGCGACAAGCCCGAGCTCGGGCAAGCGCCTTGACAGGGGCGCCAGCCAATGCTTAGATAGCTGCCTAAGTCAGATGACTAAGTCACTTGCAAAAGGTCGGGACGAGCAGCTCGCGGTCGCGGTGGGCGGTCGCTCGACGCGGGCCGCCTCGGTGGAGGCCGGGTCGATCAGGCAGGCCAACGTGACCGCCTTCCTCGACGCCGCCGAGCGCCTGCTGATCCGCGAGGGCGCGGCTGGGATCTCCACGCGCCAGCTCGCGCGCGAGGCGGGACAGAATCACGGCCTCGTCCACTACTACTTCGGCTCGGTCGACGAGCTCTTGCTGCAGACGCTGGAGCGGTTCACCGCACGCATCCTCGAGCGCCAGCGCGCCATGTATGGCAGTGAGGCGCCCTTCATCGAGAAGTGGCGCACCGCGATGGCCTTCATCGAGGACGACCTCGCCTCGGGCTACCCCAAGATCTGGGCCGAGCTGCAAGCGCTCGCCTGGAACAAGCCCGAGCTGCGCGAGCGCCTGCAAGGCGTCCACGACCGTTGGCGCACCGTGCTCAGTGACGCGCTCACCGAGGCAATCGAGGAGTACGACCTCGACGACAGCCCGTTCTCGGCTGAGAGCTGGGCGGCACTTGTCTCGCAGTTCAACCAGGGACTCTTGTTCGAGCGCCTGCTCGGCTTCAACCGTGGCCACGAGGCTCTGCTCGCGGCCATCGACGCGTGGCTCAGCTCCCTGGAAAGGGCCAAGAACGGGACCAAAGACATTCCATCACCCAAATCAACCATCGGAGGAAGACACGATGAGCGCAGTAGAAATAGATGAAGCAAAGCTCGAAGAGTTCATGGGTCAGTTCGTGGGCGACCTTGGCGCGGCGATCACCACGCCGCTGGTCCTGATCGGGGACAAGCTCGGGCTGTACAAGGCGATGGCCGACAGCGAGCCGGTCACCTCCCAGGAGCTGGCCGAGCGCACCGATTGCAACGAGCGCTACATCCGCGAGTGGCTGTGCCAGCAGGCGGCCAGCGGCTACGTCGAGTACGACGCGTCCACTGGCACCTTCAGGCTCCCGCCGGAGCAGGCGATGGCGCTTGCCAACGAAGACAGCCCGGCCTTCATCCCCG
>DATASE010000057.1:0-13904 GCA_036269375.1 Solirubrobacteraceae bacterium
CCGCGGTCGTCGGAGCGTTCCAGGGGCGCGAGATGGTGCTCGACCACGTGCTGGAGGCGCGGATCGCCGAGATCCTGCGGCCGTTGGCCGCGCGGTACCCGAACCTGGACCGCGAGGCGATTGCCGCAGGCAACCGCAAGCAGGCGACGATCCCGCGCGGCGCGGCGATCCTCGAGCCGGTCGGCACGGCGCCGGGCCTGGTCGTGGCGCCCGTCGAAGGAGAGGAGGGGCCCACCGTTGTTGTGCTGCCGGGGCCGCCGCGCGAGCTGCAGCCGATGTTCTCGCAGGCGCTCGGCACCCGCGAGTGGCGCGCGGCGGTCGCCTCGGCGCGCGAGCACGAGCAACAGATGCTGCGACTGTTTGGGATCCCCGAGTCCGAGATCGCAGAGACGCTGCGTGTCGCCGAGCGCGACGGCGTCGATCTGGGATCGCTTGAGATAACGACCTGTCTGCGCGGCGGGGAGATCGAGATCGTCACTCGCTTCCAAGCCGAGGCGCAGCCGGCATACGGCCAGTTCGCCAGACTGGTGGCCGAGCGTCACGCCGACACGCTGTACTCGAGCGACGGCACGACCGTCGACGAGCAGGTCGCGCAGCTGCTGCGCGACGAGCCGAGAACGATCGCGGTGGCGGAGTCGTGCACAGGCGGGCTGCTGTCAGCACGGCTGACGAGCCCAGCGGGGGCCTCTGAGTACGTCCTCGGCGGCGTCGTCGTCTACTCCAACGAGGCCAAGGTCGAGCTGGCGGGCGTCGCTGCCGAGTCGATCGAGCGTCACGGCGCGGTCTCAGAGCAGGTTGTGCGCGAGCTGGCGGTGGGTGTGCGCGAGCGAATGTCGGCCGATGTTGGAGTGGGAGTGACGGGCATCGCCGGCCCCGGTGGCGGCAGCGAGGAGAAGCCCGTCGGCCTGGTGTGGCTGAGCGTCGCCGGTCCGGACGGCGCTTCGCTGACCCGCTCGGTGCGACTGCCGGGCGGTCGCGGCGACGTGCGCGACCGGGCCGTGACGGTGGCGATGCACATGATCCGCCGCCTGCTGCTCGGCGAGCGCGACGAGTCGCGCTCGCACCCGACCAAAGGCGCCGACGGGCAAGGCCGCTCCGACTCCGTGCGAGGCGAGGAGACGGCCGAGCCGCCGCTGCGATGAGCGCCCGCGGAGCGAGCGCTCGCCTATTCGTCGCCGTCGATCCGCCGGCGCAGGTGCGCGACTCGCTTGCGAGCTGGGCTAAGAGCGCGGCGCGTGGGCTGCGGATCCTGGATGCCGAGCTGTTGCACGTGACTGTTTGCTTTCTGGGCGAGCGCCCACTGCAAGAGCTCGATGCGATCGCCGACGAGCTCTCACGCTGCGCACGCCCGGCGGTGGAGCTCTCGCTGGGAGCGCCCCTGTGGCTGCCTCCGCGCCGCCCGCGAGCGCTTGCGGTCGAGCTGCACGACAGGGACGGCACACTGGCGAAGATTCACGCAGAGCTATTGGATCGGCTTCACCTCGGGGCACACTGGCAGCAGAGCGGGTCCCGCGCTTCGGGATCGAGCCGCAGCGATGGGAGAGCAGGGCGCCACCGCTTTCGTCCGCACGTCACGGTAGCGCGCATGCGCCCCGAAGAGGCCCCGCGCGACAGAGCGTTGCCGCCGACACCGGCGCAAACTTTCTCCGCCGTGGAGCTGGTGCTGTACCGCTCGTGGCTGTCGCCCGAGGGCGCCAGCTACGAGCGGTTGTCGGCCTGTCCGCTTGGCGAGTGACAAGCCACCCGCGTGGTGGACACCAGGCGCCTGCGCTCTCCTCCTAGGCGGCGCGCGTCTCCTGATCGGCCTCGACCGGCTTGAGGCCGACGGGATCGGTCTGGATCGGCGTCACCTTGTCGGGTCCGAGCCCCAGCGCCGCATAGATCTTGCGCTCGATCTCCTTGGCGATGTCCGGGTTCTCCTGCAGGTAGGCCTTGGCGTTGCCGCGGCACTGGCCGAGGCGCTCGTTGCCATAGGAGAAGAAGGAGCCGGACTTCGAGACGATGTTGTGCTCGAGCCCCAGATCGACCAGGCAGCCGGCCGTCGATATCCCCTTGCCGAACTCGATGTCGAACTCGGCCTGGCGGAAGGGAGCGGCGAGCTTGTTCTTGACGACCTTCACGCGCACCCGGTTGCCGACCGCCTCGGTGCCGTCCTTGAGCGTCTCGATGCGACGGATGTCAATGCGCTGCGAGGCGTAGAACTTCAGCGCCCGGCCGCCGGGCTGGGTCTCGGGCGAGCCGAACATAACGCCGACCTTTTCGCGGATCTGGTTGGTGAGGATGCACAGCGTGCTCGTGCGGTTGAGGTTGCCGGCGAGCTTGCGCATCGCCTGGGACATCATCCGCGCCTGCGCGCCGACCGTCTGGTCGCCCATCTGGCCCTCGAGCTCCACGCGCGGGGTGAGCGCGGCGACCGAGTCGATCGCCACCACGTCGACCGCGCCGGAGCGCACCAGCATGTCGGCAATCTCGAGCGCCTGCTCGCCGTAGTCGGGCTGGGAGACGAGCAGCTCGTCGATGTCGACGCCGATCTCCTTTGCGTACAGCGGGTCCATCGCGTGCTCGGCGTCGATGAAGGCGCACACCCCGCCGAGCTTCTGCGCTTCTGCCAAGACGTGGTAGATCAGCGTCGTCTTGCCCGAGGACTCGGGGCCGAAGACCTCGACGATGCGTCCCTTGGGCACGCCGCCGATCCCGAGCGCCAGGTCGAGCGACAGCGCCCCGGTGGGGATCGCGTCGACGCGCACCTGCGCGCCCTCGTCGCCCATCCGCATGACGCTGCCCTTGCCGAACTCGCGCTCGATCTGCCCGAGCGCCCCCTGCAGCGCCGCATCGCGCGCCTTTGCGGCCTTCTCCTCGTCGGTCATGGTGCTGGGCATCGTCTTGCTCCTTGCTCGCTGGGTGGATCTGGAAAGGTAGCCGCCGTAGCGGACGGAATGCGAACACATGTTCGCCGTGGATCGAGAGTACCCTTCAAGGGCGATGAAGCGCTACCACGTGACCACGTTCGGCTGCCAGATGAACGAGCACGACTCCGAGCGGATGAAGGGAATGCTCGAGTCGCTCGGCTACAGCGAGGCCTCCGAGCGCGCGCAGGCCGACCTGATCCTGTTCAACACCTGCTCGATCCGCGAGAGCGCCGACAGCCGCTTCGTCGCGCACCTCGGCGAGGCTAAGCGCCTGAAGCGTGAGCGGCCCGATCGAATCGTGGGCGTGGGGGGGTGCTGGGCGCAGTCGGTCAAGGAGGAGGTGTTCGAGCGTTTTCCGTTCGTCGACGTCGCCTTCGGGCCGGGGCAGACGCACAAGCTGGCAGAGTTCCTGACCAGCGATTCGCTCACCGCCCAGGGGTTCTTCGAGTTCGAGGGGTTCACCGGGCACCTGCCGGCCAAGCGCGCGCGCGACTTCCAGGGGTGGGTGCAGATCTCGGTCGGCTGCAACTGTCGCTGCTCGTACTGCATCGTGCCCTCCACGCGTGGGCGCGAGGTCTCGCGGCCGCTGCAGGAGCTCGTGGCAGAGGTGCGGGCGATGGCCGCAGACGGGGTGCGCGAGGTGACGCTGCTGGGGCAGAACGTCAACTCCTACGGTCGCGACCTGCGCGTAACGGGGGCCGACGGCCGAGCGGTGCCGCAATCCTTCGCCGGGCTGCTGCGAGCGCTCGACGCGATCGACGGGGTCGAGCGGATCCGCTACACGAGCCCCCATCCCAAGGACATGCGCGAGGACGTGATCCGCGCGCACGCGGAGCTGCCGAGCGTCTGCGAGCACATCCACCTGCCGCTGCAATCCGGGTCGAGCCGGATCCTCAAGGCGATGCGCCGCACCTACGACCGCGAGCGCTACCTGGACCGCGTCGCGCTGATCCGCGAGCACGTGCCCGACGCGGCGATCACCACCGACGTCATCGTCGGCTTCCCGGGCGAGACCGAGGCGGACTTCGAGCAGACCCTCGAGGTCGCAGAGCAGGTCGGCTACGACGGCGCCTTCACGTTTGTCTTCTCGCCGCGACGCGAGACGGAGGCGGCGCTGATGACCGATCGGTTCGTTCCCCACCCGGTCAAGGTGGAGCGGATGGAAAGGCTCGTCGAGGTCGTCCAGCGGCGCGCACACGAGCGCGCACAGCGGTTCGTGGGACGCACCGTCGAGGTGCTGGTCGAGGGCAGCTCGCGCACCGACCCGGACAGGCTGCGCGGGCGCACGCGCCACAACAAGGTCGTCAACTTCAGCGGGCTGGCCGCTGCGGGAGAGCTGACCCAGGTGGAGATCTTCGGCGCAACCAGTCAGACGCTCTCGGGGCAGGAGTCGCTGCTGGACCGGGCGACACTCGCTCCGCTCGCATCCCCGAACCAGCCAGCGCGCGCCGGCTGAGCGGCGCCTCCTCCCGGACGGCCGAGCCGCCCGGGAGGCTCTTCGCGCCTGTCGCTACTGCGTGCTGACCACCGGACCCGGACCTTCGTAGGCCGAGCCCGAATTGGAGCCGGAGCCCGAGCTCGATCCGTTCATGTGCGGGCACGGGTGGGTGCTGCTGCCGGACTTGGGTTGGGAGTTGTGCGGGGTCGTGGATTTGGATTGGGTGGACGTCGTCGACGGAGTCGACGACGTTTCTGTCGTCGTGGATTGCGTGGCCGAGCCGCTGGGCGCTGCCGCGGCACCGGCGATCCCGGCGGCGGCACCGCCGGTCGCCAGAGCGCCTGCGACAAGACCGACACGGATCAACTGCGAGCTCGTCATGCGCGAACCTCCGATGGTTGCTTGGGGGAGTGCATGCGAGCCATGCTGAGGCGCACCCCTAAGCCGGCGCGTACGTGGGCGTAAGGCGAGCCGAAGCTCGATGTAGGAAGGCTCTTACAACACCAAGTTTTGTAGCGGGTCGTTGGGCAAGCCAGACAAGGACACACCGACCGCCGTGTACTAGAGGTACACAAGGGAGGGAGGACGCCGTATGGCGCCGCCCAACGACGCGCTACCGCTTGGCGCGCTGGCTGTCGGCCAGCTGATGCGCTATCCGGTCGCTGCCGGTCTTGCGCGTGACCGTCGCGGCCAGCTCCGGCGCGATGCCCGAGAAGGCCGAGCCCATGCGCAGTGACAGCGGCGCCACGTCGACCTCGCCGCGGTTGCGCTCGATCGCCTGCACGGTGGCCTTGGCGACGTCCTCGGGGCTGCGGGTGCCGACGCCGCGCGGGAGCTTGACCTGAGCCTCGGCGAACATTCCGGCTTCGCGGATGAAGCCGGGAAAGACCGCCGAGACGCCGACCCCGGTGTCGTGCAGCTCGGCGCGCATCGCCATCGCAAAGCCGCGCAGACCGAACTTGGTCGCGTTGTAGATCGAGCTGCCCGCCGTGCCGGTCTTGCCTGAAAGAGAGGACATGAAGAGCAGGTGCCCGCGGCCGCGCTCACGCATTTGAGGGGCGAGGCGACGTGCCATTACGATCGGCACGCGCAGGTTGACGTCCAGCGCCCGGTCGATCTGCTCGACGCTGAAGGAGTCGAGCATGCCGCTTGCCGGCAGCGCGGCGTTGGCGACGAGGACGTCGAGATCCCCTGCCTTCTCGAGCAGGCGGTCGACCTCGGCGGCGTCGCTCAGGTCCACCGCCAGCGCCTGTGCCGAGCACTCCTTGGCCAGCGGCTCGAGCACGTCCGTGCGCCGGCCGGTCAGGATCAGCTCGGCGCCCTTGGCGTGCAGCGCCCGCGCGATCGCGTGACCGAGGCCGCCGGTGGCGCCGGTGAGCAGGACCTTGGAGCCTTCGATCTGCATCGCTATGGGAGCCTACGGGAAATGTCCGCGTCGCGTTTGATTGCACTGTTCGGGCCCACCGGGGTGGGCAAGACGGAGGTGGCCGTACGGCTCGCGAGCCTACTGCGCGAGCGCGGCGAGCGGCCGGTGGCGATCTCCGCCGACGCGCTGCAGGTCTACCGGGGCCTCGAGATCCTCACCGGTGTCGCCTCGGCCGGCGAGCGCGCCGCGCTCGAGCACCGGCTGGTGTCGTTTCTGCCGCTGGATGCGAGCTTCAGCGCCGGCCAGTACGCCGAGCTCGCGCACGCCGAGATCGACGCCGCGCTGGCCGAAGGGCGACGGCCGATCGTCGTCGGCGGAACCGGGTTGTACCTGCGCGCCGCGCTGACGGTGCTCGACCTGCGACCGCCGCCCGCCGAAGGGGTTCGCGAGCGGCTGACCGCCGAGCTGCAGGCGCACGGCCCCGAGGCCCTGCACGCGCGCCTGGCCGCGAGCGCCCCATGGGCGGCCGCAGAGATCGATCCGAACGACCGTCAGCGGGTGGTGCGCGCGCTCGAGTTGCTGCAGGCCGGAGAGCTCGAGCCCCCCGAAGGCCCCAACCGGCTGTGGACCGAGGAGGTCCGCCGCCCGACGCTGCTGGTCGGCCTGACGATGGAGCGCGAGGCGCTGTATCGGCGGATCGATGCTCGCGTCGAGGCAATGCTGGCCGATGGCGTGGCTGCGGAGGTGCGCGCAGCGCACGCCGCCGGGGCAAGCCAGACCGCGCGCAAGGCGCTCGGCTTCGAGGAGCTGCTGCGCGGCGACGAGGAGGCGATGAAGCGTCGCACTCGCAACTACGCTCGCCGCCAGCTCACCTGGATGCGCAAGCTCGCGCCACCGCTGCAGATCGATCTGAGCGAGCACGACGCTGCGCAGACCGCGGGACTTATCCTCGGCGCGCTCGAGCACGAGTAGACGGGCGAGGCCGCGCGACCGTGCGAGCCGATCCTCGCCCTGCCCGAGCGGGTTAGACTGCCGCGCTCATGCGCTTTGAGAAGTGGCAGGCGCTCGGCAACGACTACCTGATCGTCGAGCGCGACGAGCTCCCCTTCGAGCTGACCCCGGCGCGGGTGCGCCGGCTTTGCTCGGCGCATTTCGGGGTGTTCGCCGACGGCGTGCTGCTGCTGGAGCGAAGCGAGGAGCCTGACACGGTCGCGCGGCTGCGCATCTACAACCCCGACGGCTCTGAGGCCGAGCTGTCGGGCAACGGGGCGCGCGAGGCGATCATGTACGTGCGCCGCCGCGGCTGGAGCGATCACGACAGCTTCGCGATCCAGACCGCCGCTGGGACGATCCGGCCCCAGATCACCGGCGCGCACACCTGCCGCGTGGACATGGGCCACGCTCAGCTGGCCTCCAAGGACTACCCAAACGGCGCCGACGACGGGCGCGGCGAGCTGAGCGCCGACGGGCGAGCCTGGTCCTTTCAGCACGTCTCGATCGGCAACCCGCAGTGTGCGATCCACGTCCCCGACGCGCAGACGCTCGCCGCGCTCGACCTGCCCGTGATCGGGCCGGGCATCGAAGGACACGAGCTGTTCCCCAACCGCACCAACGTCTCCTGGTACGCCGAGCTGACCCCGCCGGCGGAGGCCGCCGCGGCCGGTGCCGGGCGCATCCGGGCGCGCATCTTCGAGCGCGGGGTGGGGGAGACGCTCTCCTCCGGCACCGGCGCGACCGGGGCGGCCATCGCCTACCACCTGGGGGGCGGTCCGGCGACGGTGCAGGTGCAGCTCGACGGCGGCGAGCTCGAGGTCGAGATCGAGGAGGATCTGCGCGTGAACCTGACAGGCTGGGCGCGCCCCGTGTTCGAGGGCGCGATCAGCGAGGACTTCCTGAAGGAGCTGCATGACACGACCGAGTGAGCGCCTGAGCCGCATCCCGCCGTACCTGTTCGCCGAGCTGGAGCGCAAGATCGCCGCCAAGAAGGCGGCCGGCGTCGACGTGATCAGCCTCGGCATCGGCGATCCCGACCGGCCGACACCGGCGCTGATCGTCGAGGCGATGCAGGAGGCCGTCACCGAGCCGCAGACCCACCAGTACCCGAGCAACCGCGGCCGCGAGGACTTCCGCCAGGCGCTCAGCGACTTCTACGCGCGCCGCTTCGACGTGCAAATCGACCCCGAGACAGAGGCGATCCCGGCGATCGGCGCCAAGGAGGCGATCTTCAACCTCAACCTCGCCTTCCTCGACCCCGGCGACGTCGCGCTCGCCTCCGACCCCGGCTACCCGGTCTACACCGGCGGCCCGTTGCTGGTCGGCGCCGAGCCGGTCGTGATGCCGCTCGTACCCGAGCTCGGCTTCGTGCCGGACCTCGAGGCGATCTCCGCGGACACCGCCGAACGCGCGAAGCTGATGTACCTCAACTACCCCAACAACCCGACCGGCGCGGTGGTTCCCGACGGGTTCTTCGCACGCGCGATCGTGTTCGCGCGCGAACACGACGTCCTGATCGTGCACGACAACGCCTACAGCGAGACGACCTACGAGGGCTATCGCGCCCCGTCGTTCCTGGCCACGCCCGGCGCGCGCGAGGTCGGGATCGAGGTCTTCTCACTCTCCAAGGGCTACAACATGACTGGCTGGCGCTGCGCCGCGCTGCTCGGCAACCCCGACGCGCTCAACGCCTATTGGCGCCTGAAGACGAACATCGACTCGGGCCTGTTCGACGCCGTCCAGCTGGCCGGGGTTGCGGCGCTCTCGCCCGACTGCGACGGCGAGGTCGCCTCGATGAACGAGCTGTACCGGCGCCGTCGCGACCTGGTCTGCGAGGCCCTGGCCAAGGCCGGCGTGCACGTCAAGCCGCCGAAGGGGACGATCTACGTGTGGGCACCGATACCCGAGGGGTTCGCCGACTCGGCGTCCTACTGCGAGCACGTGCTCGAGCGCACGGGCGTGGTCGTCTCGCCCGGCGGAGCGTACGGGCCAAGCGGCGAGGGCTGGTTTCGCATCTCGCTGACGACCCCGGACGACCGCTTGGCAGAGGCCGTGCAGCGGCTGGCCACGCTCGGCGACTGAGGTCGCGACGGACAAGCGTGCGCTGGATTGCGCCCAGGCACGGTCCTACACTGGATGGTGGATGAATCAACCAACCCGGAGTAGATGACCCAACCGACCCGGCGCGCCAAGCAGCGCGCCTTCTGCATCGCCTCGCTCCCCGAGGGCGAGACCATAGAGGAGCTGCGCGAGCTACTGCTCACCGCCGGCGTGGAAGTCGTCGGCGAGATGGTCCAGCGCCGCGACGCGCCGCACCCCAACACCTACCTTGGGCCCGGAAAGGTGAGCGAAGCCAAGGCCGCCGCAAAAGCTTGCGACGCTAACGTGATCGCCTGCGACGACGAGCTGAGCGCGCGCCAGGAGCGAAACCTCGAGCAGGAGATGGGGGTGCCGGTGGTCGATCGCACGACCATCATCCTCGACATCTTCGCCACCCACGCCTCGAGCGCCGAGGGCAAGCTGCAAGTCGAGCTGGCCCAGCTCGAGTACAACCTCGCGCGCATGCGCGGCCTGTGGACACACCTCGAGCGCCTCGGCGGCGGCATCGGCACGAGGGGCCCGGGTGAGACGCAGATCGAGACCGATCGCCGTCTGGCGCGCAACCGCATCGCCGCGCTGCGCCGGCGCCTGGAGCACGTCAAGGGCAGCCGCTCGACAATGCGCGCCGAGCGCGAGCGCGCGGCGCTACCGAGCATCGCCCTTGCCGGCTACACCAATGCGGGCAAGAGCACGCTCCTGAACGCGCTGACCGGCGCGCGGGTGCCGGTGCGCGATCGCCTCTTTCACACACTCGACCCCACGACAAGGACGCTTCGGATCGACGGCCGCACCCACCTGCTGACCGACACGGTCGGCTTCATCCGCAAGCTGCCCCACCAGGTGGTGGATGCCTTCGCGGCGACGCTCGAGGAGACCCGCAGGGCGGACCTGTTGCTGCACGTGATCGACGCTTCCGCGCAGGAGCACGACCGCGAGGCGATGCGGCGCGCGGTCGAGGCGGTGCTCGAGGAGATCGGCGCGGGAGAGAGCGCGCGGGTGCTGGTGCTCAACAAGGCCGACCTGCTCGACCTGGACGCCCGCGAGGAGCTGCGGCTGCGCCACCCTGAGGCGGTACTCGTCAGCGGCGCGACGGGCGAGGGCCTGGCCGATCTGGAACGACGGATCGAGCTCGAGTTGCGCCACACGCTGTGCCCGATGGAGCTGCTGGTCCCTTACACGCAGGGCGGCAGCCTTGCCGAGCTGCACGACGTCGCCGGCGAGCTGCGCCGCCAGGACACCCCCGAGGGCGTGCGTGTGCGTGCGCTCGTGCCCGCGCGGCTGGCCGAGCGCTTCGCACGCTTCTCCGTCGGCCGGCCGGATCTCGCCGGCGGCCCGGCGTAGCGACCTTCGCCGGCGTCGCGTAAACCGATTGGCGCCCGCCAATCAGCGATTCAGCGATCGTCGCCCGAGCCGGATAGGACCCCGCGCTCTTGGCGCGAGAGCAGCTTGGCGAGGTTCTGCTCGGCGATCTGGTCGAGATCGAGCCCCAGCTCGGTGGCGACCTGCGCGACGTACCAGAGCACGTCGCCCAGCTCCTTGGCCATTGCGCTCTTGCGCTCGTCGCTGATCGTGCCACGGTCGTCGCGGATCGCCTTCTTGGCGTGCTCGGCCACCTCGCCCGCCTCGCCAGCCAGCCCGAGCGCCGGGTAGGCGATCCAAGCCTCGCGGGGGTACTCGGCGGTGCGGCGGGAGAGGCGCTGGTACTCGGAGAGATCCATGATCCAGAAACAACTCGACCCGCCGGAGCGGGTCGGGTTGGGGTGTAGGAGGAGCTACCTCCAAACGATTGCCAACCGGTGAGAACGATAGCAAGGAAATCAGCGGACCCGGCCCGACACCAGGCGGGTTGCTATCCCGCCTGCCACTGCACTCTGTCATGGCCGGATCCATCGGCTTTGGCGGCGGGCGGGAGAGTCGAACTCCATCCGGGCGCGAGCCCGAATTCCCGATTGGCAATCGTTCGCGCCGACCGCGACGCAACACCCGCCGTCACAGACAATTGTACTAGTGGCGAGGACGGAACTGAATCAAGCGCCCGCAACACGACAAGCGCTTTCGTGCGCCTGCCGCTCCAAGTCGTCGTCGAGCGGCGCCAGCTCGGCGGCGTCGATCCCGAGCGCAGTGGCGATCAGCCAGTCGGCAAGCCAGGCGTTCTTGGGCAACAGTGGCCCGTGCAGGTAGGTGCCGATCACGTTGCCGGCGCGCGCGCCCTCGAAGCCGGAGCGCCCGTCGTTGCCGTGGCCTTTGAGCACCCGTCCCAGCGGTTGTGCACCGGCCTCGAGGTACGTGCGCCCGCCGTGGTTCTCAAAGCCGGCAAGCACCCGCGGCGAGGTCTCGCCTGAGGACTCTGGCAACGAGACCTCGATCGCCACGTTGCCGACCAGACGCGGGCCGGGCTCTCTAACGGTCCGAGCGGACAGCAGACCGACACCCGTGAGGGTGTCGCCATCCAAGACATAGGAGCTCCCGAGCAGCTGGTAGCCGCCGCACACGCCCAGCACCACGGCGCCTCGGCCGGCGGCCCGCTCCAGCGCCGCGCGCTTGTGCTCGTGCAGGTCGGCCGCGCACAGGATCTGGTCGCGGTCCTGCCCGCCGCCGACGTAGTAGAGGTCGTGGGCCTCGCCGTCAAGCGGTTCCCGCAGCGAGCTGCCGGACAGCTCGAAGCCGATCCCGCGCCAGGTGCAGCGGCGTTCGAGCACGAGCAGGTTGCCGCGATCGGCGTAGATGTTCATCAAGTCGGGGTAGAGCGCGCAGACGCGCAGGGCGGGGGAGGCGCGGGTCATAGCCAGGAGGACCTCGCCTCGCCGCGCCGCACGAGCAGCTCGCGCAGCTCGAGCATCGCCGTGTAGGTGGGGAGGATGTAGAGGTCGCGTCGATCCGATCCCTCCGCGGCGCTCTGGAGCGCTCGGTCGAGCGGCTCGATCACCTCGATGCGCTCGGTCGGGACGCCCGCGTACTTCAGCCGCAGCGCGAGCTCGGCGGCGCGCGTCCCCGAGCAGACCGCCCGCCGTAGGCGGTCCCGGAGCAGCTCGAAGTCCGCGTCCCAGATCCAGGAGACGTCGTGCCCGTCGGCGGTGCGGTCGTTGAGCACGCCGAGCAGCTCGTGCTCGCCGTCCTCGAGCGCGAGCGTGCGCAGCACCTCGTTGGCGCCGGCCGGATTCTTGACAAGCAGGATGCGCGCCGGCCGGCGTCCGATCCTCACCGTCTCGCCGCGCCCGAACGCGGCGGCGGTGCCCTGCAGCCCGGCGACGATCTGCTCGAGCGGCACCTCGAGCGCGGTGCACAGCGCGGCCGCCGCAAGCGCGTTATAGACGTTGTAGAGCCCGGGCAGAGCCAGCGCGACCTCGCCTTGGCCGGCGGGTGTGTGCAGCCGAAAGCGCGCCGCGCGGACGCCCTCGAGCCGAACGTCGGTGGCAAACACGGCGGGGGAGGGCCGCGACTGCCCGCAGCTCTCGCAGCGGTAGTGCCCGAGGTGCCCGAGATAGACCGCCTCGAACGCGTAGGGCGAGCCGCAACGGCGACAGTGCTTCGCATCGGCGGCGTGCGCCATCCGCTCGAGCGCCAGCGAGTCGTCCTGGATGCCGAAGTAGAGCGTTTCGCCACCGTCTGCGTGGGGGTCGCGTCCGAGGTCGGCGACCAGTGGGTCGTCGGCGTTACAGACGAGCCGGGCGCGGGCCGCCGCAGGAGTGCCAAGCGCGCGTCCCCAGCGCTCGGCGATCGTGTCGAGCTCGCCGTAGCGATCGAGCTGGTCGCGGAACAGATTGCCGAGCAGCACCGCGCTCGGGCAGAGCTCGGGCAGTAGCCGGTCAAGCCAGAGCTCGTCCACCTCGAACAGTCCAAGCTCGCCGTCGATGCGCCCGCCAGAGCGCGCGGCGGCGAGCAGGGTCGAGGCGATCCCGCCGGCCATGTTGGCGCCGGCCTGGTTGTGCACGAGTCTCAGCCCGCTACGCTCAAGGACGCTCGCGGCCAGCGCCGCGGTCGTCGTCTTGCCGTTGGTCGCGGAGATCAGCGCGCAGCCGCGCGCGAGTCGCCCGCCAAGCAGCGAGATGGCGTCGGGCTGCAGCGCCATCAGCAGCTTGCCGGGCAGGCTCGTGCCGCCACCGCCGAGCTGGACTCCGTGGACTCGCCGATCGCCCAGCCGCCGCGACGCGCGCCCGACGGCACGAGCGAGAGCGAGCTTGGGTGCGAGCAGCACGCTCATCGCCAAGGCCCGGCGGCGCTAGAGTCGGCATCGCCGCGCAGGGCGCCGGGCGCAGCAGTGGGGCCCTGTGGCGGTACAAGCACGGCGACTGCGCCCGGCAATGCCCGCACGCGCACCGGTAGCTCGCCGATCGGGTCGCCGTCGGCGTACAGCACGAACTCTCCGTCGGCGGCTATCTCGACCTCGCGGGCGCGCCAGCAGTGCACCGAGTCGAGCTGCACGTGCGTTCCTTTGAAGACCTTCGGCAGGTTCGCCAGAAAGCGCCCCTTGCCAACGCTCTCGATCGCGACGACGTCGAGCGCCCCGTCGTCGAGTAGTGCCTCGGGTGCGAGCAGCATGCCGCCGCCGTAGGCGCGGGAGTTGGCCGCGGCGACGCTGTAGCCGACGATCTCGTGCGTCCGGCGCGCGGGCGGCTGCGCGTCCGGTTCCAGCGTGATCGTGAAGCGAGCCGGCCGCCAACCCACCAGCGCCCGCAGCGCGCCATAGGCATAGACGAGTCCCCCAAGCCGAGCGGGAGCCTCGTTTGCGATCCGGTTGGCGTCGCTGTCAAACCCGGCGCTTGCGATTCCGACGAAGGCTTTGCCGGCGACTTCGCCGAGGTCGAGGCGGCGCAGGCGACCGCCCGCGATCGTCGCGCAGGCGGGGATGGGATCGCGATCTATGCCGAGCACACGCGCCAGGTCGTTGCCGCGCCCGCCCGGCAGGATGCCGAGGCGGGCGTCGGGCAGCTCGCGCAGCCGATCGGCGACCGCGCCGATCATCCCGTCTCCGCTCAGGCAGACCACTGTCTCGCCCGCGAGCGCCCCGTCGTGGGCCAGCGCCCGCGCGTGGTCCAGGTCGCGCGTTAGCTCGGTGCGGACCTCCAGTCCGTACCCCTGCAGCGCGGCGCGCACGTCA
>DATASE010000058.1:0-4510 GCA_036269375.1 Solirubrobacteraceae bacterium
CCCCCGCCGCTCTTGTCGGCTGCCGATCGTTCTTGGGCGACCGTAGTTCTCGGGCGGGCGACTGTCGCTCACCCGAGCGTCTACGCTTGCCCGATGATCTCCTGTGCCCATACCGGACAGGTCCACATAACCCAGCTGCCCGAGGCGGTCGATGGCTGCGAGGATTGCTTGGCAAGCGGCGATGCTTGGCTTCACCTGCGCATCTGCCTGGAGTGCGGCAAGGTCGGCTGCTGCGATGACTCGCCCAATCGCCACGCGCGGGCTCACGCGCATACGAGCGGCCATCCGCTGATCCGCTCGCTCGAGCCGGGGGAGACGTGGTCGTGGTGCTTCCTGGACGAGGTCGGGCTGCGTCTGGAGCAGGTGCACGGTCGCACCCGGATCCCACCGTCCCCGCTGCTCTGAGCGGTGGCTGCGCCGGCGACACGCGTCCTGTCGAGCTCGCAGCTGGCGACGCTTGCCCAGCACGGCCAGGAGCGGACGGCAGGGGCAGGGGAGACGCTGTTTGCGATCGGCGATCGGGTCTACCCGTTCATCGCGATCCTCGAGGGCCAGGCGGCCGTGCTGGACGGCGCGGGCGAGGAGATCGCGCGCCACGGCGGCGGCGGCTTCATCGGCGAGATCAACCTTCTGTCGGGGCAAACGGTTTTCCTCACCGCGGTCGTCACCGAGCCGATGCGCTACATCGAGGTCGAGCGCGAGGCGCTGCGACGGCTGCTGTTCGACGACGCCTCGCTCTCGGACCTGCTGCTGCCCGCGTTCGTCGAGCGCCGTGAGCTATTGCAGCGCCGTCAGGGCATCGGCATCGAGATCGTCGGCGCGCGCGAGCTGCCCGACACGCGCCGTCTGCTCGACTTCGCGCGCTACCAGCGGTTGCCGCATTCGTGGATCGACCCGCGCACGTCAGACGCGCTCTCCGTGGTGACTGGTGCGCCCGAAGCCGACCCTGGCGGCGGCGCGGCGGGTGGCGGCGGCGCGGCGGGTGACGGCGTGACGAGTGGGGGCGATGCGAAAGGGGCGCCGCTCGTGCGACTGCCCGGCGGCGTCCTGCTTGCCAATCCCAGCAATGGCGAGCTGTCGCGCGCGCTCGGCATCGGGCTTGCGCTGGCGCAGCGCGAGTACGTCGACCTGCTGATTCTCGGCGCCGGTCCGGCCGGTCTGGGCGCCGCGGTGTACGGAGCGTCGGAGGGACTGGACACGCTGGTGGTCGAGAGCACTGGGCTCGGCGGTCAGGCCGGCTCCTCGCGGCGGATCGAGAACTACCTCGGCTTTCCCGCCGGCATCAGCGGGACGGAACTGGCCAGTCGCGCGATCACCCAGGCGCGCAAGTTCGGCGCGCGGATCGCAAGCCCCTACCGCGCTCGAGCGCTCGAGGTCGGCGAGGAGCGCCACGTGGTCAAGCTCGACGAAGGGGTCGAGGTGCACGCACGCGCGGTGCTGATCGCAACCGGGGCGGACTACCGACGGCTGCCGGTCGCGGGGCTGGAGGACTACGAGGGAACGAGCGTCTTCTACGCCGCCGGTCCGCTCGAGGGTCAGCTGTGCGCGGCGCAGCGCGTCGGCGTGGTCGGCGGCGGCAACTCGGCCGGCCAGGCGGCTGTGTGGCTCGCGCGCGGCGGTGCGCTCGTCACGCTGCTTCACCGCCGAGCCGATCTGCGCGAGACGATGTCGCGCTACCTGATCGACGAGCTCGAACGCTACGGGGTAGCGGTGCGCGACCGCAGCGAAATCGCCGGTTTGCAGGGCCGCGACGGCGAGCTGAATGCGGTCGAGCTGAGCGATGGGACGGTGTTTGCGCTGCACGTCCTGTTCCTCTTCCTCGGCGCCGATCCGTGCACCGATTGGCTCGGGGAGGTGGTCGCGCGCAACGACCGCGGCTTCGTGCTGAGCGGCCCGGACGCCGGCGCCCAGGACGCCCTGGAAACGAGCGTGCCGGGCGTGTACGTGGCCGGCGACGTGCGCGCCGGCTCGATCAAGCGGTGTGCCACCGCCGTTGCCGAGGGCGCTACGGTCGTGCGCTCGGTACACGACCGGCTGGCGCTCACGGGCGTCGCGGGATGAGAGGCGATGGCAGACCCACCCTTTACTTCGACCTTGGCTCGCCCTACGCCTACCTTGCAGCCGAGCGCGTCGAGGAGCTGCTCTCGGCGCCCGTCCGCTGGCAGCCGATCTCGCTCGGCGGCCTGTTCAAGCTGACAGGCCGATCTTCGTGGTCGCTCGGCGATCCCGAGCGTCGACGCGTCGGCATCGCAGAGGTCGAGCGTCGCGCGAGCTCATACGGCCTGCCACCGCTGCGCTGGCCAGACCCGTGGCCTGGTAACTACCTGACGGCGATGCGCGCGGCTATCTACGCGCAGCGACAGGGGTTGGCGCGCGAGTTCGCCACGCGCGCATTCGAGAGCGCCTTCCAGCGCGGCCACGACCTCAGCGATCCCGAGCACGTGTTGGCGGCGGCCGCCGAGGTGGGGCTTGAGCGGAGCTCGGTCGAGCAGGCGACTGGCTCAGATGAGATCAAGCTGGCCCTGCGCGAGGCGACCGATGTCGCATACCGCCTCGGCGTGATCGGCGTTCCGGCGATCGCGGTCGGCAGGGAACTGTTCTGGGGCGATGACAGACTGCAGGAGGCTGCGGCCAGCGTCCAGAAGCAGAGCTGAGGCTCGGCGACCGCGAAGCTCAGGTGCCGGCACGGAGCGGACCGGACGGTCCGCTGTTGGCGGGCGCCTGCAACGTCCCCGGTTCCAACAGGGCTGGATGGCTCAGGTCGAGGCAGTCCATCACCGTGGCGGCGTTGGCGTCACGTGCGGTGAGCGCGGGCAGGTTCCACTTGCGCTCGATCGTGGCGAGGATCGAGGTGTGGTCGTAGACGATGCTGCTGACACCGCGAGGTCGCGAGTAGGGAGAGACGACGATTGCCGGAACGCGCGGCCCATAGGTGTCGTAGGCGCCGTGCTCGCCGGCGGGGAGCCTCGGTTCGATCCCGTCGGGCGGTAATGCGGGCGGCGGTGGCACGTGGTCGTAGTAGCCGCCGTGCTCGTCGTAGGTGTAGATCAGTAGCGTGCGCTTCCAGGCCGGCGATTTCAGCACCGCTTCGACCGTTTCGTAAGCCCATGACTCGCCGTAGTACATGTCGTCGGGGTCCTCCTCGGTCTGCGCCGGCGGTCCGAGCATTTTCACCAGATCGCGCACGAACGAGGGCAGTCCGTCGATCGACGAGGCGATCGAAGAGATCAGTCCCATCGCGGGATCGACGAAACTGACCGCCGGCAGCGTCCCCGCCCGGCAATCGTGCAGGAAGCGCTCGTGGCCGTGGTGGTGCCCGACGTACTTGAGGAATATGGACGGGATCGTCAGCGTCATCGGGAAGTCGGTGAAGTAGTTGGCCCAGCTGACGTTGTGCTGGGAGAGCCGGTCGAAGATCGTGCCGCTGGGCGGCGGCGCGTCCCGCAGCGAGGCGAAGTTGGTGGCCGTACCGCCGAAGGCGGTGCCCGCGAGCAGGAAGCGGCGGTTGGGGTAGGTGGGGCCGGGAACCGAGCAGAACCAGCGGTTGGCGAGTGTGAACTTATTAGCCAGCGAATGTGCGAACGGCAGCACTTCTGCGGTGTAGTAGCCCATCGGCTCGGGGTTGCCGCCGACCGATCTGACAAAGCCGTCCATCCGCCCCTCGTCGATCTGCTCGTGCGTGGCCTGCCAGCCCTGGGTCAGGTTTTTGGCCTGTGCCGTGTTCGGCAGAGGGAACGCTTTGACGACACTCGCAGCGTCCAGGCCGGGGTTCGAGTTGGTCGCACGGCCGGCGGCGTCGAAGCTCAACCCGTCGACCTCGCCACGGGTTCTACCCAGGTCGCCGAGCAGGTTGTCGAAGGAGTGGTTCTCCATCATCACGACCACGATGTGGTCGAAGGGCATCTGCTCGTCCACCGTGCCGACAGGCTTTTCGGGATAGGGCCGATCGCCCGCCTTGGCGTTGGCGCAGGGGATCGCCACGGCAGCTACTCGTCTCTCTGCGCGTCGCTGATCTTCACGGTAGGGTTCAGAGTAATGGATCCGTTCCCGATCGCGTCGGAGGCGAGCGAGGCCGGGCGCTGGGCGCTGCTGATCGGGCTTTCGTTCCTGGTCATCATGGTTCCCCTGATCGCCATGGCACTCGGATGGGTGTCGTGGCTGCTCAGCAGTCGCAAGCGCGGGGAGCAGCCGCAGCTCTGGTGGGGGCGCTCGCTGGTGGTGGGCAAGGACAATCGGGTCTCCACCTCGAAGACCGCGGCTCTGGTCTGGACCTACACGCTCGCCGGGTCGCTGCTGTCGTTCCTGGTCGCGCGCTGGCTGGGTCATTCGCAGGCCTACGAAGCGCTGACCAAACAGGGAGTGAACGCCGAGTACGCCGTGTTGATCGGCGGTCCGCTCGGCGCCGCGATCCTCGCCAAGGGCATCGTCACCGGCCAGGTCGAAAGCGGCAGCGCGGTCAAGTCCGAAGCCGACAGCGCCACGCCCGCCCAGCTCGTGCAGGGCGACGAAG
>DATASE010000059.1:0-46468 GCA_036269375.1 Solirubrobacteraceae bacterium
TTTCTATACTGGAACTTGACTAGTGCTTGGTTTTGGGCTGTGATGGAAGATCCGTACGCCGACCCTTACGAGGGCGCTCTGTATGATCGGAGTCGCCTTGTCTCTCGTCTATATATGACAAATATCAGGTTGGTCCGGCGATGGCGGCGGGCATATGGTCTCGACGGTAATACTGAGGAGATACGTGACCGGCGGCTTCGTGGTTATCACCGGATCATGAACATACAAGTCCGGAACTAATCGGTGGGGGCTAGACCGCTGGTCTCAACAAGGACTCGGCGGTCCAGCGCGAGGCTGTGGCGTTAGGTTGGCGCCGAGGGGAGTGTCTACCCCACGCCGTCGGCGTAGGCGCGCATCGCCTCGATCACCGGCGCCAGCCGCCGGCCCCGCGCGGTCAGTCGGTACTCGACGGTCGGTGGGCTGGTCGGCAGCACGGTGCGCTGGATAAGGCCCGCGGCCTCCAGGTCGCGTAGGCGCTCGGCGAGCATCCGCGGCGAGATGCCGTCGACTGCCTGGGCGAATTCGTTGAAGCGCATTGCGCCCGTCAGCGCGGCGTAGATGATCGACAGCTGCCAGCGGCGCTCGAGCAGCTCCGCCGTCTGGCGGACCTGCACGGGCACCGGCTGGCATCTACGTGGCTTTGCGGCCATCTGCCGATCTCCTCGCTTACCGACGGGCGCCTTGGTCTCCTAGGAGACCTCCGCCACCTTCGGCGCCGGCTCCAGCGCCAGCTCGAGCACTTCGTCGATCGACATCACCGGGTGAAAGCTCATCGCCTCGCGAACCTCCTTGGGAATGTCGTCGAGATCGCCGCGGTTGCGCTCTGGCAGGATCACGTCGGTCAGGCCCGCCGCGTGCGCCGCGAGCGCCTTCTGCTTGAGGCCGCCGATCGGCAGCACGCGGCCCTGCAGCGTGACCTCGCCGGTCATTCCGACCGTGTGCTTGACAGGGCGCCCCGACAGCAAGGACGAGAGTGCGGTCACCATCGTCACACCCGCGCTCGGGCCGTCCTTGGGGATCGCGCCCGCGGGAACGTGGACGTGGAACTCGCGGCCCTCGAACGCCGGCTCCTCGACGCCGAGCTCCTCGGCGTGGCCACGGACGTAGGAGAGCGCGATCCGCGCCGACTCCTTCATCACGTCGCCGAGCTGGCCGGTCAGGACCAGGCCGTTGCCGGAGCCGCCCGCCGAGTTCATCGCGGTTGCCTCGACGAACAGCACGTCGCCGCCGGTCCCGGTCACCGCCAGGCCCGTCGCTACGCCGGGGTTCGCGGTGCGCGCCGCGGACTCCTGGAAGAACTTCTGGCGTCCGAGCGCGTCGCGCACCCGCTCGGCGTCGATCTCCACTGGCGGCTCCAGCTTGCCCGAGGCGATCTGCGTGGCGGTCTTGCGCAGGACCGTTCCCAGCTCGCGCTCGAGGTTGCGCACGCCCGCCTCGCGCGTGTACTCGGCGATGACCGTCCGCAGCACCTCGTCGGAGATCGACACCTCGTCCTCGCGCAGTCCGTTGCGGTCGCGCTGGCGCGGCCACAGGTAGCCCTTGGCGATCGCGAGCTTCTCCTCTGAGGTGTAGCCGTCGAAGCGGATCACCTCCATCCTGTCCAGGAGCGGGCCGGGGATCGTGTCGGCGACGTTGGCGGTGGCCAGGAACATCACCTGGCTGAGGTCGAGCTCGACGTCGAGGTAGTGGTCGCGGAAGGAGTGGTTCTGAGCGGGGTCGAGCACCTCCAGCAGCGCCGCTGAGGGGTCGCCGCGCCAGTCGGCGCCGACCTTGTCGACCTCGTCGAGCAGGATCACCGGGTTCATCGTGCCGGCGTCGCGCAGCGCGCGCACCAAGCGACCCGGCAGGGCGCCGATGTAGGTGCGCCGGTGTCCGCGGATCTCGGCCTCGTCGCGCACGCCGCCGAGCGACATCCGCACGAACTCCCTGCCCAGGGCCCGCGCGATCGACTCGCCGATCGAGGTCTTTCCGGTCCCGGGCGGGCCGATCAGGGTCAGGATCGCGCCCGACTTGGGGTCGGCCTCGATGTTGCGGTCCTGGCGCAGCTTGCGCACCGCCAGGTACTCGGTGATGCGGTCCTTGACGTCCTCCAGGCCCGCGTGATCGGCGTCGAGCACCTCGCGTGCGGCCACGGGATCCAGGTGCTCCTCCGAGCGCTTGGACCACGGCACCGCGATCAGCCAGTCCAGGTAGGTGCGGATCATCGAGGACTCGCCGGTCTGCTCGCCCATCCGCTCCAGCCGTCCGAGCTCCTTGAGCGCCTGCTCCTGCACGGGCTCGGGCATCTTGGCCTCTTCGATCTTTGTCTTGTACTCCTCGGCCACCGAGCCCTCGTCCTCGCCGAGCTCCTTGCGGATCGACTCCATCTGCTTGCGCAGGAAGTACTCGCGCTGCTGCTTCTCGGCGCCCTCCTGCACGTCCTCGCGAATGCGCCGGCGCACCTGCAGCTCGGCCAGGCTTTCGCGCTGCAGCTTGACCGCCAGCTCGAGGCGGTCGGTGACGTCGAGCGTGCGCAGCAGCTCGACCTTCTGCTCGTAGGTGAGGTTGGGGGAGTAGCCGGCGGAATCCGCAAGCGGGCCGGGCTCGACGATCGCTCGCAAGAAAGCGGCGATGCGGCCGTCGTCGCCGCGCAGCTCGAGGATCTCCTCGACCACGGCACGGTATTCGCGCTCGAGCTCGCGCGTGCGCTTGTCGACCGGCTGGTCGTCGGGGCGCTCGTCGACCTCGACGCGTAGCTCGCCTTCGGCGCCGGTCTGGGCGGCGCCGATCAGCGCGCGGTGCTCGCCCGAGAGAGCGACGGCGCGCGCTCCGCCGGGCAGGCGCAGGGTCTCTGAGACCTCGGCGATCGTGCCTACCTCTAGGAACTCGTTCTCGTGACGGGGGACGAGCACGACGCGCTCGTCCTCGCCGACCTCGACGGTCAGCGTGATCCCCATGCTGGGGAAGACGACCGTGTCGTCGAGCGGGATCAGCCGCAGCACGGGCTTGCGCTGGGCCTCGGGATCTGGGGTGGTTGGGCTTGCGGCCATCGGTATACGCTCCATATGAGCTTACGAAAGTGTAGTTAGTATAGCTCTCGGCGGGCGGGTTTCAAGGGGGTCGTTTTGGGGATCGCCTACGCCCCCAGAGGGGGCTCCGGCATCGGGTCGCCCGTGGCGGCGCAAACGGCAGTCGCTACCGGCCGGGCGCTGCGAAAAACGCAGTTGGCTACGGCCGAGCTATCCCTGGTCGTCCGCGAATAGGGCACGCGGCCATAGGGCTCGCGCGCGCACGACGTTTACCTCTGCGGAGATCAACACCACCTGACCGCCCAGGTACAGCCAGCTGAGCAGACCTAGCACGAGCGCGAACACGCCCGAGGTCTCCTGAGCGCGGCGGACGACGTGTTCGACGTACAGGCCGCCGACGTGCTGGAGGATCTGCCACAGCACGGACGCCAGCACGATCCCGGGGAGCAGCTCGCGAGTGGTTATCTCCTCGGCGGTCATTAGGCGAAAGACGGTGAAGAACAGCAGCAGATTGGCGGCCAGCGCGATCAGCACGCCGAGCAACACGGCCAGCGCGCCGCGGGTCTGGTCGGTTGCGTAGGCCGCCGCGACGGTCGAGACGATGCTCAGCACTCCGAGCACTGCCACCAGGGCCAAGCCGCGCGCCCGCCAGGCAAAGAAGCCAAAGCGCCGCCGCAGCGGGATCTGCCAGAGCTTGTTGAACGCGTTCTGGGTCGCGCCGGTGACCGCCAGTCCGGCCAGCACCGAGCCGACCAGGCCGATCGCGAGCGCCACCGCGCTGCCTTTCAACGAGCCGATGTTGGCTCGCACCTGCGCGCCGATCACCGGGAACTGGCTGATTGTCGAGTGAAGCACGCTCTGCTGCGCTTTCGGGTCTTCCTGCAGGACGAAGCCGAGCACCGTCACGAACACGAGCAGCAGCGGGAACAGCGAGAAGAAGCCGTAGTACGCGATCAGCGCGCCGAGCGAGCCCCCTTCGTCCTCGAAGTAGCGCTTGAAGACGGCGACTACGAAGCCGAGCCGGCGCGAGCGGCGCTGGTAGGCGTCGAAGCGACGTGGCAGCGCTCGCAGGCCGCCACCGGGCGAAGCAGATTGGGAGGGGGGGGTGTCCGCCACTCGCACCGACATGCTTGCGTGTCTACCCGACGCCAACGCGCCCAAGCGGGATCTCCCGGTCAGCTCGGCTTGTTCGACCCAGATCGTCTCGACCGACCGGACGTGCGCTTGGAGGGTTCCTATTCGCGTGTCGCGCGCGCGTCCGACCGCGCCCGTCGGGCGGGCGGCGTCGCCAAGGACTCCCGGCGGCCAGGTCCGCTCGACGCGGTGCAGGCGGTTGGCGAAATCGCCGACGAGCGCCGCCGCCCGCTGCTGGCTGCCTACCGCGGTCGGCTCTCACACGATGAGCTCGATGACTGCTACAGCCAGGCCACCGTCGAGCTGCTGATGCGTGCTCGCCACGGCAGGCCGTTCGCGAGCCGCGAGCACGTCGCCAACGCGCTCGCGCAGCGGCTGCTCGCCCGGATCCACGATCGTCGCCGCGCCGTCAGCGGGCGCAGCCCGATCGAGGCGGCGATCGCCTGCGCGCTGCCGTTCGGCGCCTGCGAGCGCGGTGGCGAGCGGACCGCCGGCCAGATCGTCGACGAGCGCGCCGACGTCGAGCAGATCGCTTTGCGCCGGCACGAGTTGCGGCGAATCGCCCGGCTCGCGGGCACGCTCACGCGCGACCAGCGGCTGTTCTTGGCGGCTCAGATCGTCGGTGACCAGAGCCCGAGCGAGTTCTGTCGCGCACAGGGCTGGACGCTCGAGAAGTACCGCAAGGTCGGCCAGCGCGCGCGGGCGCGGCTGCTCGCCGGCGATTCGCCGTCTCGATCGAAAGCCGGCCGTAGCGCGCTGTCCCGGTCTGCTGCCGGCGGTCGGATTAACGAGCAGGGACACGTCTATGACAAACACTCGCCCAACACATAGGCGCGTCCCGCGGGACGCTGGCGATTCACCGATCGGCGATCGATACCCCATTCGGGGCACGCAGCGGGATCGCCGATCGGCCAGCAGACGATCGCGCGGCGCCTCCCACGACCGGAGCTCGACCAGCCACTGTGGCGGTGCGGTCAGGGCTCCGATCGAGCACGCGCGCGGCCGGGAGTGGGACACCCCCATTCCGCTCTCGGCCGCCCGTGCAATCGCCTGCAAATGCGGGAGGCCGCGGCGATGATTGGGCTGCGACGCGGTGGGCGCGAGGTGTATCGCGTCTACGAGGAGGACGACTACCTCGCGGCCGCGGGGTCCTCCGAGGAGGATCTTGCCGAGCCGGTTGCCGCGCACGGCGAGGCGGCCCGCGAGAGCGGCGATATCGAGCGCGCCCCGATCGTCGGTGCCGCGCGCGCCCCGCGCGCGGTGATTGCGCTCAGCCTGCTCGGCGTGGTGGTCGTCGCGGTTGGCGTGGTCGTGCTGGCCAACTCCATCCATGTCCCGGCCGGCTCGCCCGCAAGCAGACCCACTGAGCGCCCGTCCGCGCAGAGCCAGGGGCGCGCGCCACGCCGCATGAGCGTCACAGCCTCTGTGCCGGCACAGCACCACCACGGCCTGCGCCAGGGAGTCACGAGCACTGGCTCGCAGGACGGCTTCGCTTCAAAGACACGACCAGCGCCGGCGCCGTCGACGCCCACGCTAGCTTCCTCGGGGAGGGCGAGCTTGTCGCAGCTGGCCGCCGCGTCCTCTGCTGGGGCGACGTTGCCGCAGCGAGCTGTCCGGTCCTCGACCTGGGCGAGCTCGCAGTATCCCGCAGCCGCGCCTGTCGCCACCGGCGCGCAGGTCGCACTGCGCGAGTTCGGGTTCGAGCGCTGAGCGGTGGCCAGCACCGGCGTGACAGTCACCCCGACGCCCATTTGGCGCCTGCGCCTGCGCCGCCAGGCGCCGCGCTACATGCTCCAGGCGCTCGCCGCGCTCGGCCTGCTCGCCAGCGCGCGCTATGCGATCGACCCGCCGGCACCGCGGATCGTCCACGTCACGGTGGGCGACGCGGCCGGCGCCGACCGCGCCGCCGAAGGCTTTGCCGCTCTTTTTGCCAGCCGTTACCTCAGCTTCCAGGCGGCCGACCCCGAAGCGCACCGTCAGGCGCTCGCGCCCTACATCGGGGCCGAAATGGAACCGGACGCCGGCTTCCAGCCGCCCGAAGGCATCTCACAGCGGGTGCTCTGGACACAGGTCGTGGCCGCCGAAGCGCAGGCCGGCGGGCGCCTGCTCTACACCGTCGCCGTACAGACAGAGCCGTCCGGCCTGCTCTACCTCAGCGTCGGCGTCGTACATACGAGCAATCGCGCACTGGCGATCACCGGCTACCCAGCGATCGTCGGAGCGCCGCCGATCGCCGCCGCGCCGAGTCAGAGCCAGCTGAGCGAAGTGTCCGACGGCGCGCTGACGACGGTGCTCGACCGCGCGCTGCGCAACTACCTCGCCGGCTCGGAATCCGAGCTCGCCGCCGACCTCAGCGCGCACGCCCGCGTCGCCCCACCGAACGCTTCCATGGCGCTCGAAGCGATCCAGAGCCTGGGCTGGGAGCCAGGCGGTCACTCGGTGCTCTCGCTGGTGCGCGTCCGCGATCGCGCCGGCGGCCGCTACACGCTCGCCTACCGCCTCTACGTCCTGGCCGCAGCCGGGCGCTGGGAGGTCTCGGGGATCGAGCTCGCACCCGGTTGAAGCGCAATGCACCGACCACGAGCCAGCGTCCGCAGTGGGCGGCAACTGTCCTTCAAAACCAAATCCACGACCCAAAGGGAGACCCGATGAAGATCGACCACATCCGAGCGGCCGCTCGCCGCTGCGCGCCGCTGCCGCTCGCCGTGAGCCTGCTGCTGTTGGCGACCCCCGTGCCCGCGCTCGCTGCGGCGTCGACCGCCCACCCGGCGCGCGCGAACGCCGCGAGCTTGGCGGTACCGCTCGCCGCCGGCGCCGCTTCGCTTGAATCGGCGGCCAACAAGGCTGGCGAAACCGGGCGCAAGGTGGCGATGAGCATGATCGCGCTCGGCTTTGCGATCGCCGCGATCGTGCTCGCCTTCCGGCGCGACTTCAGGGAGGCGGCAGGGATATTCGCGATCGGGATCATGGCGATCCTGCTCGCCACCCCGGCGGGGGTGAACGTCCTGCACGACACCGTCAACACGCTGTTCGGCGGATGAGCGGCCGGCGGCCGAACGCGAGGCATGGCGATGGTCGAGATCCGCTCGTTTCGCACCGTCTTTGACCTTGAGCGGCGCATCTACCGGATCGACCGGCTGCGCCTGAACCCGACCGGAGTCCCGCTGCGCGGTGTGGTCCACTTCCTCTGCCTGCTGGCGGTTGTGCTCCTGGCAGCGCGATTGCCGCTGCTCGGCGCCACGCTTCGGATCGTGCCCTGGTACCTGCGCGACCTCGCGGCGCCGGGGGCGTTGGCTGCGCTGCTGACGCTGATCGCGGTCGAGGGGCGGCCCTTTCACCTGGCGGCGATCGCGCTGGTGCGCTACGCCGCGGGCCCGCGCGAGCTCTCGGGTCTGCGCGCGCGCTGCGCCGCCGATCGCCAGTTGCTGTTGGGCGAGCTGATCGTGCTGCCCGACGGCTCCGACGCCCGCACGCGTCGCCTGCGCTACCGCGGCCCCGGCGCCGTCCGCGTCCACCGGCGCCGGCAGGTCGTCGAGGTCGAGCGCGGCGCATGCCTGGAGGTGTACGGGCGGCAGTGAGCATCCCGATCTCCTTCGTGTACGGAAACATCGTCTTCGGCGAGTCGCTCACGGACGCCTGGGCGGCCTTCTCGCTTCCCTGCAGCTCCTACCAATGGCTGACCGAGGAGGCCAAGCACGCCCGTTTCGGGGCGCTTGTCGGCGCTCTGGAGGCGCTCGAGGCCGACGTGCAGATCCTGCGGGTCTGCCGTGCTTGGGGGGCCGACCGCTACCTGTCCGAGGTGCAGCGGCTGGGTCCGCCTGGCGAGCTGACGCGCGCCCGGCGGGACTACCTGAGCGCCCAGGTCGAGCACCTGCGCGACTGTGGCGCGGCCGAGCCGCATGTGTTCCTGCTCGTCTCGTTGCGCGAGCCCGAGCGCGACGTCTCCTCGTATGTCTCGCGCGCGGCCGAGCAGCACCCGCGCGAGTGGCTGCGCTCGCTGCGGCGCGCTCTCTCCCCGCGCGACGGTCGGCTGCTGCGCGCGAGCGAGCTCGAGGCGATGCGTCTGCGCGCCGACCAGCTGCACGCTCGCCTGGCCGACCACCTGGCGGCGCGGCCGGCGCGCGGGATCGAGTTGCAGTGGCTGGTACGTCGTGGCTTTTGCCGCGCGCTCGGCGAGCCCCAGCTCGACGAGCTGCACGAGCCGCGCGCGTTGGCCTTCGAGTGCAATGGCGAGGCGGTCCTGGCGCCACTCGAGGGAGACGTCGTGCGCTGGGCCGACGGGCTGGTCGAGCACTGCGGCCGTTGCCTGCGGATCGACTCGGAGCTGGGGGAGAGCTGGCAGGCCCAGCTGGTGCTCGGAGCGCTGCCCGAGCGCGCGGCGTTCCCCTCGCCGCGCGTGGAGTTGCTGTTCGCGCCGCTTGAAAGCCTCCCGTTCGCGGTCGACGCGACGCTGTGCGCTCGCTTCCTGCCCAACGAGCTTGCGCTGCGGATCGCTCGCCGACGCGTCCAGGACGCCGACCAGATCGTGCGCGCCGAGTCCGACGGCGACCAGGGGGTGAGCGACCTCGGCTACCAGCGCACCCTGCAGGCGCGCGAGCTGCTCTCTCACCTGCAGGCATCCTCGCGCCCGCCGCTGCTGCGCGCCACGATCGCGCTGGCGATCGGCGCCCGCGACGAGCAGGAGCTCGAGGAGCGCGTCGAGGCGTGTCGGCGCGCCTACGGCGAGATCCGGCTGCACCGCCCGCTCGGCGATCAGCTCGCGCTGTTCTGTCAGCACCTGCCCGGCCAGCGCACGCGCGTCGCCGGCTACGACGACACGCTGACCAGCGAGCAGGTCGCGGCGATGATGCCGACCGCCACGCACGCCGTCGGCTCCAGGCGCGGCTTCTATCTCGGGCACACGCTGTCAGGCTCGCGCCGTCCGGTGCGCTTTCACCTGCGCGAGGGCTCAGAGCGCGACCGCAACACGGCGATCCTGTCGGTCGGCGCGCTCGGGTCGGGCAAGACGACGCTCGCGCAGAAGCTGCAGTACGAGGCGTTCCTGCAGGGCGCGCGGGTGATCGACTGCGACCCCAAGGGCGATCATCGTTTCCACCTGCTCGAGGAGGTGGCGCCGCGCGCCGAGACGATCGCGCTGCGCCCCGATCCCGCACTGCGGGGGATGCTCGACCCGCTGCGAGTCGCTCCAGAGCACCTGCGCCAGGAGGCGGCGGTGTCGTTCCTGCGCGACCTTTTGCCAGCGCGTGCAGAGGCGGCGTGGGAGACGGCGGTGATCGGCGCGGTCGACGCGGTCCTACGTCGCGCGCGCGAGCCGAGCTGCCTGGAGGTCGTGCGGGCGCTGCGCGAGGGCAGCGACAGCGAAGCCCAGGTGGGGGAGGCGCTTGCCGTCTACGCTCGCTCGGGGATCGCCCAGCTGGGCTTTGCCGACCCGCAGGTCGCCCTCGCTCCGGTCGGCGAGCGCCAGGTCACCTACATACCGATCCGCGACCTGCCGGCGCCCGAGCCCGGCACGCGTCGGTCGGAGTACACGCAGGCCGAGCGCGTCGGCGTGCAGATCGTGCGTCTGATCGCGATGTTCGCGATGCACCTGCTCGCGTCCGAGCGCGGGCGCCTGAAGGTCTTCTGCTTCGACGAGGGGTGGCGGCTGTTGGGCGATCCGGTCGGCCGCGCCCTGCTCGCCTCGTTGCAGCGGATGGGGCGCTCAGAGCTTGCGGTGCCGATCGTCTGCACGCAGCTGGTCACCGACGCTTTGATCGGCGAGCGCGAGTCGCTCGAGAACTTGCTCGGCGCGACGTTCGTGTTCGGAATGCGCTCCGAGGGTGAGGCTGCACGGGCCCTGGCCCTGCTCGGACTGGATCCCGAGGATCGCCGCGCGCGCGAGCGTCTGCTCGAGATGGACGCGGGGCGCTGCCTGCTGCGCGACCACGCCGGTCGTGTCGAGGCGGTGCAGGTCGAGCTGGTCGCACCGGCGCTGTTGCGCGCATTCTCGACGACCCCGGCGGCTTCGTGAGCTACTGGCGCGTCGGGGCTGCGCTCGCGCTCGCGGTGCTTGCGCTCGCCTCGCCACCCGCCCTTGCAGCTCACACCCCCGCCCGTCGCTCGCCCTCGCGCGCGCCGGGCGGGCCGCCGCTGAGCGCGAATGGTGCCGGCGGCGGCGCTGTCGGGGAAGGCGAAGGCGGCGGTGGCGTGCCGGCTGCGGCCGGGGATCAGCTGGTCGAAAACGGCCTCTCCAGCCCGCTCTGCGAAGGACAGCTGGCCGGAGGCCTGTCCGCCGCCCAGCAGAGCGACTGCCGTACCTCCAGCTTTGTCGCCGCGCCTGCGCCGACCAACAACTACGGCCTTGACGTGCACATCGACGAGGGCGCCTTCGGACTCAGCAAAGGGGGGCTGTTGACGGTGATCCAGGACGTCCTGATCGCACCGCTGTGGGGCGCGCTGCAGTGGCTGGTGCACGCACTGCTTGCGCTGCTGGAGTGGTGCTACGCGCTGGAACTGCTCGACGGCTCGACCACGAGCGCGGCCGCCGGTGTGCTCGCGCACGCACGCGCTCGCTTCACAGAACCGTGGTTGGCGCTGGTGCTTTCGCTCGCATCGTTGCTCGTCCTCTACCACGGCCTGGTACGCCGGCGCGTGGCTGAGACGCTCGGCGGCGCGCTGAGCGCCCTGGCGATGATGGCCGCGGGGCTGTGGGTGATCGCCGACCCGGGCGGGACCGTTGGGGCAATCGGCCGCTTCGCCGACCAGGCGAGTCTCGGCACGCTCGCGGCGACCGCCTCCGGAGAAGGCGGGTGGGGTCGGTCCGCGGCGGCGACGCTCGGCGGCGGTCTGCGCGAGCTGTACGCCGGGGCGATCGAAACGCCATGGTGCTATTTGGAGTTCGGCAACGTCCGCTGGTGCGAGGACCCCGCGCAGCTGGAACCGACGCTGCGCACGGCTGCTCTGGCGCTCGCATCCCATCAAGGGGCCTCAGCCGAACGGCTGCACAGCGGCGAGTTGGTGCGCGGCGCCGCCACCAACGGCGCGCTGTTCCTGGCGTTTGCCGCCAACGGGCCGGCGCGCAACTCGATCAACGACGAAGACTCGCTGTTGCACGCGATCTGTCGCAGCGAAGAAGCGACGAAATGCCACGGGCCGGCGGCCGCTGAGGCCGAGTTCCGCACCGACGCTGGGACGATGCCCCGTGTACTCGGCCTGCTGGCAATAGCGGCGGGCGTGCTCGGGATGGCTCTGCTGTTCGGCCTGCTCGCGCTGCGCCTGTTGGCGTCTGCCTTCCTCAGCCTGCTGTTGTTGCTGCTCGCGCCGTTTGCCGTACTGGCGCCTGCGTTCGGCGACGGCGGCCGAGCTGCGTTTACGGCCTGGCTTACGCGCCTGCTTGGCGCAGTCAGCTCGAAGCTCGCCTTCTCGTTCGTGCTCGGCGCGCTGTTGACGATGCAGCGGATGCTGGCCGAGCTGGCCTCGCTCGGCTGGTGGACGCAGTGGCTGCTGCTGTCTGCATTCTGGTGGAGCGTCTTCCTCAAGCGCCACCAGGCGGCGGCGGTCCTGCGAGGAGCCGGTGCGGTCGGTGGGCAACACCGTGCCCGCACGGGTGGCAGTGCGCCACCCGCCGCCATGCGCGCCGGCTTGCCAGGCCCGGTCACCGGCGCTGGCGATCGGTCGCGCAGGCCGGCGGGCACGCGGCTCGAGCGCACGCTGCAAACCTACGGTGCGATACGCCACCCCGCACGCTGGACGCAGGCGCGGGTGACGGCACGACTCGCACCGGACCGGCCGCGCGTGGACGAGGCGAACGAGGGATCGCGCGTCCCGCCGGCAGCGGACGCCCGCTGGCGGGGGAGCGAGCAGCCCGTCGAGGGCACGTCGCTCGAGGACCAGCGGCGCGGCCGCGGTGGTGAGCTCGCGGTGACGCAGCAGATCGATCCTCTGCTGCTCGTCTCGAGAAGGCTTGCCGAGCAGCGGCCGGAACCCGCGCGGCAGTCTGGGTCCGTCCGGGAGCCTGCGTCCACGCGAGAGCTTGGGTCCAGGCGAGAGTCGGGGTCCGCGCGAGAGTCTGCGCGTGCTCGAAAGCCAACGCGTCCGGCAGATGCTCGCAAGGCTGGGACGGGTCAGCCGGAGCCCGCGCGCAGGTCGACACAGCCTACGCGCGACGATCGTGAGCCCGCGGTCGAGCGGCTCCCACTCTCTCCGATCTCGCCGCGACCGCCCAGCGTCCCCGACGCCGACCGTTCGCCGATCATGCGCGACGCCTTCGCTGTCGCCGAACGACGCAAGCGCCAGCTCGGCTTCGCCCCATTGGGCGACGCGCGGATCGCCGGTGAGCGAGCGGGCGACCGGCGGCCGGCTGACTACGGTCGGCCGTCCGGCGAGCGAACGGGGCGCGCCGGGGCGAAGCCGGCGACCGACGGGCACACGACCGACGAGCGGCCAACCGACGGTAAGGGCGGCGGATGACGATCACCGCCGCGTACGGCGGCGCGTTCGATCGTCGCCGCGTACGACTCGTTGCGCCGCTGTTCGTATTGCTGGCCGCCGTCATCGCGTTCTTCTCGCTGACCCTGGTCGCGGCGCTCGCCGGCGTCGGCGCCGGTTCTTCCGGGGTGGGCGGCTTCGGGGTCTCCGCCGGCGCCCGGACAGACATCCCGCCCGTGTACCTGGCGCTGTACCGGCGGGCGGCCGCGCGCTACCGGCTGGACTGGGCGATCCTAGCTGGGATCGGCAAGGTCGAGTGCGACCACGGGCGCGACCCAGACCCCTCCTGTGCGAGGGAGGGGGCCGTCAACTCGGCGGGCGCCGGGGGCCCTATGCAGTTTCTGGGCTCGACCTTCGCCCAGTACGGCGTCGCGCCCGAAGGAGGTCCGCCGGATCGCTGGCGAGCGGCCGACGCGATCTTCTCCGCCGCCAACTACCTGCGCGCGAGCGGCGCGCCCGGCGACTACCGGCGTTCGATCTTCGCCTACAACCATGCCGGCTGGTACGTGTCCGAGGTCGAGCATTGGGCCGCGCTGTACCGCGCGGCACCCGAAGCGAGCTCGCACGCGGGCGGCGAAGCGGGCCTGCTCGGCTACTGGCCGGGCGTGGGGGCTGTCCGCTACACCGAAGGCGACCGCGCGCTGCTCGCGCCGGGTGACGGTCACCTCGCACTCGTCCCGGCGCAGGCGCCTCGGGTCGTGCAGGCGATGGTGATCGCAGGCAACGAGCTGGAGGATCTCCCGTATGGCGCGGGTGGTCACCCCGACCCGCGTGGTGCCACGAACGAGGACTGCTCCTCGACGGTCAACTACGTCCTCTACCGCTCCGGTGTGCGCGCGATCGAGGAAATAGTGCGTGAGAACCCGCTGGCGCAGGACTACGTCGATTGGGGCGAACCCGGACCGGGCAGGTGGGTGACGATCTACGCGACCACCACGCCGACAGACCACGTCTTCATCGTCATCGCCGGCCTGCGCCTGGACACCTCGCACAACGGCACCGACGTCGGGCCCAATCGTGAACAGGACGGGCCGCGCTGGCGAATCCTCGACCACGTCCCGACCTGGGCGAACTGGTCGGTGCGGCATCCGCCGGGGCTGTGAGGCGGGCGCAAGCGCTCGCAAGCGGTCGTGCCCTCCTCCGAGGGGCTTCGAGGGGCGCATGCAGTCGCGGGCCCTGCGCTCGATATGGTGACCTCGATGTCCGCGCGCAAGGTCGACCACCTGCTGATCGGCGGCGGCCTAGCGTCCGCCAACTGCGCCCGCTGGCTGCGCGAGGCCGGGGGCACCGATGGCGAGATCCTACTCGTCGGTCGCGAGCCCGACCCGCCCTACAACCGGCCCGACTGCTCCAAGGGCTATCTGCGCGGCGAGGAGTCGCGCGAGGAGCCGATGTTTCGCCCGCTCGAGTGGTGGGAGGAGCAGCGGATCGAGCTACTCACGCGCACGAGCGTGACCTCGCTCGACGCGCAAGCCCGGACCGCCAAGCTCTCCAACAAGGAGGAAGTCTCCTTTGGCAAGGCGCTGATCGCTACCGGCGCCAACGTGCGGCGGCTGAACGTGCCCGGCTGCGAGCTCGAGCAGATCCACTACCTGCGCACGCTCGGCAACTCCGACGCGATCCGCGAGGGGGTCGCCGACGCCGAGCGAGTCGTGCTGATCGGCGGCTCCTACATCGGCTGCGAGGTTGCCGCCTCGCTGACGATGATGGGCAAGCGGTGCGCGATCGTGATGCAGGAGCAGACGACGCTCGAACGCGGCTTTGGCCAGCAGGCCGGGAGCTTCTTCCAACGCTTGCTCGAAGACCACGGCGTGGAGATCCACGGCTCGGACGGTCTGGCTGGATTCGACCCGCGCCCCGGAGGTGGCGCCGAAGGGCGCGTCGGCAAGGTCGTGACCACCGGCGGGCTCGAGCTGCCCGCCGACGCAGTCGTCGTCGGCGCTGGCGTCGCACCCGACGTGTCGCTAGCCCAGCGTGCCGGCCTGGCGATCGGCGAGCGCGGCGGAGTGCTCTGCTCCTCGCGCCTTGAGACCTCCACGCCGGGCGTCTACGTCGCAGGCGACGTCGCCGAGTACGACTCGCCCATGCACGGCGGGCACGTGCGCATCGAGCACTGGGACGTCGCCTTCAACCACGGCAAGACCGCGGCGCTGAACATGCTCGGTCAGGACGTCCCGCACACGACCGTCCCGTACTTCTACTCGGTGCTTGGCGACTGGGGTGAGCTCGAGTACGTCGGGCCGGCGTACGAGTGGGACCAGGAAATCGTACGCGGTTCATACCAGGACGGTGAGTTCACCACCTGGTACCTGCACGACGGGCGCGTCAAGGCAGCGCTCACCTTCGGCCGCTCAGACGACCTCGATCAAGCGCGCGAGTTGATGGCTGCCGGTGAGCGCCTCGACGACGAGGAGCGGGCCGGCCTGGCCAGGGTGTAGGATCTCGATGTCCATAACGGTCGGTGGTTTAGGGAAGCCGGTGCGATTCCGGCGCGGACCCGCCACTGTGACCGGGGATGCCAACCGCGGTGCGTCATTGCGCACAGCCACTGGCCCGCTAGGCGGGCCGGGAAGGCGCGGGAGGTGGGCCCGGGAGCCAGGAGACCTGCCGCCGACCGGCAAGCCTACAAGCCCTCGTGGAAAGGGGTGGCTGAATGTCATCATTGATTTCTTTGCGCTCTGCGCTCTCTGTCGGCGTTGTGCTGTGTACGTTTGCTTTGCCGGAGGTCGGGGATGCGAGTGCCGCGCCGATCGTCGTCAACCTACGCGTCGAGGGGTCGAACGCGACCATGTTCGAAGGTCCGGTGACCACCGACGCCGAGTCGATCACGACGACCTCAAGCGGCGGTGCGCACGAATGCGACGTGAAGGACAACGGATCCAACGGCGGGTTCGGGGTCTCCTCGGGCACGCCGACCACGGCTTTGCGCGACGCCGCAGCGGCTGCCGGGCTCAGCTTCGACGCAACTTGGTCGAGCACGCTCACCGATTTCCTGGTGACTCAGGTCGGCTCAGACGTGAATGGCGGGGCGCCCGAATACCCGTCATGGGGGTACGCCGTCAACTACACGACGGCGGGGGTAGGCGGATGTCAGTTCCAGCTGGCCCCGGGCAGCGAAGTGCTGTGGGCCTACAACTACTTCAACCTTTCACATCTACTCAGCTTGAGTGCGCCCGCGAATGTGAGCGCAGGGACGCCGTTTGTCGCCCATGTGACCGACGGTCAAACTGGAGAACCAATCGAAGGGGCGTCAATCGGTGAAGACGTCGAAGGGCTCACCCGCACAATCCCCGGCAGTACGGCCACCGACGCCAAAGGTAATGCGACAATCGTATTGTCCCATGTCGGATCGATGCGGTTGAAGGCCACCCAGGCGCAATCGGTGCGCTCAAACGGGGCGCTCGTGTGTGTCCACGAAGGCAATGACGGGACCTGTGGAACGTCAAAGATCAGCCCCGGCAACACGCCGATTCCGAAAGGGGCGCCCACCCCGATCGCCAACCAGCCGATCGAGACCGTGACCGTCGGTGGCGCGGGCAACGGCCACCACTATCGCCGCCACGCCGGGCCGCGAATCCTGACCGGAGCAGTCACGGTGCCGGTCGGCGCGACGCTGCGTCAGGTTCGGATCAGCCTCCTGCGCCGCCACGCGGAGCATTGCCAAGTGTTCAGCAACGTCAGGGGGAGGTTCGTGCGTGCCCGCTGCGGCAGCGCGAGCTTCTTCTCGGTCGGTGCCACGGAGTCGTTCAGCTATCTGCTCCCGGGGGCGCTCCCAAGCGGTCGTTATGTCTATGAGGTCGAGGCCGTCGATGCCGCCGGTCACGTGACCAAGCCGGTGCTCGGGACGAGCAAGGTCGTCTTCTATGTCCGCTAGAGGACAACGTGAAGCCTAGCCAGGACGGCATGTCGCGGGGCGCGCGCACGTCGCGCGCCGCCCACGCGGCAGCGCCGGTCGGACACACCCGGCTTGGTCGCGCCTCGCTACTCGTCTGCGTGGCCGCGCTGCTTCTGGCCAGCTGTGGCTTCGGCCCTGGGTCTGCTCCGGGTGCCGTCAAGCTCACGGTCACACGGGGTTTCGGCGCCGCGACGGTCGGTCGTCAGGGCCTGCCGCGGGTGCGCGGGCAGGAGACTGTGATGAGCCTGCTGATGCGAAATCATCGCGTCAAGACGCGCTACGGCGGTGGCTTCGTGCAGGCCATCGATGGCCGCGCGGGCGGACTCAGCGGCGGCGACGCGGTCGACTGGTTCTATTACGTAAACGGGGTCGAGGCTCCGAGGGGAGCCGCGGAGACAGACCTGCACCCGGGGGATCACGTGTGGTGGGACCTGCACGACTGGAGCCAGACAGGAGACGTCCCAGCGGTGGTAGGTTCGTTTCCCGAGCCGTTCCTGAACGGGATCGGGGGAAAGCGCCTGCCCGTGCGCGTGGAATGCTCCGAAGTGACCGGTACTCCGTGTCAGACGGTGCTCGACCGCCTGCGCGCGAGAGGTGTCCCGGCCGCCGTAGCGGGAATCGGCCCGGGCGACGAGCCGGACACACTGCGGGTCCTGGTCGGGCCGTGGCTTGCCGTAGGTGGCGCGCCGGCGACCCAGGCGATTGTGCGGGGTCCCAGCGCGAGCGGCGTGTACGCACGCTTTGCCGCCAACGGACAGCATCTCACGATGCTCGACGCCCATGGACGCGCTACGCACACGATGTCCGCCGGTGCGGGCCTGATCGCCGCAACCCGCTATGCCGAAGAGGCTCCAGTCTGGGTCGTCACGGGCGTTGATGTCGCCGGGGTTGCGCGGGCGGCGGCCGCCTTCGACGAAGCCTCGCTTCGCAACCGCTTTGCGCTCGCGCTGGAACCGTCTGGAGCAGCCCGCCCGGTGCCGACGCCGTGAGCGCGCCACTCGCAGCGAGGCCGACGTCCTCGGCGGTGGGCGGAAGCTAGCCGCAGATGCGCTCGGCTCTGTTCTACCGGCGCCAAGCGAGTCCGCTGCACGCCGCGCGCGCCGGCGTGGGCGCGCTTTGGATCGGCGCCGTGATAGCAGCCGCGCTCGTGAGCGAAAGCCCCTTCGTGCTCGCAGCGGTGTGCGCCGCGATCGTGCTCGCCGGTGCCTGTGCTGGCCTCGGCCGAGCGCTTGCTCGCACACTGCGCATCGTGCTCGTGGTCGCGCTGCCGATCGTGGCCATCAACGTCCTCGTCTCGCGCGAAGGCCTGACGGTCTTCGCGCGACTCGGCGATCTCGGTCCGTTTGGACAGGGCAACCTGACGGTCGAGGCGCTCGTATATGGAGCGACGATCGCGCTAAAGCTCGCGTCGGTGATGATTGCGACAACGCTCGCGAGTCTCGCAGTGGATCCCGACGAGCTGCTCAGGTTGGCGCGGCGACTGTCGTTTCGCTCGGCCCTGACCGCGTCGCTGGCGACGCGGATGGTCCCGTTGCTCGCCGGCGACGCCCAGCGTCTGGCGGAGGCGCGGCGCACGCGCCCGGTCGCGCCGCCCCGGGTCAAGCTCCTGAGCGCGATCGTGGGCTCCTCGCTCGACCGCGCGCTCGACGTCGCCGCGACGCTCGAGCTGCGCGGCTTCGCGACGGCCAAGCGGGGGTCGAGCGCGCGGCGCGCGTGGTCGCGGCACGACCGAGCGTTCGCGGCCTCCGCTGCGGCGATCGTCGTGGCTTCGACATTGGCGCGCTTGGCGGGCCTGGCAGCGTTCGACGCCTATCCGGAAATTCACTCTGCCCCGGCGTGGCAGGCGTCGGCGTTGGCCGTGGTGCTTGTGGCCGCGATCCTGCTGCCATTCGCCAACCGTCGCGGGATCGGGCTATGAGCGTGCCGCTGTCCGCTCACGGCCTGAGGAGGTCAGGCGATGAGTGAAATCATCTTCGAGCAGGTCACCTACTCCTACCCGAGCGCGAGCGAGCCGGCGCTCACGGACGTGAGCCTGCGGATCGAGCCGGGTCAGCTGTGCCTGCTGGCCAGCCGCTCCGGTCACGGCAAGTCGACCCTGCTGCGCGCGGCCTGCGGCCTGGTGCCCCATTTCTACGGCGGCAGTTTCGCCGGCCGCGTGACCGTCGCGGGCATGGACACGCGTGAGCACCCCCCGGCTCGGCTCGGCGCTCTGGTCGGCGCGCTCTCGCAGGACCCCGAGACGCAGCTGGTGATGAGCTCGGTGCGCGCGGAGCTGGCGCTGGCGCTCGAAAGTCGCGGCCACGGCAGCGCCGCGGTGGCACGCGGTGTCGAGGAGGTCGCGCTGGCGCTCGGTATTGACGGTCTGCTCGATCGCTCGACGCACGAGCTCTCCGGTGGCGAGCAGCAGCGGGTGGCTCTCGGTGCCGCGCTGGCCGGCCGCCCGCGCGTGCTGTTGCTCGACGAGCCGACCTCACAGCTCGATCCGGTCGCCGGCGACGAGCTGATCGGCCTGTTGCGCCGCCTAAACCAGGAGTGGGACACGACGATCGTGCTGTGCGAGCACCGGCTGGAGCGCTGTCTGGCGGCAGCGGATCGTGTGGTCGCACTGCGCGCGGGTCGCGTCGAGCACGACGGCTCGCCCGAGGACTTCCTGCGCTGGGCGGCCGACTCGGCGCCCGGGCTCCAGACCCCCGGCGCGAGGCTGTTCTCATTGGCTGGGATCGAGCCGCCGCCGGTGGGCGTCAAGCAGGCACGAGCCTCTCTGCGCCGGGCGGGTCTGCTGCCCGTGGGCGATGAGCCGGTCGGTGCTTCGCCCATGGATCCAGCTGCGCGGGAGACGGTCGGCGGCGCGGCGTCCGGGGCGAACGACGCCCCAGCGCCGAGGGTGGGGCGCCTAGCGGGGCTGCGTATGCGCCGGCCAGCGGGCGAGGCGGAGCAGGCGGCGGTGGCGGCGCGGTCGATCTGGCTCGAGCTGCGCGGCGGCCCGGCGATCCTGCGCGGCGTCGAGCTGACGGTCCGGCCTGGCGAGCGGATCGCGTTGATGGGACGCAACGGCGCCGGAAAGTCGACTCTCCTGCGCTGCCTGGCAGGCCTGCTCCAGCCAACCCGGGGGCGGATCGAGCGTGGTGGCAGGGTCGCGCTGCTGCTGCAGAACCCCGGCGACTACTTCCTGCACGAGCGCGTCCGAGACGAGCTGTCACCAGCGGCAATCCAGGCCGCCGGCCTGGCCGCGCTGGCTGAGCGCAATCCGCGTGATCTCTCGGGTGGAGAGCGTCAACGACTGGCGCTTGCGATCGTGGCCGGCGAGGGCGAGCGCCCCGCCGTCATTGCGCTGGACGAGCCGACCCGGGGCATGGACCGAGAGGCCAAAGCCGCGTTGGCGGCCGAGCTGCGCGCCCGCGCGCAGGACGGTCAGGCGGTGATCGTGGCGACCCACGACCCCGAGTTCGCCGCCGCCTGCGCCGAGCGCGCATTGCTGCTCGCCGACGGCCGTGTGATCGCCGATGGCCCCGCCAGCGAGCTGCTGGCCGGAGGCTGGTACTTCTCCACCGAGACCGCGCGGATTCTCTCCGGGGCCGCGGGCACGCTGCTACCCGAGGCAGGCGCGGAGCTGTTGCGCAGAGCGAGCGGCGGTCACGCCCTGGCTGGGCGTCGAGCACAGTCCTCCGACCCGTCTGCTGGGGCGGCCGAGGCTGGGGCGGCCGAGTCGCTCTGGTCGGCCGAGGTCCAACCGTCGAGGGCCCCCGCGAGCCCCGTGTCGCAGACACCCAGGGTTGTCCTATGAGCTGGCCGCTGGCTTCGTTTGCGATCGTACTGGCAGCGCTTGCCGCCGGCTGGCTCGCCTACGAGCGCTCGCGCCCCTCGGCGCGGATGGTCGCCGTCGTGGCCACGCTCGCGGCCGTCGCGGCGCTCGGTCGCGACGCCTTCGTCGCGCTCCCGGACGTCAAGCCGATAACGGCGATGACGCTCGTGGTGGGATACGCGCTCGGCCCGCTCCCCGGCTTTGCGGTCGGTGCGATCGGGATGCTCGCGTCCAACATGCTGCTCGGCCAGGGCCCGTACACACCGTGGCAAATGCTCGCTTGGGGTCTCGTCGGTCTCGCCGGCGCCGCGCTTGCCAAGCTCAGCGGACGCCGCGCCGGGCGCCTTCAGCTGGCGTTTGCATGCGCTCTGAGCGCGCTTGCGGCGAAGGAGATCATGAACCTCTACACCTGGACGATCGGCGCCAGCCACACCCCGGCCGCTCTGCTTGCGGACGGGACGGTGGCGCTCCCGTTTGACCTCACCGACACGGTCGCGAGCTTCCTGTTCGGTTTGGCCTTCGCTCCCGAGCTCGCGCGCGTGCTGAGCCGGCTGCGGACGCGCCTGGACGTGCAGTGTGGGCCCGTGAGCACGTCGACCACCGCTCTGCTGCTGGCCGCGTTCCTATTCATCTCAGCCTGGGTGCTGAGCGCTCGCCCGGCCCATGCGACAGCGAGCGCCGAGGTCGGGATCGCGCGCTCGTCGACGCCGTCGCTCGCCGCCGAGGTCGGCTACTTGACGCGCGCCCAGAATCGCGACGGCGGTTTTGGCGCAGCGGCCGGTCTCCCCAGCGGCGAGCTGTACTCATCGTGGGCTGCGATCGGTCTGGCTGCCGCGGACCGGCGCCCACTCGGCCTCACGCGCGGCGGTCATACGGTGCTCGACGCGCTTCGCTCCCAGGCGGCAAGCCTAGAAGGCGCCGGCGACGTCGAGCGCACGATCCTCGCGCTGCATGCCTGCGGCGTCTCGATCGCCGCCTTCCCTGGCGATCTGCTCGGCAAGCTGCTGGCGGCGCGGGCCCGGGACGGCTCGTTCGGCCGACTCGCGAACATCACCGCGTTTGCGATCTTTGCGCTGCGGGCGGCTGGCCGACCGGCGCACGATACGGTCGTACGGGCCGCCGGGCGCTGGCTCGCGGCCCAGCAGGGCGCCGACGGTGGCTTTGGCTTCGCCGGCCGAGGTGGCGCCGAGGACGTCGACGACACGGCCGCGGCGCTGCAGGCCGTGATCGATGCCGGCGGTCGGGGCGGTCGCACTGCGGCCCGCGCCGTGAGCTTCCTGCGTCGGGCGCAGAACCTCGACGGTGGCTACCCGCAACAGCAGGGAGCGCAATCCAACGCCCAGTCGACGGCGTGGGCGATACAGGGTTTGATCGCGGCAGGTCAGAGCATTGCCGCGGTCAAACGTGCCGGCAGCCGGTCGCCGGTCGCCTATCTGGAGAGCCTTGTCGCTCCCGACGGCAGCGTCCGCTACTCGCGCACGAGCGCTCAGACTCCGGTCTGGGTGACAGCACAGGCGCTGACGGCGTTGGCGGGCAAGCCGTTCCCGGTCGCGCCGGTCAAGCATTTGCCGATCGGACGCGCACATACTGCGCGTCGCGCGGTCAGCCCGACTCGCTCGTCGGCTCGCCAGCGCCGGCATGGCGGTCAGGCGGGGGGTCTCGCGAACGTGTCGCGCCTTGGCGGCGAGCACCGCCAGACGTCTGGCTCGGCCGTCGAGGCGAGTTGCCTCGGCACGGCTGCTCGGACCACGGGGGCGCTGGCCGATGCCCTACTGTCTCGACTTGGTTGGTAGCGCCGAGGCGCGGTGGCGAGCGAAGCGTTTGGCGCAGTGCAGTCCGCCCGGCGCCGCTGTCGCGTGGCTCGCATACCCTTGAACCATCACCGTGATCGCCAGCACAACCTTTGCCGGCCGCCGCGGCGCGCGCTTGGCGCTACTGGCCATCCTGGCCTGCCTGATCGGCCTGGTCCTGACCTGGGTGCTCGCCGAGCTGGTGCCGATCACCCACTTCAAGGACGCCGTCGCGCTATACGACCTCACACGCCTGAACCGCCCGGCGGTCGAACTCCCCGGCAACCTGCTGCTCGACCTGCTCTACCCGCCGTTCTTCGCGGCGTGGAGCGTGCTGCTCGTGCTGCTGGCGCTGCACTCCCGCCGCCGCGCGCTGGCGCTTGCGATTGCCGTGATCCTGCCGCTCGCCCCGCTCAGCGCCGAGCTGCTCAAGCCGCTGCTCGCGCACGCGCACGACCAGGTCGGCACGGCGAAATTCATCGGCGCGGCCTCCTGGCCGAGCGGTCACGCCACCGCGGCGACCGTGCTCGCGTGGTGCGCGGTGCTGGTCGCCTCCCCGGCGCGCCGACGGCTCGTGGCGCTGCTCGGCGCCGCCTTCGCGTTGATCGTCGGGGTCGCGCTGCTGGTGCTCGCGTGGCACATGCCGAGCGACGTCGTCGGCGGCTACCTGCTGGCGACGCTGTGGGTGGCAGGCGCGGTGGCGGCGCTGTGCGCGCTCGAAGCGCGCCGGGATCGTGAGCGGGCGCTCGAGCAGCCGGCCCGTGCTGGCCTAGGGAGCGTGCCCGGCGCGGTGCGCGCCGGGAGCCCATAGCGGCTCGGAGCCCGTCCCCTCGTTGGCCGCGCGGGCGAGGATGAACAGCATGTCCGAGAGCCGGTTCAGGTAGCGCACGACCTCTGGATTGCAGTCCGTGACGGCGATCGCGCGTCGCTCGGCGCGGCGGCAGACGGTGCGACAGACGTGAAGCTGTGCCGCGGCCGGCGTGCCACCGGGGATCACGAACGAGCGCAGCGGCGGGAGCGTCGCGTTGACCTCGTCGCAAACTCCCTCGAGCCACGCGTGGTACTCCTCGCCGACGCGCAGTCGTTGCTCGCCCTTGCGTGTCGCGTCGGCCTCGCCGTCGGCGGGGGTCCGCACCGACAGGTCGGCGCCGACGTCGAGCAGGTCGTTCTGCACCCGCGCAAGCCACTGCGCAAAGCCCGCGGGCAGCTCGGGGAGTGCGAGCGCCACGCCGAGAGCCGCGTTCAGCTCGTCGACCGTGCCGTACGCCTCCACGCGCGGGTGGAGCTTTGAGACGCGGCTCATGTCGCCCAGGTGGGTCTCGCCGCCGTCGCCGAGCTTTGTGTAGATGCGCGTGAGGTTGACGGTCACTGCGATTCGAGTCTCGCACACGACTCCCACGGAACTGTCCGTCTGCGGGACAGGGGAGGCCGGGAGGGCCCACCGGAGACGGGCCGCGCCTTGGTTTGCGAGAGCCATCGCAGCGGTCTGACTGCGCGCCGTCCCCGCAATCGGGTACTTTCCCGCCCTTCATGCAGGTTGGAGTCCCGAAGGAGACCGCCGAGGGCGAGCAGCGCGTGTCGCTCGTGCCGGAGGTGGTCGCCAAGCTGAAGGCCAAGGGCATCGACGTGGTCGTGCAAAGCGGCGCGGGCGAGGCTGCCCTGCTGCCCGACTCCGCCTTCGAACAGGCCGGCGCGCGCATGAGCAGCGACACCGGTGAGATCTGGCGCTCCAAGGTGGTCGTGAAGATCTCGCCGCCGAGCGAGGCCGAGGTCGCCCTGCTCGGGAGCGGCTCGATCCTGATCGGCTTCCTGGCGCCGCTGAGCAGCCCCCAGACCACCCGCGCGCTGTCCGCGGCCAAGGCGACGGCGTTTGCGATGGAGTCGATCCCGCGCATCTCCCGCGCCCAGTCGATGGACGCGCTATCCAGCCAGAGCAACATCGCGGGCTACAAGGCGGCGCTGCTCGGCGCCGAGAACATGGGCCGGTTCTACCCGATGCTGATGACGGCCGCCGGGACGATCCCGCCGGCCAAGGTGCTCGTGCTCGGCGCCGGCGTCGCCGGCCTGCAGGCGCTCGCCACGGCCAAGCGCCTGGGCGCCCGAACGACCGGCTACGACGTGCGCCCGGAGGTGGCAGAGCAGGTGCAGTCGCTGGGCGCGCAGTGGCTCGACCTGGGCCTGGAGGCCGCTGGCGAGGGGGGTTACGCGCGCGAGTTGACCGACGAGGAGCGCGCCCGTCAGCAGCAGGCCCTGACCGATGCGATCAAGGGCTTTGACGTGGTCATCACGACGGCGCTCGTCCCCGGTCGCCCGGCCCCCAAGCTCGTCACCGCCGAGGCCGTGCAGGGGATGAAGCCCGGCTCGGTGATCGTGGATCTGGCCGGCGAGTCGGGCGGCAACTGCGAGCTGACCGAGCCCGGTCAGACGGTCGTCAAGCACGACGTCAAGATCGTCTCGCCACTGAACCTGCCCTCGAGCATGGCCGAGCACTCCTCGCAGCTGTTCGCACGCAACGTGCAGGCGCTGCTGGATCTGCTGGTGGCCCCGGCGCAGGATGCCTCCGACTCGGAGGGCAAGGGCGAGCCGCAGCTGAAGCTCGACTTCGAGGACGAGATCGTGGCCGGCGCCTGCATCGTGCGCGACGGCGAGATCCTCAACCCCGGAGCCAAGGCGGCAGTAGAGGCCGGCGGCGGTTCGCAATCGTCGCCCGGGGCTACGAGCTCGAGCGGCGGCACGGCGGCAGCGGAGGCAGGCGAATGATCCTCGCAAGCGTGCTCACGACCAACCTGGCGATCCTTGTGCTTGCCGGCTTCATCGGTTTCGTCGTCATCTCCAAGGTGCCCAACACGCTGCACACGCCGCTGATGAGCGGCACCAACGCGATCCACGGCATCGTCCTGCTCGGCGGCCTGATCCTGCTCGGCCTGCCCGGCCTTGACGGTCTCAGCAAGGGTCTGCTGGTGATCGCCGTCGCCTTCGGCACGATCAACATCGTCGGCGGGTTCCTGGTCACCGACCGGATGCTCGACATGTTCAAGTCGCGCCCCAAGGCGGCCAAGCCTGAGGATGAGGACTCGTCCTCATCCTCCAATCCCAAGCATCCAGGCGACGGCGGAGGTTCGGGATCGTGAGCCTGCCGCTGGCAACGAGCTTCCTGCAGAGCGAGAACTTCATCTACGTCCTGTACATCGTCGCCTTCGCCCTGTTCATCCAGGGCCTGCGCGGCCTGTCGGGTCCGACCACGGCGGTGCGCGGCAACCGCATCGCGGCGGTCGGGATGGCGCTGGCGGTAGTCGCGACGCTGCTGAAGCCAGACGAGGGCAACTGGGGCCTGATCGCGCTCGGCATCGCGCTCGGCGTCGTCGTCGGCGTGCCGGCGGCGCGGCAAGTGAAGATGACCGCGATGCCGCAGATGGTGGCGCTGTTCAACGGCGTCGGCGGCGGCGCCGTGGCGCTGATCTCCTGGGTCGAGTTCCGCGCCCACGGTTCGACCTATGGCTCGCACACCGTGCTCACGACCTACGAATCCGGTCCGTTCGTCGAACACGCGATCGTTCACACCGGCGCCCTGCCGACCTACGTGGCGATCTTCTCGGTATTTGCGGCGATCGTCGGCTCCGTGTCCTTCTGGGGCTCGAACGTCGCCTTCGGCAAGCTGCAGGAAATCCTACCCGGCCGCCCGATCACGCTCGGCCCCGCCCAGCAGATCGTCAACCTGGTGCTGCTCGTGCTGGCGCTCGCCGCCGGCGTCGACCTGATCGCCGGTGCGCACTCCGAACTGCTGTTCATCGGCCTGCTGGTGGTCGCGGCGCTGCTCGGCAACTTCGTCGTGCTGCCGATCGGCGGCGCCGACATGCCGGTCGTGATCTCGCTGCTGAACGCCTTCACCGGCCTGTCCGCGGCGGCGACCGGCATGGCGCTGAACAACCCGGCGCTGATCGTCGCCGGCATGATCGTCGGCGCCTCGGGCTCGATCCTGACCAACCTGATGGCCAAGGCGATGAACCGCTCGATCCCCTCGATCGTCGCCGGCGGCTTCGGCGGCGGCGGCGCCGTCGAGGGTGCCGAAGGCGCCGGAGAGCACCAGGGCACCGTTCGCTCCACGAGCGCCGCCGACGCCGCCATCCAGCTGGCGTACGCAAGCCGGGTCGTCGTCGTCCCCGGCTACGGCATGGCGGTCGCTCAGGCTCAGCACGCGGTCCGCGAGCTGACCAAGGAGCTCGAGGCTCGCGGGGTGGAAGTGAGCTATGCGATCCACCCGGTCGCTGGCCGGATGCCGGGCCACATGAACGTTCTGCTCGCCGAGGCCGACGTCCCCTACGACCAGCTCAAGGAGATGGACGACGCCAACCCCGAGTTCCAGCGCACCGACGTATCGCTCGTGATCGGCGCCAACGACGTCACCAACCCGGCGGCCAAGAACACCCCTTCCTCGCCGATCTACGGCATGCCGATCCTCGAGGTCGCCGACAGTCGCTCGGTGATCGTGATCAAGCGCTCCATGAACCCCGGCTTCGCCGGCATCGAGAACGAGCTGTACTTCGACCCGAAGACCTCGATGCTGTTCGGCGACGCCAAGTCGGCGGTGAGCGAGATCACCGCCGAGCTCGGCCAGTTGTAGGCGGCGTCGGCGCTGGGCCGGCGCGTGGGCCTTCCTCGCTGTCGCAAGACGGCGCGTTCTTCCGCGCGCCGCGGCGTGTCGCGCGATGCAGACAACACAGGCCTTGTCAACGCAGTACAACGTATCTTATCTTCAACTGAAAGGGAGAGACAAATAAGGCTGAGAGGTCAGCATTTTGTCGCAGAGGGGATCAGCTTCGGGTCTGGGGCGGTCCGGACGAGAGGGTCGGACCGCCCCGCGCACGGCGCTGGCAGCCGCAGCGGTGTCTCTCGCGCTGGCGCTGGTTGGCCTCTCGGCGACGCTCGACTCGCTCCTTGCCGTCGCTCCCGCCGCCGCCGCTGGGAGCGGTGCCTCGGGCAGGACGAACGCGCTCAGGACGCTCGCGCCGGTCCGGGCTGGCGCGAGCGTGGTCGGTGGGGTGCCGGCCTCGATCGTGCAGTTCCCCTTCCAGGTCGCGCTGTACGACCCGAGCGCCTCCTCGCCGGCGATGGGCTTCTTCTGTGGCGGTGTGATCGTCGATGCGACCCACGTCGCCACGGCGGCGCATTGCGTCGCCGGCAGTCAGCCGGACCACGTCGCCGTACAGGCGGGCTCGACCAGCCTTGCGCCAGAGGCTGGCAGCCTGCGCGATCCCGTGCGCTCGATTTCGGTCGATTCCCACTACAGCCAGGAGAGCAGTGATTTCGACGTGGCGTTGCTGACGCTCGCCGCGCCGCTGTGGTCCGGCCCGGCGCCGGCCGCGAACGGGAGCAATCGGATCGCCCCGGTGGTGCTCGACCGGGCGCTGGCCAGCCGCTTTGGCAACCCCAACGCCAGCACGCCGGTCAACGCGACAGCGAGCGGCTGGGGCGACGTCAGCCCCTCGCCGGGCCCCGCTCCGAGCTACCCGCCCTACCTGCGCTCGGTGCGCCTGCCGCTGGTTGCCGACGCGACGTGCGAAGAACAGTATTCGCTGATCGAACAGCCGATCACGCCGACGATGATCTGCGCCGGGGGCGGCCGTGCGCACCCGGACACCTGCTACGGGGACAGCGGCGGCCCGCTGCTGGTCGACCAGGACCGCCCGGCGCGCCCGCCCGCGGACTACGTCCTGATCGGTCTCGTGGACTTCGGCAACGGTTGCGCTCAACCGGGCTTCGCCGGCGTCTACACGCGCGTTGCCGACCGTGAGGTGATGGGCTTCCTGCTATCGGGCATCGGTCGCGGCCCGAGCTCGGTTGCCGCCCAAGCCAAGCACAAGAAGAAGCGCAAGAAGCGCCACCGGCGTCACGGCTAATGCAGGCGGTTGGCAGGTAGGTAGCGGTACAGTCCCGGCATCACCTCGACGGCGTTGCGCTGCGTCCAAGCGCTGGTCGGCGTGCAGTGGCGCCGGGGTCGGCAGCGGTTGGGGACGATCGCGAAGCGCACCGCGCCTTCGCGCACCAGCGCTCGCAGCTGTGGCACGTTCACACGGATGCCGTCGAGCGTGCGCAGGAACAGCACGGGTTGCCCATCGGCGGCGATCAGCCCGACCACCGCGAGCGGATTGCTGGCCGCCACCTCGTAGCGCGCGCCATCGCGATGGGCGTGCAGGTAGCGGTAGTACTGCACTCCCGAGCCGGTCGGGTTGGCGTCGGTCGTGTTCGTTTCGATCAGCTGGATCGAGTAGATCAACGGTTGGGCCGCGAACGCGATCAGCAGGAGCGCAAGCGCCGGCCGCCGCGCCGGCGCTGGCAATCGCCGCCCTGCGCGCGCGAGCACGAACGCCGCTGCGACTCCCAACGCAGCGGCAAGCCCCGGCGAGAGAGCTTCCAGATAGCGCGGCTGTAGCTTGCCCATGAAGCTGAACAGCAAGTACGAGACCCCGATCCACAGGGCCAGCGAGAGCGCAAGCAGCCGTACACAACGCTCGCCGTCTCCGGACTCGGCGATCCTCAAAGCAACGGTGCGCGGCGGCGCGAGCGGCCACAGGCTGTGCTCCTGTTCGCGCCGCCACAGCACCAGCGCGGCTGCGGCCAGCAACAACGTCGCAAGCAGCGCGAACCCGATCAGCTTGCCGTAGAACGGCGAGGAGGTGGACAGCAACCGCAGCGGCCCGGCGGGGCTCGAGAAGCCGTAGGGGACGGCTTCGTGGCTTTTGCCTGTCAGCCGTTCGATCCCGTTGTAGACGAACATCGCGTGGAAGATGCTGCCGTCGCGAGACCCCTGGGGTACGGGTCGTCGCGAGGCGGGCGTCAATGAGGCAACGAGTGCCCAGGCGAGTGCCACCAGCGCGAGCGCTGCCGCGCAGCCGCCCGCGCACTGGCGACCCCGGTCGTACAGCGCTCCACCACAGCAGCGCGAGCGCCGGCAGCGGCACGAGCGCCTGCAGCAGCTTGACGTTGAACGCCAGCCCAACCAACGCCGCGCTGACCAGCGCCCAGCGCCCGCTTCTTCTCTGCACCCCCACGACAGCGGCCCACAGCGCCGCCACCAGCAGCGCGCTCATCACCGAGTCCATCGTGTCGCTGCGCGCCGTCAGCACCGCGATCGGCAGCACCGCAAGCGCCAGCGCAGCGATCGAGCCGGCCAGCCGCCCGCACGCGCGCGCGAGCGCCGCATACAGCATCGCCACCGCGGCGATCCCGCCGAGCGCCTCAGGCAGCGCCAGTGCTGTGCGGTCAAAGCCGAGCAGCTTGGTGGCGGCGACCTGCAGCCACAGGTCAAGCGGCGGCTTGTCGATCGCGATCTGCCCGCTGGGATCGAGTGCGCCGAAGAAGAAGTTGTGCCAGGAGAGCCCCATGCTGCGCACGGCCGCGTCGTAGAAGGGATTTGGCACGTCGTGGCCGATCGACCACAGCCGCAGGCCGGCGGCCAGCGCGACGATCGCCACCGGAATCGCCCACTCGCGCCACCGCAACAGCCGCTCGAACAGGCGATCGATCGCAGCGCCGGCTAGACCGGATGAGCGCTGGCCGGCCACGCTGGACTGTCGCCTGGTAGCCACGCCGGACGATCGCTCGCCGGCCGTCGGGGCCTGCCCGCCGGCTACGGATGCATGCTGGGACGGGCTCGACATCGGTGCCAGAGCGTACCCTGGCATGGTGATCGCTCGCCAAGACGCCCTGCGCACGCTCGCCGCCGAGGAATTCGACCTGCTCGTGATCGGCGGCGGCATCACCGGCGCCGGCGTCGCGCTCGACGCCGCCTCGCGCGGCTACAGCGTCGCCCTGATCGAGCGCGCCGACTATGCGTCCGGGACCTCCAGTCGCTCCAGCAAGCTGGTCCACGGCGGCCTGCGCTACCTGCAGAACTTCGACCTTGCGCTCGTCCGCGAGGCGCTGCTCGAGCGCCAGCTCTTGACAGCGCTGGCGCCGCACCTGGTGCGCCCGCTGCCGCTCGTCGTCCCCGCCTTCGACGGCACGCGCCCGGACCGCCTGATGGGGGTCGGTCTGAACCTCTACGACGTGATGTCCGTGACGGACCGCCGCTCGGTCGGCGAGCGCTTGCGCGCGGGTAGAGCCCGGCGCGGCCGCGGCGAGCGGGGCTCCGGTGGCGAGCGCACGGTCGGCGAGGAGGAGCCCGAGCCCAGCCGCGTGGCGCTGCTCGAGCGCTCGGAGGCATGGAGCCCCGAGCGCCACCGCATCCTCTCGGCCGAGGAGGTGCGCGAGCTTCTGCCCGCGCTTGCGGCGCGCGAGCCGAGCAGCGGCTACCTGTTCTACGACTGTCAGACAGACGACGCCCGCCTGGTGCTGACGGTGCTCGGCGAGGCCGAGCGCTTCGGCGCGGTGTGCGCAAACCGACTGTGCGCGACCGAGCTGATGGTGAGCGAGGCCCGCGTGCGCGGAGCGCACGTGCGCGACGAGATCGGCGGCGAGCGTTTCGAGCTGCGCGCGACCAACGTCGTCAACGCCACCGGAGTGTGGGCCGACGCGCTGTTGTCCGCCCCCGGCGCGCCCGGCGAGGCGGGGGCGGGCGGCGAGGCGGCCGGCACGACCGCCGGCGAGGCGCAGCTGCCGCACATCCGCCCGAGCCGCGGCACCCACCTGACGCTGCGCCACGAGGACGTGCCGCTTGTCGCGGGAGCGATCGTTCCGGCTGGCGGCGGGCGCTCGATCTTCGCGCTGCCCTGGCTCGGGCGCACGCTCGTCGGGACGACCGACAACGACTACGAGGGTCCGCTCGAGCACGTCTCGCCCTCCGAGCAGGACGTGGACTACCTGCTCGACGCGGTCAACGAGTTCTTCGCGCTACAGCTGGACCGCTCGCACCTGACGGGAGCCTTCGCGGGCGTTCGCCCGCTGATCTCGACCGGCGACAGCAAGAAGTCGGTCGACATCTCGCGTCGCGCCGAGCTGTACGAGTCGCCCGACGGCACGGTGACGATCACCGGCGGCAAGCTCACCACCTGGCGGCGGATGGCAAAGCAGACCGTCGATCGCCTCGTCGCGCGCGAAGCGCGCGAGGCGCCGTGCCGGACAGCCGAGATACCGCTCGGTCAGCCGGTCGACGCCGACGAGCTCGAGCGCGTGGCCGGCGTCGAGCCTGCGGCGCTCGCGGCGCTCGCCGCGCGCTACGGCTACGCCGCGCACGAGGTGCTGGCGATCGCGGCGGAGCGCCCCGAGCTCTCCGCGCCGATCCAGCCGGGCCTGCCCGACCTGCAGGCCGAGGTGGTGCTCGCCGCGCGGCGCGAGCAGGCGGCCAGCGTCGGCGACGTGCTGCTGCGACGCACGCGCCTTGCCCTGTTGGCAGCGCGCGAGCTGTGGCAGGACGGCGGCTCTGCCGGGTCCGTGACTGCTGAGCCTGCTGAGCCTGCTGAGCCTGGTCCCGCCGCTGTCGTCCGCGTCGCAGAGCTGCTCGGCGAGGAGCTGGGCTGGGACGAGCGTCGGCGCGAGGCCGAGGTCGAGCGCTTCCGCCGCGAGGCGCGCGACGAGGGCGTCGTGGTGGGGGCGTGAGGTGAGCACCGGACGCGGGGTGAGCGCCGGGACCGCCCCCGGCGGCGCCCCGCCCGCCGCGGTCGAGCCGCGGCGCCTGCTGGCCGGCGGGCGCGAGCTGTGGCTCGGTGAGCGCCCATTGCTGATGGGGGTCGTCAACGCCTCGCCGGACTCCTTCAGCGACGGCGGTCGCTACGCCACGCTCGCGCGCCAGGTCGAGCTAGCCGAAAGCCAGCTGGCCGCCGGCGCGGACGTCCTCGACGTCGGTGGCGAGTCGGCGAGCACCGATCGCCCTGCGGTTGCGGTGGCACAGGAGCGCGAGCGGGTCGTGCCCCTGATCGAGCGACTGGCAAAGCTCGGCGCGCTCGTCTCCGTCGACACCTACAAGCCAGAGGTCGCGCGCGCAGCGATCGCGGCCGGAGCGGCGATCGTCAACGACGTCAGTGGCCTGCGCGACCCGGAGCTGGCGGGCGTGTGCGCGCAGACCGGCGCGGCCCTGGTCGTGATGCACACGGCGGCGCCGCCAAAGCAGCGCCTGCAGGATCCCGACCTCTATCGGGACGTGACAGCCGAGGTGATCGCCTTCCTAAGCGAGCGGATCGAGCTGGCTCGCGCGCAGGGCATGCGCGCCGAGCAGCTGATCCTCGACCCTGGCCCGGACTTTGCCAAGACACCGGCGCAGACCGTCGAGCTGCTGGCAGCTTTGCCCCGCCTGCACGAGCTGGGCCGACCGCTGTTGATGGCGATATCGCGCAAGGACTTCATCGGCGCGCTGACCGGGCGCGCACCCAGCGAGCGCGGGCCAGGCACGCTGGCGGCGCTCGCCCACGGCCTTGACGCCGGCGCGCATGTCTTCCGGGTCCATGACGTCGCCGCGGCGGCGGACTTCATCGCCGTCCGCGCCGCGCTGAGCGCCCGCACCGAGTTGCCGCGCGAGCTGGCACTGGCCGAGGAGCTGCGCCACGAGCGCGGCGAGCCGCGGGTCGACCGCGCCGCCAGCTAGGGTTGTCATCGCACAAGCGGGTGCCGATCGCTGTCCAACGCGAATCGGACGCCAACCGCCCCAATCACACAAGGAGAGAACATGACCGTGCTCGACCGCTCAGAGCTCGAGGCCAGCTCGCTGGCCGACCTGCACCAGATAGCCGACCAGGTCGGCTTGGAGGGCTTTCGCCGGCTACGCAAGGCCGACCTGATCGACGCCCTGCTCGGCGAGCGCACCGAGGGAGCCTCCGAGGACGGCGAGCGCCAGGACGCCGAGCGCGGCACGCGCCGCCGGCGCCCGTTGCGTCCCCGTTCGCGCCGTGCCCGAACGCCCGAGCCAGACGAGGACGGGGGCGAGGAGGACGAGGCGGTCGAGCCGCCCGCCGAGGCGCTGGAGGACGAGCAGCCCGCGCCGAGGCGCCGGCGCGGACGCGGCACGCGCACGGCCGGGGAGGGCTCCAGGTCGGCCGGCGGGCGCTCCGGCGGTGGCGACGCAGGAGAGCGAACCACCGCCGAGCGCGAGCCCGAGTCGCTGCGCGAGGGCGTCGTGGAGATCCTCGGCAATGGGTCGGCGCTGCTGCGCGTACACCCGCCCGAGCCCTCCGACGAAGACGTTTACGTCTCCGCTGCTCAGGTGCGCCGCTGCGAGCTCGTCCCAGGCGACCGTGTCGCAGGCCCGGTGCGCGCGCCGCGTCGCTCCGAGCGCCACCCCTCGCTGGTGCGGGTCGAGACGATCAACGGCGCCCCGGCCGAGTCGGTCGCCGAGGGCACTCGCTACGAGGAGCTTGCGGTGTCCTACCCCAGCGAGCACCTGACCTTCGGCTCCGAGGACCCGACGCTGAAGGCGATCGAGTGGTTGACGCCGCTGGGCCGCGGCTCGCGTGCGGTGATCGCCGGCCCGCCTCGCTCGGGCAAGACCGAGGCGCTGGTGCGGATCGCCGACGCGCTTGCCGGTCGCGAGGACCTGCAGCTGAGCCTCGTGCTGGCCGGAGCGCGGCCGGAGGAGATCGCGAAGTGGCGCGGCGGCACGGTGCAGCCAGCCGCGGCTGTCAGCTTCGCGGCGGGCCCCGACGCGCAGGCACAGGCGGTCGAGGCGGCCGTGGAGACAGCCAAGCGAATGGCCGCCCGCGGCGCCGACGCCGTCGTGCTGATCGACGGCCTCGGCGATCTGCCGCTTCAGGCGGCACGCCGCGCCCTGGCAGCGGCACGCAAGCTCGAGCAGGGTGGCTCGCTGACCGTCATCGCCACCGCCCCCGCGCCGGTGGGCGGCGAGACGACGGTGATCGCCCTGGACCCGGTGCTCGCCGGCAGCGGCAAGTTCCCCGCGATCGACCTCGTGCGCAGCGGGACGCTGCGCCCGGAGCTGCTCGTCGGCGAGGACGGCGCCGAGGCGATCGCCCGCGCCCGCGCCTCGGCAAGCGACGGGTAAAGCCAGAGCTTCTAAACGCCTCTAGCGCCTGTAGGCGACTCGGCCCCACGACGGCTCGGGGGCGAGTTCGATCGGCTCGCCCGCGGCGCCGTCGCGCTGGACGTACACGAAGCTGCCGCTGTCCTCGAGGAAGCAGAAGTCCAGCTCGCCCTCGTTGACGCGCTGGTCGAGCCAGGCGCTGCGAAAGACCAGCCGCCGCAGCCAGTGCACGAGCGAGCGCTCGGCCGGGCCGACCAGTTCTGGCCAGCAGTCGTTGACGTGCTCGCCGAGCGCAGAGGCCGGGTCGGAGACGTCGCCGTTGACGGCGAGGTTGACGAGGTCCTCGAGCTCGTCATCGCCGAGCCGGCCGCCGACGAAGCCGAGCTTGATCGCCGCCTGCTCGCAGCGCTCGGAGAAGTCGCGTTCGTTGAACGTGAAGCGCAGGTCTCCGTATTCGAGGACGAAGTCCTGTCCAGAGTCGTAGTTGCCGCGGCGTGTCTTGTCCATGATCTCGTCGGTGGGGGTCTCGGCGTTGGCCCCCACGGGCCGTTTCGTCCGTGAGGCGTCGAGATCATAAGCGCGCCTCCTGCCTGAGCGCTGTGTCTGCACGCGATATTGCATTCCGCTCACGCGAACACGGCTTGCGTGGTTTCCCGCCATCGCCGACGCGTGCGACAGCCCCATGGGGCAGCCGCTATACGCTCCGGGTGAGATGGCACGCCTGACCGAGCACGGACTGCGCCGCTCCGTAGGCGTCCCGGGACTGTTCGCGACCGCCTACGGCAACGTCGGGTCCTCGATCTATTACGCGCTTGGCCTGGTCGCCGGCTACGCGCTCGGCCTGACGCCGGTCGTCTTCATGTTCGCTGGCGGCCTGTTCGTGCTGACGGCAAAGACCTACGCCGAGGGCGCTGCGATGTTCCCCGAGGCCGGCGGCTCTTCGTCCTTTGCCCGCCACGCCTTCAACGACGTCGTCTCCTTCTTCGCCGGCTGGGCCCTGAGTCTCGACTACATCATCACGATCGCCATCTCGGCGTTCTTCGTGCCGCACTATCTGGGCGCGTTCTTCCCCGCCTTGACCCACAACCCGGGCGACATCATCGGCGGCCTGGTGACGATCGTGCTGCTGGCCGCGCTGAACATCCGCGGCTTGGGCGAGTCGGCCAAGCTCAACCTGCTGCTGGCGGTCGCCGACCTGTGCACTCAGGTCCTGCTGGTCGGGCTCGGCTTTGCGCTGGTGCTCAACCCCGACCTGCTCGTCAACCAGATCCACCTCGGGGTGGCGCCGACCTGGACCAAGCTGGTGTTCGCCCTGTCGGTGGCGATGGTCGCCTACACCGGCATCGAGACGGTCTCAAACATGGCCGAGGAGGCCAAGGACCCTGGACACGACGTGCCCAAGTCGGTCAACCTCGTGCTGATCGCGGTGCTCGGCATCTACGCCGGCATCTCAGTCGTGGCGCTGTCGGCGCTGCCGGTCGTGCACGAGGCGGGCAGGTACACGACCGAACTGAGCTCTGTCTATGAAAACGACCCGGTCCTGGGGATCGTCAAGCACCTCGGGCTGCACGGAACGGTGCTAACGATCGCCGAGGACTACGTGGGCGTGCTGGCGGCGACGATCCTCTTCATCGCCACCAATGCCGGGCTGATCGGGATATCGCGCCTGTCTTGGTCGCTGGCCGAGCACCGGCAGCTGCCGGGGATCTTCTCGCAGCTTCACGCTCGTTATCGCACGCCGTGGTTCACGATCGTCGTCTTCTCCGGCCTGGCAGCCCTGCTGATCCTGCCCGGCGAAACGACGCTGCTCGGCAACCTCTACTCGTTCGGGGCGATGCTCTCGTTCACCACCGCGCACGTGGCGCTCGTGGCGCTGCGGGTGAAGGAGCCAGACCGTGAGCGCCCTTACCGGATGCCGTGGAACGTGACCGTTCGCGGCTACTCGATCTCGCTGATGGCGGTGCTTGGCGCGCTCGGCACGTTTGCGGCGTGGTGCACCGTCGTGGCCCTGCACACCGAGGCCCGTACGATCGGCATCCCGTGGATGGTGCTCGGCATGGGGGGCTACTTCTTCTACCGCCGTCGCCAGGGACTAGATCCCCGTCGCTCCTACAAGATCGCTCGCCCCGAGCGCCCGGCCGACTTCCAGGCGCTCGGCTACAAGACGGCGCTGGTGCCGATCTTCGGCGGCGACGTGTCGGCCAGTGCCCTGTCGAGCGCGGCCAAGCTGATCGGCGAAGAGGGAGTCGTCTATGCGGTTTTCGTGCTGCCCGTACCGAGCCAGCTCTCGCTGGAGTCGGGCCTTGAAGCCGAGGAGGCCGAAGGCCGCGCGGCGCTCGAGAGCGCGCGGATCAAGGCGCGGCGGATGGGCATCAAGATCCGCACGGGGCTGATCCGCACGCGCAACCCCGGAGCGGCCCTGGTGGAAGAGGCGCTACGGGTGGATGCGGACGTGATCTACTGGTCGACGATCCACGCTCCGGTGGGAGAGCAGAAGATCGGCCCAACGGCGGCGTACTTGCTGGCCAAGCGCCCGTGTCGGGTGATCATCGAGACGGAGAACAGACCGCGGGAGCGGGGTGGGGTGGAGCCGGTGCCGGCATAGCGGCTCCGCTCAGCCCAGTCCGAGCACGACCTTGTAGCGCTGCACGCCGCCGTTCCCGCTCGCCCCCGCCGTCAAAGTCCCCAGCGACTTCAAATACGGCACGATGCTCGCCAGCGACGGGCTCTGCGTGAGCCCCAAGCCTTCGAGAAAACCCAGCATCGTCGGGAATTCCACGATCAGGCTCGGTTCGATACCACCGCCGATCGACGATCGACGGGATCGCCGATCGGCCAGCGATGCCGCGGCGCTCGAATAGGCCGAGGACGTCGACAGCGTCGCCGACGGCGAGATCGCCGCTTCGACCGACTGCTGTCCCAGCCCGAGCACGAACTTCCCCGCTCCGTCGGCGATGAAGATCTCGGCGGGAAAGCCGGTCAGCTTGACGCTCAGTGCGGCGTCGGTCCCGGAGATCGACGCGGGGGCGACCAGCGCGCCGGCTTGCCGCATCAACGCCCCGAGCTTTGCCACTGCAGCCCGCGAGGCCGCCGGGTCCTTGGAGGCGATCACAAGTCCCGCCTGCAGGTTCAGCAGGCCGCTACCGGCGACGAACATCCCGCCGGCGCCCGCCCACGGGGCGAAGTCCTGCTGCAGTTTTGCCTGCGGCGAGGCGAGCAGCTTGAAGATTCGTTCGATGCTCGGACCGCCGAAGGACGCGAACACCGTCGAGGTGGCAAGCGAAGCCACGCTCTGCAGCAGACCGAGCGCGCGCGGGAGGTTGCGGCCGGTGTCGCCGACGCCGGCGGCAAGCCAGCTGTTGGTCGGCAGCTCGCCGAGCTCCCGTGCCCCTTCGGCACCGAGCAGCGGCGGCGCCGTGGTACTGCCGTGGATTTCGCCCGACAGCGCGATCTGGCTGTCGGTCGCGGTTGCCGTCAGCGTCGCCGACTGCGCGCCGGCGAACAGCTGACCGAGCTGTGAGGAGCCGGCACCGGCGAGCGCTTCGGGCTTGAGATAGGCCGCGACGATCGTGTCGGTAGCCGGCGGTGCGTAGCCGGGGGCATGCGCCAGCGAGGGGGAGCCGAGCGAGGCGTCGATCGCGGCGTGCATGCCTGATTCGCTGCCGACCACGGCGAAGTTCTTGACCAGGCCCTCGGCCACCCCCGAGGGGGTCAGCTCGAAGCTCACGCCCCGGTAGCTGGCGGCGTGCGCTCCCTGTTCGCCCGCGTGCTTGGAGAGGAACGAGCGTGCCGCCCCGGCATCGCTGGTCTGCGCCACGATCGCTCCCTGCGTCCCGTGTGCGCCGAAGCCGCCGGCGCCGAGCGCGCCGGGCAGGCTCGCGAGACCGCCCTGCAGCAGTCCCTGCAACGAGGAGGCGCGGAGCGCCTGCGTGCTCGAGCCGAGCGACGTCACGAACACACCCGCGCGTTCGCCCACCCACGGCGCGACGTCGCGCTTGTATTCGAGCTTGCCGCCCGCACTCGCCAGCAGCGTCTGGGCGACGCTGCCATACGGTTCGGCCAAGTGCGTGAGCTTGCGCGCGGCCACCATCGCGGCGCCGCCGGAGCCCCCCGCGGGCTTGATCGCAACGCTTGCGTACAGCGGCGCCGAGGCGGGCGCCAGCGTCGCGGGGTCGGCGCTGCCCGAGCCGGAGGAACCCCCGCAACCGCTCACGGCACCGGCCAGCGCCAGCGCCGCGGCAAACGCCGCAAGCACGGCCCTACGCGGCAACCGCACGGGCCTCGTGCGCTTTGCGTTGGCAAACCCCCGCCTCCTCACGGATTCCCACATTACACGCCGGCTCGGCGCGGCATAGCAGGTTCTTTCGCCCGCGTCGGGCGCCTCGTTGAAGGCTCCATAGCGGGTCCTCCGGACGGCAAGATGGGAGAAAATGTTTGCTTAGGCTTGCGTTGTGGGGCAAAGTGGGGTAAGTTGGCGCGCAACGAGCCGTGGTGGAGGAGCTCCTCCCACTCCTCCACCGCGGCTCCCATCTTCGACCGGAGCTCCCAGTTGGCTTTCCGCGGCACCTTCGACCACACGCTCGACGCGAAGAACCGCCTCACGGTGCCGGCGCGTTACAGAGCCGCGCTCTCCGAGGGCGTCGTGCTTGCGATGCCCGTCGATCTGAAGCCCTACGTCGGCGTCTGGCGGCCACAGGACTACGAGCGCTACACGGAACGCTCGCTGGCCGAGCTGCCGCCGCTGTCCTCGCGGCTGACCGAGCTCGAGCGCTTCTTCTACGGCAGCTCGCAGGACTCCGACCTCGACGCGGCCGGACGGATCATGGTCCCGGGCTTCCTCGGCGAGCACGCCCAGCTGAGCAAGGACGTCGCCGTCGTCGGCGCCGGCGAGCGGCTGGAGCTGTGGGACCGGGCGACCTGGCAGGAGCACCGGCCCGCGCTACTCGGCAGCGTCGCCGCCATCACCGCCCGCGTCGACGACACCGCTTGACCATGCTGCTGGATATGACCGCCAATCACATACCGGTCCTCGCTGAGGAGCTGCTCGGGCTGCTGGACCCGCAGCCTGGCCAGACCGTTGTGGACTGCACCTTCGGCGGCGGCGGGCACGCGCGGCTCGTGACAGAGCGCCTCGGGCCGGACGGGACGCTGATCGCGATCGACCGCGACCCGCTCGCACAGGAGCGCTTCCTCGAGCTGGCCGACACCGCCTCCTGTTCGATGCGCTTCATTCGTGGCGGCTACGCCGAGGGGCTTGCGCTGCTGCTCGAGGAGTCAGACCCCGGCCACCCGGGCGTCGACGCCGTCTACTTCGACCTGGGGATGTCCTCGATGCAGGTCGACACGCGCGAGCGGGGCTTCTCCTACTCCTATGAGGCACCGCTTGACATGCGCATGGACCCGAGCCAGCAGTTGAGCGCGCGCGAGCTCGTCAACGAGTGGGACGAGCGCCGCCTGGCCGGCGTCCTGCGCGAGCTCGGCGAGGAGCGCCGGGCCTCCCAGATCGCTCGCGCGATCGGTCGTCGTCGCCGCCAGGCCCCGATCGAGACGACCACAGAACTGGTCGAGACGATCGTCGCCGCGATCCCCACGCCGGCTCGCTTTGCCTCCGGTCATCCCGCCAAGCGCAGCTTCCAGGCGCTGCGGATCGCCGTCAACGACGAGCTTGGCCAGCTCGACGCTGCGCTGCCCCGGGCCTGGGAGCTGTTGCGCCCCGGCGGCGTATTGGCCGGGATCTCCTTCCACTCGCTGGAGGATCGCCGCGTCAAGCGTTTCCTGGTCGAGCGCGCGCGTGGCTGCGTCTGCCCGCCCGACCTGCCGGTCTGCGCCTGCGGGCGCGAGCCGCAGGCGAGCCTGCTGACGCGCGGGGCAATCGTGCCCACCGCCGGCGAGATCGACCGCAACCCGCGCGCCGCCTCGGCGCGCCTGCGCGCCGCCGTCAAGTTGCAAGCCGCAAACCACCAGGGAGGTGAGGCATGACCCCGCCAGCCGCCGCCGAGGCGCTGCCGCGTCCGCGCACGACCACGCGGCCACGCACGAACACAACCACGCGCCCGCGCACGGCTCCGCGCCGCGCGCCGGTGCGCCATCCGCGCCGGATCTCCGGCCCCGTTCGCACCGCTCGCCCTGCCCGTCCGGCGCAGCCGCGCGTCGCGGCGCCGCCACGCGGCCTGGCGCTGCGCGTCCTTCACCTCCATCGCCGCATCGCCGACAGTGCTCTGCTCGACCGCCTCGCCCGCGGACGGTTGTGGATCGGGGTGCTTGCCTTCTCGCTGATCGGGATCGTGGCGATGCAGCTGATCGTGTTGCGGCTGAACGCCGGCATCGGCGCCACGCTCGTGCGTGAGGCGAGCGTCCAGCGCGAAAACGCGCAGCTCGGGATCGCAGCCGCCACCGCGGCCGGCGAAGGGCGCGTCGAGCCGCTCGCCGCCGCGTTGGGGATGACCTTCGCCGCACCGGGCAGCGTCCACTTCGTAAGCGCGGGGCAGACCTACGTGGCTCGTGCCGCGGCGGCGCTGGCGCAGCCGATCCAGGCGCGCGAAAGCGCTCCCACCTCCGCCGCCGAAACCAGTGGGGCCAGCGAAAGCACTCCCACCTCTACCGGCGAAGCAAGCGGTGGCAGCGAAAGCGCCACGGGCGCAGCCAGCGAAGAAAGCGCGCCGACCCAGACCAGCCAAGAAGAAACGCAAGCGGGACACGGCTGAGCGATGGCCGCGCTGCAGCGACGGATCGGGCTGCTGTTCGCACTCTTCGTGGGACTCCTGGCGCTGGCCGGGGTGCGGGCGCTCTATTTGGGCGGGCCGCACGCGGGGGCGCTGCGCCGCGCGGCGCACACCCAGCAGTTGACCGACGAAACCGTTCCCGCCCAGCGCGGCACGATCACCGACCGCAACGGCACCGCGCTTGCGATCTCAGAACCCGCGGTGCAGCTGAGCGCCGACCCCTACCTGATCTCCGAACCGCTCGCAGACGCGCGCGAGCTGGCGCCGCTGCTTGGGATCTCCAGCGAACAGGTATTGGCGAAGTTGAGCGAGCACAGGGGCTTTGTCTATCTGGCGCACGCGCTTGCCTACCGGGCCGCCAAGAAGGCGCTCGCGCTGAAGATCCCCGGCGTGCAGGGGGTGCCCGTGATGCGACGCGTCTACCCGCGCGGCGACCTGGCCGCGCAGGTGCTCGGCTTCGTGGGTTCTGAAAACGAAGGTCGGATGGGGCTCGAGCTGTCCGATAACTCGCTGCTGTCCGGACGCGCCGGCAAGCGCAGCGTCGTCAGCGACGCCAAGGGAGAGCCCGTCTCGATCGCCGAAACCCAGCCCGAGCGGCCTGGCAAGACGCTCACGCTGACGCTGGACGCGAACATCCAGCAGCGAACCGAAGACGTGCTCGCCGCGGTCGGCCAGGACTTTCATCCCAAGGACGCGACCGCAATCGTGCTGGACCCGCGCGACGGTTCGATCCTGGCGATGGCCGACTTGCCAGCTGCAGATGCCAACCATCCGGGCGAAAACGCCGTGCAGGCGTTCCAAAACCGGGCGGTCGGCTTCAACTACGAACCCGGCTCGACGTTCAAGTCGGTCGTCGTCTCCGGGGCTCTGCAGGACGGGCGGATCACCCCCGACACCGGCTTTGAAATCCCCGACCAGATCGAACTGGGGGGGCGGACGATCCACGACGACACCGAACACGCCACCGAGTCGCTCACCACAGCGCAGATCCTCGCCCAGTCCAGCAACGTCGGAGCGATCAAGATCGGGCAGGTCGAGGGGGCCGACCGCTTCAACGGCTGGGTGCGCCGCTTCGGCTTCGGCGAGCGCACCGGCATCGATCTGCCGGGCGAGGAAACCGGCGCGACGCTGCCCCTCAGCCGCTACTCCGGGTCCTCGATGGGCAACCTGCCGATCGGGCAGGGCGAGCTCGTGACCCCGATCCAGATGGCCGCTGCCTACTCGGCGATCGCCAACGGCGGCGTGCTGCCCGTACCCCACGTGATTGCCCGCGTGGGGGCGAGCCCGCCAGTCCGCCCACACGGCCGGCGCGTGATCTCGTCCGCCACCGCCGCTGAGCTGCGCTCGATGCTCAAGGGAGTCCTCGCGCCGGGCGGCACCGCCTCGGAGGTCTCGGTGCCCGGCTATACGCTCGCCGGCAAGACCGGCACCGCCTCGAAGATCGACCCGCAGACCGGCGAATACTCCAAAAGCGCGTACGTCGCCTCGTTCGTCGGCTTTGCGCCGGCCGAACATCCCCAACTGCTCGCCGCCGTGATCGTCGACGAACCGCAGGCCGGCTCGATCTATGGCGGCGTCGTCGCCGCGCCGGCCTTCGGGCAGATCATGGAATTCGCGCTTCCCTATCTGGGTATCGCGCCCGGATAGCTGCGTAGACTCCCGCTCCTTGCCTTCCGCTGGTGCCAAGCCGATGACGCTCCAGGAGCTCGCGGGGGCCGGCATCCCCGGCCTGCTGGGGGTCTCACCCACCCCCGAGCCCGTCGCGATCTCCTCGCTTGCCTACGACAGCCGCGCCGTCGTTGCCGGCGCGCTGTTCTTCTGCGTGCCGGGGCACGAGCGCGACGGGCACGAGTTCGCGCGCGCTGCTGTCGACTCTGGGGCACGCGCTCTGGTGGTCGAGCGCTCGCTCGGGCTAGGCGTCCCCGAGCTGCTGGTCGACTCCGTGCGGGCGGCGATGGGGCCGCTCGCGGCTTGCTTCTACGGCGATCCCACCGCCTCACTGCGGGTGATCGGCGTCACCGGGACCAACGGCAAGACGACCACCGCACACCTGGTGCGGGGGATGCTCGAAGCGCGGGGGGAGCGCTGCGGGCTGCTCGGGACTGTGCGCTCGGTGATCGGCGGGCGGGAGCACCCCGCCGTCCGCACGACGCCCGAGGCGATCGACCTGCAGCGCGCCTTCCGGGCGATGATCGACGGCGGCGAGACCCACTGCGTGATGGAGGTCTCCTCGCACGCGCTGGCGCTCGGGCGCACCGCCGGCACCCGCTTTGCCGCCGCGATCTTCACCAACCTGACCCAGGACCATCTTGACTTCCACGCGACGATGGAGGACTACTTCCAGGCCAAGCGGCTGCTGTTCGCGCCCGAGGACCCAGGCGCTCGACCCGCGATCTCGGTCGTCAACCTCGACGATCCCTACGGGCGCCGTCTTGCGGGCGAGCTGGAGCAGCCCGTCACCTTCGCGATCGAGGCCGACGACGCCGACTACCTGGCGCGCGACGTGCGCATCGATCTCTCCGGCTCGCGCTGCACGCTGCTCACTCCCGCCGGCGAGCGCCCACTCGCGCTGCCGCTGGCCGGGCGCTTCAACGTCGCAAACGCGCTCGCCGCGCTCGCGGCCTGCCATTCGCTGGGGGGCGAGCTGGACGCGCTGGTCGCCGCGCTGGAGCGCGGGGTGCAGGTGCCGGGGCGGCTGCAGGCCGTCACGGAGGGGCAGGGGTTCGCCGTCCTGGTCGATTACGCGCACACGCCCGACTCGTTGCAGAACGTGCTGAGCGCCGCGCACGACCTCGGCGACGGACGCGTGATCTGCGTGTTCGGCGCCGGCGGCGACCGCGACCGCGGCAAGCGGCCCCTGATGGGGGAGATCGGGGCGCGGCTGGCCGACGTGCTGCTGGTCACCTCGGACAATCCCCGCTCGGAGGACCCCGAGGCGATCGTCGCCGAGATCATGGCCGGTGCGGACGCCGCGGCGCGGCCCCCGCACGCCGAGCCGGTGCTCGCCGAGGTCGACCGGCGCGCGGCGATCGAGCGCGCTGTCTCGCTTGCGCGCGACGGCGACGTGCTGGTGATCGCCGGCAAGGGGCACGAGCAGGGGCAGGAGCTCGCCGGCGGGGTGAAGGTTCCCTTCGACGACGTCACCGTCGCGCGCGAGGCGCTGCGCTGCCGGCGGCTCGGCGCTGGCGGGGAACGGCCGGACGCGGCCAGCAAGTCCGCGACGAGCGCGACGAGCGATCCGGCTGACACCGCGCGCGGGCGCCGCTGAGCGATGGGGCGGATCCTGATCGGCGGCACCGCCGCGCTGCTCATCTGCATCTTTCTCTCGCCGAAGTTCATCGAGTTCCTGCGCGAGCGCGAGTTCGGCCAGCACATCCGCGAGGACGGGCCCGAAGGGCACCACCAGAAGGCCGGGACGCCGACGATGGGCGGCGTCGTGATCTTCCTGGCCGTGATGGTTCCCTACCTGATCCTCTCGGACTTCGAATGGCGCTCGGTGGGGGTGTTCGGCACCGCCGTGGCGTGCGCACTGCTCGGCTTTGCCGACGACTACACCAAGCTCGTGCGGCGCCGCTCGCTGGGGCTGCGCGGGCGCACCAAGCTCGCCGTGACGATCGCGATCTCCTTGGGGCTTTGGTTCGTCGCTGCGCACGAGGCGCACCTGGCCTCGACGCTGCGGCTGCGCTTCGTCGACTACCAGATCGACCTCGGCATCTTCTATCCGGTGCTGATCTACCTGGTGGTCGCCGGCACCACCAACGCGGTCAACCTCGCCGACGGGCTCGACGGGCTGGCCGCCGGGTGCGGGGCGATCGTGCTGCTCGCCTACATCGGCATCTGCTTCATCGCCGAAGACTTCGACATGGCGATGCTCGCCGGGGCGCTCGTCGGCGGCTGCATCGGCTTTCTCTGGTTCAACGCCTTCCCGGCGACGATCTTCATGGGCGACACCGGGTCGCTCGGGATCGGCGGGGCGATCGCGGGGCTCGCGGTGATGACAAAGACCGAGGTGCTGCTGATCCTGCTCGGTGGCATCTTCGTGATCGAGGCGCTGTCGGTCGTGATCCAGGTCGTCTCCTTTCAGACGGTGCGCAAGCGCGTGTTCCTGATGGCGCCGATCCACCACCACTTCGAGTTGCGCGGCTGGTCTGAGACGAAGATCATCCTGCGCTTCTGGATCGTCGCCTCGATCTGCTGCGCGATCGGCTTCACGCTCTACCGTCAGAGCCTGGGGTGAGCCGGCCCGAGCCGCCGCCAGGGCCCTTCCTGGTCGTCGGGCTGGCGCGCTCGGGGCAGGCCGCGGCGCTTGCCCTGCGCGCGCGCGGGGAGCAGGTGATCGGGCTCGACCTCGGCCGCCCCGACGGAGCGCAGGCGCTCGCCGACGCGGGCGTGGAGCTTCACCTCGGCGGTGAGGATTGGGATGGAGCGGCCCTTGTGGGCCGCTTCGCGTCGCTCGTGAAGAGTCCCGGCGTCCCGGCCGACGTGCCGGCGATCGCGCTGGGCCACGCCGCCGGCGTCCCGGTGCTCGGCGAGCTCGAGCTGGCCTGGCGGCTGCTGTCAAACGCCTTCCTTGCGGTCACCGGGACCAACGGCAAGACGACGACGGTGGAGCTGATCGGGCACGTCCACCGCACGGCCGGCGCACCCGTGGCCGTGGCCGGCAACGTCGGCACCGCCCTCAGCTCACTCGTTGGGAAGGTCGACTCTCGCGCGCGGATCGTCTGCGAGGCCTCCTCCTTCCAGCTCGAGGACTCGCTTGCCTTCGCGCCCGAGGTCGCGGTGCTGCTGAACGTCGCGCCCGACCACCTCGACCGCCACGGCACGCTCGCGGCCTACACGGCGGCCAAGCTGCGGATCTTCGCCAACCAGCGACCCGTCGACCGCGCGATCCTCCCGGTCGGCCTCGACCTCGGCCCGATCCCAGGGGCCGCACGCCAGGTCACCTTCGGCGAGGGCGCTGTCGCCGACATTTCCTTGAGCGAGGGGCACCTGTGCTGGCGTGGCGAGCGGTTGATCGACGCCGCTGACCTTGCCATCCCCGGTCGCCACAACCTGCACAACGCGATGGCCGCGGCCGCGGCCTGCCTTGAGTGCGGGCTTGACCTCGAGTCGGTCCGCGCCGGTCTGCGCTCCTTCCCGGGCGTCGCGCACCGGCTGGAGCTGGTGGCCGAGCGCGACGGGGTGCGCTACGTCAACGACTCGAAGGCGACCAACGTCGCGAGCACCCTGGTCGCCCTGGACGCGCTCGCCCCCGCCCCCGTCGAGCGTCCCGACGCCGGCGCGCCGAAGCGACCGATCCACCTGCTCCTCGGCGGGCAGGGCAAGGGGCAGGACTTCGCGCCCCTTGGCCCCGCGGTCGCGTGCAGCTGTCGCGCCGTGTACCTGATCGGCGAAGACACCCCTTTGATTGCAGCCGCGATCGCGGACAGTGGGGTCCCGGCCGAGTCGTGCGACACGCTCGAGCGCGCAATCGAGTTGGCACGCGAGCGCGCGCGAGCGGGGGAGATCGTCCTGCTCTCACCCGCCTGCGCGAGCTTCGATCAGTTCACCGATTACGAAGACCGAGGCGAGCGCTTCCGCGGGCTGGTCGGTTGACCCTGGACTTGTGGGCGCCCCTCGCGCGTATTGTCCTCAGCAAACGTTAGTGGGTCTCCAGGCACTTGACATGAGAGTCCGATTGTGTATAAGATGGTTTTGGCACCTGTTGCGTGTCGCTTGTACATAAGGTCAGGTAGGGGTCGGTCCT
>DATASE010000060.1:0-9676 GCA_036269375.1 Solirubrobacteraceae bacterium
CTCGGCGCGTGCGCCGAGGTCTACTTGACCGTGATCTGCCCGAACATGCCCGCCGCGCGGTGTCCGGGAGCCTGGCAGAAGAACGTGTACGAGCCCGGCTTGAGGGTGACTTTGATCGACGCGACGCCCTTGGACACGTACGAGCTGGCGGCAATCGCCGGGCCGGTGCCGCTGGCTTCGTGGGAGCCTGCTTCGACGGCGATGTTGTGCGAGACACCGGACATGTTGGGCATCGAGATCGTCACCGCTCCCGTCGTGGCGTTCGCCTTCTTGGTTACGTAGGAGAGCTGGCCGGTCGGGTCGGCTGCGATTTCCAGCTTGCCGGCCTTCTCCTGCGCCGGCTTGCCCGAGCCGGGTGCTTGCACCGTAGCCGCCAACAGACCGGTGTCGTGGCCCGGCTTGGCCGCCGATTCGGCGATGTATGCGGCTATGTTCGCGAGCGTGGCGCCGCTAGCCAGGTTGGCAGGCATCACCCCGTAGTGGTTGGGGTGTTCCACCTGGCCTTCGACGACGCTGCGGATCGAGCTGCGCCGCTCGCCGACTTCGACCGCCCCCTGGAAGGACACGTCGAGATTGGGGCCGAGCGAGCCCTTGGTACCGGCGCGGGAGAGCGTGTGGCATGCGCCGCACTTGGCGACGAACGCCTTCTTGCCTTCGACCAGGTCCGCGTCGGAGTGCTTGACCGACGAGCAGCCAGCCGCCGCCAGCGCGCACACACCCGCCGCCAGCACTGTTCCTCCCCTTATCGACATCGACCCGACAGTCATTGGCGGGCTGGACTCTATCCGACCGTCCGGGCGAGCGGAGCGTCGGAGGTGCCGAGCGCGGCGGCGATCACCCCGCGCGCCACCCCCTGCCAGGACCAGCGCTCGCGCACCGTGCTCACGAGCGAATCGCGGGTGCGCTCGCGTAGCTGCTCGTCGGTCCGGAGCCAGGCAAGCAGGCGCCGCGCGATCGCGGCCGGCGCGTCCCCGTCGATCGGAAACGACAGCAGGTCGCGCACCCCGCTGGGCACAGCTTGCGCCAGTTGCTCGCTGACCTCCGCCAGGCCCGAGTGCGCGGCGCTGATCGGCAGCACCCCGCACGCCGCGGCCTCGACGGCGACCATCCCGAAAGCCTCGGGAAACGTGCTCGGCATCACCAGCGCCTCGCAAAGCGCCAGCACGCTGCTCAGCTCGTCGTGCTCGAGCCGGCCCGTGAAGATCACGCTGCCGCCGAGCGCAGCCGCCTTGGCCTGCATGCGCTCACGCTCGGCGCCGAAGCCGATCAGCACGAGCCGCGCCTGCGGCCGACGCTCGAGCACCGCAGGCCAGGCGTCGAGCAGCAGGTCGACGCCCTTGGCGGCGATCAGCTTGCCGACGAAGCAGACCAGCTCCCCCTCCTCCGCCAGCAGACGCTCGAGCGCTTCGGCGATCTCAATCTCATCGCGCGCGAAGGCATCGCCGCCGGCGCCCACCGCCTTACCGCCTTGTGACTCCGCGTCCGCGCGCAGCCGCTGCGCCAGCGCTGCGACCTCGGCTCGCGCCTGCGTTGGCTCGCACGGGGCAAAGCGCTCGACGTCCACCCCCGGCGGCCCCAGCCGCGTGCGTCCGGGCAGCGACGGGTCCTCGAGCGCCCGCCACAGGCTCTGCGCAGTGTGGGTGGAGCCGACCAGCACGGTGCGGGCCTGCGCCACCCCCTCGCGCGCGTAGGGCAGAAAGCGCTCGGGCTCGGGCTTGACCGTGTACTCGAGCGCACTGCCATGGACCTTCACCGCGTACGGCACCGAGCCGCCCAGCGCCCGCGCGAGGATCGCCGGCCCCATCACCAGATGGTTGGCCAGCGCCACGTCCGGCCGCACGCGCTCGACGACCTCGCGGACTGCCGCGACGTTCGCCTGCACGTAGTCGGCGACCTCCTCGTCGCTGCAGGCGGCGAAGGTACGCGCTTCGATGCCCTCGTAGCTGTCCTGCACGTAGACGGGCAGCAGCCCGCCGATGTCGGGCCGGTAGAGCGTGCAGCTCGGCACCCCCGGCGCGGCCTCGCGCAGCGCGCGAGCCCGCAGCTCGCCGCCGTCCCAGTCGGCCGCCGCGGTGGCGGGCGCATAGCGCTCGGGATGGCGGTCCTGGCAAAACAGATGCACCTCGTGCCCGAGCCCGAGCAGCGCCTCGGCCAACCGCGCGTTGTAGACGTTCGAGCCGGTGCCGCGCAGCAGGTAGCCGTGGAAGATCAGGACGCGCAAGGGGCCGAACCCTACCCGGCTGCCCCGCCGCGGCCGATCCGGCTGGGCGCTCCGATAGAGTGCGGGCCCATGAGCACGCAGCAGCGGTACCGCCTACGCACCCCTTCCAGTGGCCGCGAGGTCGTGATCGACGCCGAGCCTGGCGAGATCTATCGCGATCGCGACTCGGGTGAGCCGATGGAGGTCGTTGGCCGGCTGCTGCCGCTGGCGCCCTCGCACTCAAAGCTCCCATGGGCCGTAGAGAACCTGCGCTTCTGCCCATGGTGTGACCAGCTGGCCCAGCGCGACCTCAACGACTGCCCGACCTGCGGCCGGCGGATGGGCCCGCTCGGCGCGTGAGCGCGCTCTCCCAGCGCCGATTGACAGCCGCGCTCGCCGCGAGCGCGATCCTCCTCTCCGCGATCGGCCTGAGCGCGTGCGGTGGCACGAAGGTGTCCGACGCGGTGCCTAAGAGCACGCCGGAAATCACGCCGCCGAACGAAACCGCCGCCGAACGCGAAGCAACCGAAACGACCTCAACCTCGACCACCTCCACCGCGGCGAAAACCTCGACCGGCAGCACCGGCGGCAGCCAAGAATCGTCGGGCTCCGGCAGCAGCGAATCCTCGGAAAGCTCCTCCGAAGAAAGCGGCGCCACCGGCGGCAGCTCAGCCGGGGAAGGCGAAAAATCCTCGGAAAAATCGTCCTCCGGGGGCAGCGGCGAATCTGGCGGCTCTTCAGCAACGGGCGGAGCCAGCGCCCCCTCCGGCTAGGGAGTGGAGATGAGCGTGGCGCTGTAGGTCAGGCGCGCAGTCTGGTAGAGGCAGAAGTACTGGGCGTTCGAGCCGACCGTCGTGTGCGCCGTCTGGGTGCCGGTGGTCGTGCAGGTGCCCTTGGCGCGGCTGGCGCGCCACGACGTCGCCTTGCCGAAGCCGAGCGCGAGCGCCGGTGCCCATGTCGGTACGGTCAGCGCGACGACGTCGCCCTTCTTGACTGGGATCGTGCTCGCCAGTGGGAACTGGGCGGTCTTGCCGAAGTACTTTTCAAGCGGCACGACCGGGCTCTGGGCGACCAGCTTGTAGGTCAGTTTGGGGCTCTTCTGCGGTCGCAGGATCGCAATCCCGGCCGACGCCGCGCCACCCTCGTTGGTGTTGAAGAACTTGACCTGGGTCGCGGTCGGCTTGCCCAGCGAGACGGTCCATGCGACCACGCTGCCGGCGCGCGGCATGTACTCGACGTTGTTGTTCGATTCGACCTTGACCTGAAATCCGGTGGTGCGGCTTACTGCCAGGCACTTCGGTTCCGGACAGCTCGGGACCGAGGGCGGCGTGGTCGCGGGGATCACCCCGACTTCGGCGAGCGTCGCCAGCGAGCCCGCCGGGATCGCCAGCGCCAGCACACATCCCCCCAACACCGCTATGTACGTACGTTTCATATCGCTCATTCAACCGCAATCGCCGGATGCGCCCATGCACCCGACCTCCGCTACAACACGCCTACCGCGCACTGGTAGCGGTCTGGTAGCGATTCGACGTCACAACCATATCTCCCTGCTGCGGGGTTCTACTGGATCGCCGCCGTCGATCGACCGCTGCTTCGTGTCACCGCCCATCCGCACGGGCGGCTAACCGTCTCGCAGCAGCTCCCCCGCCTGCGCGATCTGCTCGGGGTCGCCGGGCGCCGGGACCCACGGCAGGCGCATCGGATCGCCCTCGTAGCGCGGGATCACGTGCAGATGGAAGTGAAAGACGGTCTGCCACGCCGCCGCGCCGCAGGAGTTGATCACGTTGACGCCGTCGGCGTTCAGGCGCTCCTTTGCACGGCGCGCGAGTCGCTGAGCGGCAACGCTGACTGCCTGCAGCTGCTGCGGATCGATCTCCAGCAGATCGCTGGTGTGCCTGCGAGGGATGACCAGCGCGTGGCCGCGCGTGGCCGGGTTTATGTCCATGAAGGCGATCGTGTTCTCGTCCTCGTCCACCACGGTCGCCGGCAGCTCACCGCTGAGGATCTTGCAGAAAATGCAGTCCGGATCGCTCATGGCGCCGGAATCTTAGTGCCTACTCGGATAGGCGCTCGGCCGCAAGCTCGAGCGCCTGCTCGCGCGTTCTGACCCGGCCCGCGTACTGCGCGCGGGCGAGCTCCTCCAGCAGCTGCCCGACTCGTGGCCCGAGCTCGATGCCAAGTGCGGCCGCCAGCTCGTCGCCGCGTAGGAGCGGCTGCGGCGGACCCTGCTCGCGCCAGCTCAGCGCGTCGTCGAGCATCGTGCGGGCGAGCGCGAGGTGCGCGTCGATCGCCGCCTGCGATCTGGCTCCGCGCGTGGCGAGCCGATCGCAGACCGACAGCAGCGTCACGTCGACCTCGACCGGCTCGCAGTCGCGCAAATAGGCGAACACCTGCTCGCGCGCGAGCGGTTGAGGCTCGTGCACGAGAAAGCCGAGTCGCAGGTGCCAGCGCACGAGCGCTGCCACGTGCTCGCGCAGCCGCACGCTCGCACGCAGCCGCACGAGCAGCTCGCGCGCGAGCTCTGCGCCCTGCACGTCGTGTCCCATGAACGTGACGCGACGATCCAGCGGCCGAACGGCGCGCGTGGCAGGCTTGGCCGCGTCGTGCAGCAGCGCGCCCCAGCGCAACGCCTCGCCGCGCGTGAGACCGTCCGCAAGTGGCTCGGCGAGCAGAGCCGCGACGGCCGCGGCGTGCCGCTCGCCGACGACCGCGGCCGGATCGCCGCTCGTCAGGGCCACCGTGCGCTCGAGCACCTCAAGCGTGTGGCCATAGACGTCGCGGTGGTGGTAGCGGCTCTGCTCCACGCCACGCATGGCGTCGAGCTCGGGCAACACGGCGGCGGCGGCGCCGACCTCGCCCATCAGCTCGACACCGCGCACCGCCTCGGCACAGGCCAGGATGCGGCGCAGCTCCGCGAACACGCGCTCGGGCGAGACCTCGCTCAGGCGGTCGGCCTGCTCGCGGGCAGCGGCGAGCGTCGGCGCGTCGGGCTCTAGGCCGAGCTCGACCGCGACTCGCACCAGGCGCAGGACGCGCAACGGGTCATCGACGAAGGCGCGCTCGCCGGCGCGCCGCAGCCGCCCGGCGGCCAGGTCGGTGAGCCCCCCGAGTGGATCGATCGGATCGCCGCCAGCGATCGGCTCGGCGATCGCGTTGACGGTGAAGTCGCGCAACGCCAGGTCGGCCGGGAGAGAGCCGCCCCGCAGCGACTCGACGTCGATCTGCCAGCCGCCGGCGGCCGTCGCCACCCGCCACGCGCCGAACTCCTCGGAGAGCGCAAAGCAGGCTACGCGAACACCACGCTCGCGCGCCGCCGCCGCGATCGCGCGAGCTGCTTGCCCGGCGTCGCCTTCGACCACGACGTCGATGTCGCTCAGCGATCGGCCCAGCTCACGGTCGCGAACCGCGCCGCCAACCAGCCAGGCCCCAGCGCCGGCGGGCGATCGATCCCCCGTTTGATGCGCGCCACGGGACGTCGACGGATCGGAGGAAGACCCCCCGTTCGGGGCAAACGGTGCGGACTGCCCTCGATCGGACAGCAGTCCGTCGCGCGCTATTTGGAGCGCCTCGCCGCTCACCACAAGGCCGCTGACCCAGCGGTCGGGCTGCCGTCGCGGTGATGGAGACGCGGGACGCGCTGGGTCAGGGCACAGGTGACCTCGTAGTTGATCGTGTCGAGCCGCCGCGCCACCTCCTCGGCGAGGATCCGCTCGGAGCCGCTCGCTCCGATCAGCACCGCCTCTGCGCCGCGCAACTCGTGCGCGGCGGGGTCTGCGTCGAGGTCGACCGTCAGGTTGTCCATGCTGACGGTCCCGACCAAGGCCCGCCGCCTCCCGGCCACGAGCACGTCGGCGTTGTCGGACAGGCCGCGACGCCAGCCGTCGCCATAGCCGATCGGCACCACCCCGAGCTGGGTCTCGCGCTCGGCGACGAAGCGACGGCCGTAGCCGGCGCTCTCACCCGGCGCACAGCGCTTGACCTCCGCCACGTAGGAGCTGAGCTCGAGCGCCGGCTCCAGGCCGACCGACAGCGGATCCGCGCCGAACGGGTCCATGCCGTAGATCGCTATGCCGCAACGAACCATGTCGAAATGGCTGCTGGGCTCACGCAACGTGGCGGCGCTGTTGGCGGCGTGCACGAGCGCGGTCGGATGCTCAGCCTTGAGGGCGGCCGCCCACTGGGCAAACACGTCGAGCTGGCGCTCGAAGAAGCCGTCGTCGCTGCGGTCGTCGGCTGTCGCGAAGTGCGTCATCGCGCCGGCGAGCTCGACCCCCGGGGTCGCGGCGGCCAGCTCCACCACGCGCCGGGCCTCGTCGCGGTCGCGCGTCCCGAGCCTGCCCATGCCGCTGTCGAGCTTGACGTGCACGCGCCCGCCACCGGCCGCGGCAACCGCCCGCACCCCCGCCTCGCTCCAGAGGACCACCTCGGCGTCGGCGCGTAGCGCTTCGCCGAGCTCGACGGCGGAGAGCGCTCCCATCACCAGCAGCGGGACGCCGGCGAACCCGGCCGCCCGCAGCTCGACGGCCTCGCGCGCCCCGGCGACGGCGAGCATCATTGCGCCGCCGCCCAGCGCGGCGTGTGCGCTCTGCAGCGCGCCGTGACCGTAACCGTCGGCCTTGACGACCGCGCACAGCCCACAGCCATCGCCCAGCTGCCCGCGTATGTGGGCGACGTTGCGCTCGATCGCCGCCACGTTCACGCGCGCCAGCGCACGGCGGGTGTCGGTCGCGGCGTCGGCGCCGGCGTCGGCGGCTTCCCTCGCGCCGCGCGAGCCCGCTTGCGTGCCCGGCGCGGCTGTCCCGTGCTCATCTGCGGTCCTACCCACGCTCATAGTCGCCTCGCCCGGGGCAGTGCGGCGATCACGTCGGTCGCGATCGTTCCCTCGGCGGAGCCCTGCTCGCGCGCCGCGAGCCTGCCGGCCTCGGCATGCAGCGCCACGGCGGCGGCAGCAGCGGCGAACGGGTCGAGGCGCTGGGCGAGCAGAGCGGCGATCGTGCCGGTCAGGACGTCTCCCGTCCCGGCGGTGGCAAGCGCCGGGACGGCGCCGCGCCCGACCGCTGTACGTCCGGACGGGTCGACCACGAGCGTGTCGTCGCCCTTGAGCACGACGATCGCACCGGAGCGCTCGGCGGCCTCGCGGGCGCGGGACAGGCGTTCGCGCTGCACGACGGCGGACTCGATGCCGAGCAGCCGACCCAGCTCGCCGGCGTGCGGGGTGAGCACGGTCGGAGCCCTCCGAGCAGTCAGGTCGGCGAGCCGTCCGGCGTGGGCGTTCAACGCGTCGGCGTCGATCACCGTCGCAAGCTCGCTGCGCCGCGCAAGCTCCCGCGCGAGCGCTGCGCTACCCGGCTCGCGACCGAAGCCCGGCCCGAGCGCGAGCGCGTCCCCCTTTTCGATCGCGCCCAGCGCGGGCTCGAGCGCCGCCTCTACGAGCGCCCCGCGCTCGTCGGCCAGGGCGCGCGTCATCACCTCCATCAGCTGGGCGTCGAGCAGGTGTCGCTGAGAGTCGGGCACGCACGCGGTCACGTAGCCGGCGCCGGCACGCATCGCCGCGAGCGCGGCCATCGCCGGAGCCCCCATCAGGCCGGCGCTGCCACCGACGAGCACGACGTGGCCGCTTGAGAACTTGGTCGAGCTGGCCGAGCGGCGCGGCAGCAACGCCAGCACCGCTGCGTCGATCAGGCCGATCTCGGTTTGCACGGGGGCGCCGCGCGGGATGCCAATGTCGATCGACACGACCTCGCCGGCGTGGCGCTTGCCCGGATCGACCCACAGGCCGAGCTTGCCGGCGTGGAAGGTGGCGGTCAGATCGGCTGCCACCGCCGTGCCGGCCACGACCCCGGTCGAAGCGTCCACCCCACTCGGCACATCGACGCTCACGACCTTCCCGGGCGCAGCGCAGATTGCGTAGATCGCGCTGGCCGCGGCGCCACGCGGCGAACCCTCGAAGCCGGTGCCGAGCAGTGCGTCGACCAGCACCGACGCGCGACCGATCGCCTCGGCGGCCACCGAATCCTCGAGCGCGAGCGGCGGTGGGCCGGGTAGACGTTCGAGGTTCGCGCGCGCGTCGGGCGATAGCTCGTCTGCCTGCCCGAGGCAGACCACGCTCACCGCGCGCGCGGCGGCGCGCAACAGGCGCGCGACGACCAGTCCGTCACCGCCGTTGTTGCCCTTGCCGCAGACCACCGCCACCGGCCCGTCCGGCGCGATCCGCTCCAGCTCGCGGACAACGCCTTCGCCGGCGCGCTCCATCAGCTGCAGCGAGGGAATCCCGCGCTCGTCGATCGCCCAGCGGTCTAGCGCGCGCATCCGCGCCGCGTCGTAGAGCGGCTCGCACCAGTCTGGGAGGCTTGCCATCACTCGGCGATAGTAAGCGTTGGGCGCGGCGCGACCGTCCCGTAGGCCGGCGTGCGGGCGAGGTCATACCGCCGGCAACGCCGCGACCCGCTACTCGACGGTGACCGTCTTTGCGAGATTGCGCGGCTGGTCGACGTTCAGCCCGCGCCGCTTGGCGATCTCATAGGCGAGCAGCTGCAACGGGATGACTGCGAGGATCGGTTGCAGCATCCAATCGACCTGCGGGATCGGGATCGCCACCTCGACCTGGTCGGCGAGCGCGTCGCCACCCTCGCTGACGATCGCGATCACGTGGGCCCCGCGCGCGCGCACCTCCTGCATGTTGGAGACCATCTTCTCGAGCACCGGCGAATCCGTCGCCACGCACACGACGGGGGTGCGATCGTCGAGCAGCGCGATCGGGCCGTGCTTCATCTCCCCGGCCGCGTAGGCGTCGGTGGCGATGTAGGAGATCTCCTTGAGCTTGAGCGCCCCCTCGAGTGCGACGGGCAAGCCGACGTGACGGCCGAGGTAGAGAAAGAACTGGTCCTCGGCGTGCTCGCGCGCAACTGTGGCAACGCGCTCGCCGACCGTCGCGACCGTCCGTTGGATGCAGTTCGGCAGACGTACCAGCTCGCCGATCAGCTCGCTCAAGCGCTCGGCTGACAGGCTGCCGCGCAGCTCGGCCAAGCGCAATCCGAGCAGGTAGATGGCCGCTACCTGACAGACGAAGGTCTTGGTCGCCGCGACGCCGATCTCAAGGCCCGCGCGGGTGAACAGGACGCCGTCGGCGTCACGCGTGATCTGCGAGCCCATCACGTTGGTGATCGCCAGCACGCGCGCGCCGCGCTCGCGTGCGGTGCGCATCGCCGCGAGCGTGTCGGCGGTCTCGCCAGACTGAGAGATGCCGATCACCAGGTCGTTCTCGCACACCACCGGGTTGCGATAGCGGTACTCGGAGGCGATCTCCATCTCCACCGGCAGCCGCGCCCACTCCTCGATCGCGTAGCGGCCGATCAGACCGGCGTGGTAGGAGGTCCCGCAGGCGACGACGACGATCCGTTCCACGCCCTCCAGCAGCGACTCGTCAAGCGCGCCGGGCTCGTCCAGGTCGACGCCGGGACCGCGGGCAACCCG
>DATASE010000061.1:0-4202 GCA_036269375.1 Solirubrobacteraceae bacterium
GGCCCGTTCCGTGGCGCACCGTTCTCGCTGGTAAGTGTGACTAGCGCTGTGGTCGGACCGTTCGACCTCGGCACGGTCGTGTTGCGGTTCGGGCTGAACATCGATCCCTACACTGCGCAGGTCAGCGTCACACCGAACGGCTCAGAACAGATCCCGACGATAATCAAGGGCATCGTCACGCACGTACGGGACATCCGCGTCTATCTGAACCGGCCACACTTCACGCTTAACCCAACAACCTGTGCGCCACTGGCGATCTCGAGCACACTGACAAGCCCTACCGGCGGCGAAAGGACCATCTCCAGTCGCTTCCAAGCAGCCAACTGCGCAAACCTCGCATTCAAGCCCAGCTTCAGAGTCTCAACCAGCGGCAAAACCAGTCGTAAAACTGGCGCTAGTCTCAACGTCAAGCTCAGCTTCCCAACCACGGCGAACGCGAACATCAGCAAGGTCAAGGTCGAACTACCCAAACAACTACCCTCACGGCTTACGACGCTGCAGAAAGCGTGCACCGCCAAGCAGTTCGACGCGAACCCCGCCACATGCCCAGCGGCGAGCAAGGTCGGGTACGCAAAGGCCATTACGCCGCTGATCCCCGTGCCGCTCGAAGGTCCCGCCTACTTCGTATCGCATGGTGGGGAATCGTTCCCGAACCTGATCATCGTCCTACAGGGCTACGGCGTCACGATCGACCTCGTCGGCGACACCTTCATCAACGAAAAGACCAACGTCACCTCAAGCACCTTCAAGACAGTCCCAGACCAACCCGTCGGCAGCTTCGAACTGACACTCCCCCAGGGCCCCAACTCCGCGCTTGCGGCTGTCGGCAGCCTCTGCAGCCTCAAACTGAAGATGCCGACCAGCTTCACAGCACAGAACGGCGCCAGCTTCAAACAGACCACTGCGATCTCGACCACGGGTTGTCCAAAGGCGCACAAGGCCAAGAAGTCGAAGCACAAGAAGAAGAGGAAATAGCCATGAGCGCTCGCAGCACCACCGCGCGAGCCAGACCCGAGCTGGAACGTCAGGGCGCTCACGTCGAGTCGATGCAGCGGAGACGGCTGATGCTTGGGATGACCGAGGTGCTGGCCGAGCGCGGCCTGGAAGACACGAGCGTTGGGCGCATATGCAAGCGCGCTGGGGTGTCGCGGCGCACTTTCTACGGGCTCTTCGACGGCCGCGACGAGTGCCTGCTGGCGGCGTTTGAGGACGCGATCGAACGACTCACAGAACCGGTGACGGTGGCGTGGCGTTCGCAGCGGGCGTGGCGCGACCGGGTCGCCGCGGCGCTCGCGGTGCTGCTCGAGCGCTTCGACGCCGAGCCCGAGCTGGCGCGGCTGTGCGTGGTGGAGACGCTGAAGGCGGCCCCGCCGGTGCTCGAGCGCCGCGCCCGGATTTTGAGCGCGCTGGTGGCCGCGGTCGAGCAGGGCCGCACGCAGGCGCGCGGGGGTTCCGAGCCACCGCCGCTGGCGGGACAGGGCGTCGTCGGCGGGGTGCTGTCGATCGTCCACACACGCTTGGTCGAAGCTGCCCCGGGTGCGCCGCAACCGCCCTTGTCGGAGCTGTACGGCGCGCTGATGGCGATGATCGTGCACCCCTACCTGGGTGCGGCCGCGGCGAGACGTGAGTCCGAGCGCGAGGCGCCCGAGCCGTCTGGAACAGCGCCCGGCGTGCGCGACCCCTTCAGCGGCCTGTCGCTGCGCTTCACCTACCGCACCGCCCGCGTGCTGGCGACGATCGCCGCCGAGCCGGGCGCTTCTAACCGCATAGTCGCCACCAGCGCCGGTATTGCCGACGACGGCCAAACCTCACGCCTGCTCGCGCGCCTGTCGCGGGTGGGCCTGATCGAGAACAACAGCAACGGCCACCAGCGCGGCGAGGCCAACGCGTGGCGGCTGACCGAGCGCGGCGAGGCGGTGCAGGCGGCGCTGGCGGGGCGGTAGACGGCTACCAGATCGTCGCCACGCCGTAGGCAGTGAAAGCCGGGTCGCGCGTCACCACGGGAATACTGTCTGCGAGCGCCTGGGAGGCGAGCAAACGGTCGAAAGGGTCGCGATGCTTTCCCGCTCCTACATTCACATAGGGGAGGTTCTGCAGGTGCGCCACGTGGGCCCACGAGACGGGCAGGACCTCAAACGCGCTTTGCGCCTGCTCCGTCCACCTGTCGTCCGTATCGAGCTTCCCCAAAGAGCGCTTGATCGCGATCTCGATCAGTGTGCCCGCACCGATCAATGCCCAGTCAGCGTGTTCGACAGCCTTGCGCGCCTGCGGCGAGAGACGCCGGTCGCCGTCAAGCCACCAGATCAGCGTATGGGCATCGAGCAGCAGACGCAAGCTCAGTCGATGATGCCAAGCGCGCGGGCGATGTCGGGTGGCCACTCGTCGAAGTCGTCGCGCATTTTGATGCGCCCGCGCATGCCTCCCGGCTTGCGCTTGGGCCCCGTCCCCGCGTCTGGAATCGCGACTATGCGCGCGACGGGCTTCTTGCCACGACGGACAACGACCTCCTCGCCGTCCTCGGCTTGGTGCACGAGCTTGGAGAGCTGCGTCTTGGCTTCGCCGATGGTGTAGCTGGCCATGGGCGAACTTTATCAGTAGGTTTGGCCAACTTGGCCAAGTACCCCAGCGCAAGCCGAAGCGAGGTGCAGATCGATGTAACGCTCCGTGTCCAGCCATTCCTAATGTGTGGTGAGGTCCGCGACATATATCCAGAAAATCCATGATATATACTTTGCAGTCGTGGCAAAGCATTTGGTGGACATAGACGAGCGCGCGTTGGCGGATGCGCGGGCGCAGCTTGGCGTCGACACGATCAAGGAGACGGTCAACCGCGCGCTGCGTCTGGTCGGCCAAGATCGCGACGCTTCGGTAAAGGCGCGTCTGGATGTGCTTGCCGGTGCTGAGTTGGTGCCGCGCGAGCAGGCATGGCGCTGACACATCTGTTGGACACGAGCGTCCTGACGAGGTTGCGCGAGCCGAGCGTTCGTGAGGCGATCGAGCCGGGGGCGCAGCTCGGGCAGCTGGCTCGCGCCGGGATCAGCGATCTGGAGGTCGGCTTCTCGGCGCGCAACGCGGACGAGTGGGATCGCCTCCTCGACGCGCTCGAGACATTCACTCTAATCGAGACGACAGCAGTGCACATGGGCCGTGCCAAGCAGGTCCAGCGCCTGCTCGCCGCCAGGCATCAGCGTGGCCGCAAGCTCCCGGATCTGCTCGTGGCGGCAGCCGCGGAGGCCGGCGGTCTCACGGTCCTTCACTACGACACCGACTTCGATCTGATCGCCGGCGTCACCGGCCAGAGCTGCGAATGGGTCGTACCCGCGGGCTCGGTCGACTGAATCCTCACTCCCAGCGCAGCTGCTTGGGCGCCTCGCGCATCCGGATCACGCGCGCCGGCACCCCGCCGACGATCGCATTCTCCGGTACGTCCTTGGTGACCACGGCGTTCGTGCCGATCACGCTGGATGGTTATACTGATGGTATGACTCAAATCGCGTACAAGCTCGGCCCCAAGGGGCAGGTCGTGATCCCCAAGGCGATCCGAGACCGGCTCGGCCTGCGGCCTGGCGATCGGCTCGTCGTCGGTGAGCAGGCGCGGGAAGTGCGCATCCGCAAGCTCGAACGTGACCCGGACCACCGGCGCTCGGTGCTGATGGGCCTGCGGGGAGCGCTCGCCGGCCGCCCGTCGCTTGTCGATGCGCTGGAGCGGGATCGGCGCGCCGAGCGCGAGCGCGAGCAGCGGCGAGAGGCGGAGCGGAACGCTGCCCGCCGTTCTTGACGCCTGGGCTCTGCTGGCCTTCTATGAAGACCATCCCCGAGCCGGCGCGGTCTTCGACGCGATCGACGCGGGCGAGGCGATCGTCTCGGCCGTCAACCTGGGCGAGGTTCTCTACCAGCTGGAGCGCGAGCTCGGGCGGGACAGGGCGGTGGAGCTCGTCGAGGCGCTGCGCTCGGTCACCTTCGTCGAAGATCCCGATTGGGAACTCGTATGCGCGGCGGCGTACCTGAAGGCCGGTGGAGGACTGTCCTATGCGGACTGCTTCTGCGTGGCCACGGCCGAACGGCACGCGGCGACGCTGTACACCGGCGATCCGGAGATAGTCGCGCTCGCCGGCTCGGTGGCCGTGTGCGACCTGCGAGCCGCCTAGCTTCGACAAGTAAAGGTTGACAGGAGTTCAAGACTCGTATGTAAACAGCCAATA
>DATASE010000062.1:0-42908 GCA_036269375.1 Solirubrobacteraceae bacterium
GCAGCGCCGCCAGCAGCTCCGGTCCGCGCTTGACCGAGTCCTGCCCGACCACGACCGCCCGCTCCAGCGTGTCGGCGATCGCCAGGTCCTGCTCGGCCGGCTCGGTGGCGGGACCGAACCGCCCGGCGTCGCGGTCGTGGGCGACGTCGGCGACGATGCCGTGCGCCATCTCGCGCGCGACGGTCAGGATCGTCCCCTCGGCGGGCTCGCGCACCGACGCGTAGGCGCGGTCGGCCGCTTTTGCCAGCGCCGCTCCGATCAGCGACGCGTCGATCAGCTGACCGGGTCGCGACACGAGCTCCTCGGCGGCGCCGCGGATCAGTTGCGAGAGGATGACGCCCGAGTTCCCGCGCGCCCCGAGCAGGGCAGCGCGCGCGACCGACTGGACGATCTCCTCGCGCCCGATGTCGTCGATCGTGCGCGCCGCGTCGCCGTCCTGCAGCCGGTCGAGCTCGGCGAGCACGGCCCGCAGCGTCAAAGCCATGTTGTCGCCGGTGTCCCCGTCTGCAACCGGAAAGACGTTGAGGTCGTTGACCTCCTGACGGCGCGACTCGAGGTGGACCATGGCCCCAGCCACGGCCGCCCGGAAACGGATCAGGTTGTTGTCAGTCAGGTTCCCACTCCATCCGCTCGCGGCGCCCGACCCATCGCGCCTGCACCTGATACCACCACAGCGCCCGGTCGTTACGTTTAACGCAGTTGCCACGCCTGAGGCCCGTACGGAGGGCTGTGGGGCCTAAAGGCAAGTCAGGCAAGGACGCAAGAAGCGAAATGTACCGATTGCCGATCAACGAGATCGCCAATCGGCCAGCACATGAGGACTGAGGACGCCGCCTGACGCCGCTGGCCGGTTCGGGGACGCGAGCGTAGCGAGTGTCTCCCGGTTCGGCGGCCCTACAGCGCCTTTTGGACCTTGCCGGCCTTCAGACACCGGGTGCAGACGTACACCCTGCGTGGCGCCTTGCCGACGAGGATCTTCACCTTCTGCAGGTTCGGATCGAAGCGCCGCCTGGTGGCAACCATCGAGTGGCTACGGCTGTTGCCGAACGCGGGCCCCTTGCCGCAGCTGTGACATACCTTGGCCATGAGCCGGCCAGTCTAGCGCGCCCAGGCGCGCCGAGGACCCGCGGGGCGTGGCACGCTCACTCCGAGCGCATGAACGTGCGCAGCCGCGCGGCGCCACCGGCGCCCAGCAGCTCGTCGCGCAGGGCGGCCATCCGCATGACGGCCTCGGCGGCGTGGCGGCCCTGGTCGCGCTTGCCGCCCCCCGAGCGCGCGAGCGCCTGCTCCATCGTCTCGCAGGTGAGCACGCCAAACGCGCACGGAACCCCACTGTCGAGCGCCACTCGCTGGATCCCGCGCGCGGCCTCGGCGCAGACGTAGTCGTAGTGGTCGGTCTCGCCGCGGATCACGGCCCCCAGACAGGCGACCCCGTCGAACCTTTCGCTGCTCGCGGCGTAGGCGGCCGCCAGCGGCAGCTCGAACGCACCCGGGACCTCGAAGGTCTCGACGTGCTCGTGGCCTGCCTCGGCAAACGCTTCGCGCGCACCGCGCTCCAGTCGCTGCGCCAGCTCCTCGTAAAAGCCGCCGATCGCGATCGCGAAGCTCATTGCCCACGCTCCCGGTCGGACTCCCGCTCGCCGCGCAGGAACTCCGCGTCCAGGTTCAGCCCCTGGTGGTGCAGCGTGTGCCCCATCCGCTGCGCCTTGGTGCGCAGGTATGCCTCGTTGTGCTCGTTGGGTGGGTGCTCGATCGGGATCTGCCCGCTGACCGACAGGCCATAGCCCTCAAGGCCCTTAATCTTCTTCGGGTTGTTGGTGAGGATGCGGATCGAGGAAAGCCCGAGATCGACCAGGATCTGCGCACCGATCCCGTAGTCGCGCAGGTCCGCCGGCAGACCGAGCCGCTCGTTGGCCTCGACGGTGTCCAGGCCATCCTCCTGCAGGCGGTAGGCGCGCAGCTTGTTGAGCAGGCCGATCCCGCGCCCCTCCTGGGAGAGATAGAGCAGCACCCCCTCCCCTTCGCGCTCGATCATCGCCAGGGCGCTTGCCAGCTGCTCGCCGCAGTCGCAGCGCAGCGAGTGAAAGACGTCGCCGGTCAGGCACTCGGAGTGCACGCGCACGAGCACGTCCTGCTTGCCCGAGACCTCGCCCTTGACCAGCGCCACGTGGTGCTTCTCGTCGACCAGCGAGCGATAGCCGACGGCGGCAAACTCGCCGTAGGCCGTGGGCAGGCCGGTGGCGACCACCCGTTCCACCAGCTTGTCGTGGCGGCGGCGATGGGCGATCAGGTCGGCGACCGTGATCATCTTCAGTGCGTGGCGCGCGCAGTAGCCGACCAGGTCCGGCACTCGCGCCATCGTCCCGTCGTCGTTCATCACCTCGCAGATCACGCCGGCGGGGTTCAGCCCGGCGAGGCGGGCGAGGTCGACGGCGGCCTCGGTCTGTCCCGCGCGCTCGAGCACCCCGCCGGAGCGGCTCTTGAGGGGAAAGACGTGGCCGGGCTGGACAAGGTCGCGCGGCCCGCTCTCGGGATCGATCGCCACCTGGATCGTGTGCGCGCGATCGTGCGCGGAGATCCCCGTGGTCACGCCCTCGCGCGCCTCGACCGAGACCGTGAAGGGCGTCTCGAACGGGGACTCGTTCTTTGCCGCCATCAGGTCGAGGCCGAGCTCGTCGCAGCGCTCGGGCGTCAGCGACAGGCAGATCAGCCCGCGCCCCTCCTTGGCCATGAAGTTGATCGCCTCCGGCGTGGCGAACTGAGCGGCCATCGTGAGGTCGCCCTCGTTCTCGCGGTCCTCGTCGTCGCAGACGACGACCATCCGCCCCTGGCGGATCTCATCGAGCGCTTCCTCGATCGTGGCAAACGGCGTGGTTGTCTTGGACTGGCTCATCTGCGCTGCTCCTTTGACCTCGATCAGGCCGAGACGGGCCTCATCAATCTCTCGACGTGCTTTGCGAGCACGTCGACCTCGACGTTGACCCGATCCCCCACCTTCGCCGCGCCCAGGTTGGTGCGCTTGAGCGTCTCTGGGATCAGCGAGACCGAAAAGCCCTCCTCGCCCAGCTCGCAGACGGTCAGGCTGACCCCGTCGACCGCCACCGACCCCTTGTGCACCAGGTAGCGCGCGAGCCCCTCCCCCGACTCGCCCTGCTCGCCGCCGTCGAGCGCGAAGTCGAGCACGCGCGCGAACCCGTCGGGGCGCACGGCGGCGAGGCGAGCCGTCCCGTCGACGTGCCCTTGGACGATGTGGCCCCCGAGCCGAGCGTCGGCTCTCAGCGCCAGCTCGACGTTCACCGGCGAGCCGGCGCGCAGGGCGCCCAGCGACGAGCGTCGCAGCGTCTCGTGCATCGCCTCGGCGCTGAAGCCGTCGGGCCGCAGCTCGGTTGCAGTCAGACAGACGCCGTTGACGGCTACCGAGTCGCCCGCCCCGATCTGGGGCGCCAAGCTCGTGTCGATTGCGATCGTCGCGCCGTCAGCGCCCTCGCGGACCTCGCGCACGCTGCCGAGATCCTCGATCAGGCCGGTGAACACGATCCACGCCTCTCACACAGCCCCTCGCAACTCGGGCTTGGCGCCGCCCCCACTCGCCCGGTGTCGATCCACGCGCCCGGCACCGCTACCACTCCCTGAGCCGGGCCGATATCAACAGGTCCTCGCCGACGCGCTCGCATTCGAGCGTGAGCGCCTTCTGCGCCTCGGCGATCCGCTCGACTCCCTCGCCCTCGAGCGGGTCGCGCGCGGTGCGCCCGCCGAGCAACAGCGGCGCCAGGAACAGGCGCGTTTCGTCGATCTCGCCGGCGTCGAGAAACGCTCCGGCCAGGTGCGGCCCGCCCTCCAGCAGGATCGAGCTGACGTCCTGGGCGCCGAGCTGGTCGAGCGCCGAGCGCACGCGCGCCGGCTCGTTCTCGCCGGTGGCGACCAGCACCTGCGCACCGGCGGCCTCCAGCGCGTCGGTGTCGGCCCGCGCGGCGGCGCGCGAGACGACGACGGTGACTGGCAGCTGCTCGGCGGCGCCGATCAGCCGCGAGGAGAGCGGCAATCGCGCCAACGAGTCGAACACCACCCGTCGCGGCTGGCGCGGCAGCTCGGTAGGCACGCCTTCGGGGCGAGCGGTCAGCTGCGGGTCGTCTGCGAGCGCCGTCCCGATCCCGACCACCACGGCGTCGGCGGAGGCTCGCCAGGTGTGCGCCAGCTCGCGACTGCGCTCGCCGCTGATCCATTGCGAGTCGCCAGCGCGCGTGGCGACCTTGCCGTCCAGCGTCATCGCGGACTTGAACAGCACCCACGGTCGGCCGGTGCGAGCGTGCTTGCGAAAAGGCTGGTTGAGCAGCCGTGCCGCGGCGGCCAGCTCGCCGTCGGCGACGAGAACCTCCACCCCCTCGTCGCGCAGGATGCCAAGGCCGCGCCCGGCCGCCTTCTCGGTTGGGTCGTCGGAGGCGATCACCACGCGCCCGATCCCGGCGCGGAGGATCGCCTCGGTGCAGGGCGGCGTCTTGCCGACGTGGCAGCACGGCTCGAGCGACACGTACAGCGTCGCCTCGCGCAGATCGCTCGAGCCGCTGGCGTCGATCGCGTTGACCTCCGCGTGCGGACCGCCGAAGCGTTCGTGCCAGCCCTCGCCGAGGATCTCCCCGTCGCGGGCCACGACCGCGCCCACCAGCGGGTTCGGGCGCACGGTGCCCTCGCCGCGGCGGGCGAGCTCGATCGCACGCGCCAGGTGCAGGCGGTCGGTGTCGGTATTCACGGCCATCGAGTTATTCAGGATACGTGTCCACCGTGGACGGCCAGACCCCGCTCGCTCTGCCACCGAGACTGGCACGCCGTCGTCTCATCGACAACGCGGGCCGAGCAGGCGGTAGACGGTCATCTGCGGACCCGGGTTGCGGTAGGCGAGCGGGTAGTAGTCAAAGGACCAGTCGAAGCCAAAGCTCGGCGGCCTGGTGCCACGGGCGTAGGGGCTCACGCTGAGCGCCACGCGCGCCCGCGCTGGCGAGGCGAGCGCGCGGTAATAGGCGGAGGCGTGTGGCGCCGCCCCCGGGTCGACCAGAGAGCGCCCGGACTCGGTCGAGCCGCTGATCACCCAGCAGTAGCGCTGCTGTTCGTACCACTCGAGCAGCGCCGGGCTGAGCGTGGTCTCGTAGTCCTCCAGCGCGACTTCGTGGCTCTCCTGTGGCGCCAGCGCCCCGTCGGGCGCGATCACCGACAGCAGCGACGGGTACTTGCGCCAGCGCTCCTTGACCGAGGAGGGCGATTCGTGCAACCACGCGTCCAGGACGACCGGCTCGAGCACGATCGGGGTCCCGCGCGGGACGTGCGCGAGCATCCAGGCGCGCGTCACGTCGCGCGTGTCGGCTCGTGCCAGCACGGCGTCGCCGTGAGCGCTGTAGCGCAGCCCCTGTGCCAGCAGCAACACGACGAACACGGCGATCGCCACCGTCCGCAGCGCGCGGCCGCGCCTGAACGAGACCACGAGCACCCGCGTCAGCGCGAGCGCAAACCAGGCCGCCAGCAGCGCCAGGATCGGGAAGATCGGCAGCAGCCAGCGACCGAAGTAGCGGTCCTGCAGGCCCATGAAGGCCAGGAACAGCAGCGGCGCGGGCACCAACAGCCAGCCGGCGCGCGCGTCGCGGCGCCAGATCGCCACCGCGCCGGCCAGCGCCGCCACGGCGGGGACCCAGCCCAGGCCCCACGTCAGCGACCACAGGTAGTAGAGGATGCCGCCCTGCTTGGGCGCGCCGAGCTTTCCCTGTGCTTCCTCGGAGAGGCTTGACTGGTGGATCAGTTCGGAGCGAAAGCGGCTGAAGTCGAGCAGCGCATAGGGATTGGCGATCAGGAAGGCGCCGAGAGCGCAGGCGCCGGCGAGCGCCAGGCCGACCAGCGTCGGCGCGAGCGCCGGCGGCGAGTCTTCGACGTCCAGGTAGCGCGCGCCGGCGGCGGCCAGCAGCGGCACGAGGGCGATCCCGGCGGTGTACTTGCTGGCGCAAGCGAGCCCCAGGCCGACACCGGCAAGCGCGTAGTCGCGCCGGCGGCCGTGGCGCAGGATCCCTGCACTGCCGTACAGGGACAGCGTCAGCGGCAACAGCGTCGCGGCGTCGTTGAGCGCGAAGTGGCCGTAGAAGACCGGTAGGAAGGCGACCGCCTCGATCGCCGCTGCCAGCAGGCCGGCGCCGCGGCAGAACAGGCGCGCCCCGAGCAGGTACAGCAGCCAGACCGCGCCGGTGCCGAGCACGGCGACCACGACGCGGCCGAGCAGGAAGACGTGATCTGGATGGGTCCGGTAGGCGCGCAGCACGCCACCGCCTCCACCGAACCAGACCGCAAAGACGGCGTGCAGGACGTAGGTCAGAGCGGGCGGATTGACGAAATAACGCGGGTTCAGGCCGCTCCCGGGCGCGAACGTCTGCACCGCCTTGGGGACGAAGTGACCGGCTTCGTCGATGTTGTAGACGTAGGGCAGACCGGTGGCGACGCCCCACAGCCGCAGCGCCAGAGCGGCCGCGAGCACGAGCGCGAGCGCCGCCCACGCCCGGCGTCGTTGCGCCCTGCCGCCTGTGCAGGACTCGCTGCCGGACCTGCTCGCCGGCAGATCCTGCCGACTCTCAGCAGTTGGCATAGACCGCGTAATAACGGCTCGTGTAGACGCGTTTGAAGCCCGCTTCCGGCGCCTGCACGCGAGGATCGTCGCCGGGATCGACGATCGCCTTGAAGAACACCGCCGCCCCGAGCGGATAGACGGCGACGCTGCCGCGACGCAGCCGTCGCTGCAGCGCCGGCTCGCCGGCCCTGCGGTCGGCCGCCGCCTGGCTGCGCGCGAGGACGTCGCGTTGCCCGTAACCGCCGAGGATCCAACGGGCATCGGGGATCAGCTTGTTGTCCGGCAGCGAGAGCAGACGACAACGGGCGAGCGGCGCGCTGACGGCCGGCGTGTGCAGCGCCGCCACCAGACCCTCGTGGAAGTCCTCGTGGTAGGCGAGCGTGTTGCGCAGGCTGCTCAGGTTGAGCGTTCGTGCCACCTCGACCGTGCCGTAGGCGACGAGCACCACCGCGCCGGCGATCCAGACGCGCCGCAGCCAGCCCGGCCGCAGCATCGACCAGCCGCCGATCACCAGCGCGCAGAAGACCAGCAACACGGTCGCGCTGCCGACCATGTAGCGGTCCACCACCGAGGCGCCGGCCGCACCCTGGGCGACGTAGACGAACAGCAGGCAGGCAAGCGCGGCGAGCGGCACGAGCGCGCGGCGCGGCGTCAGCCACAGCGCCAGTGGGATGCCGAGCAGACCGCCAATCAGCACCGGCAGCTTGTCGATCCGCACCGCGTAGGACCAGGTCGAGGAGAGCACCGCCGAGAAGCCCTTGGTGCGTTCCAGTTCGGCGGCCAGCCCGGAGGTCGAGTGCAGCGAGAACAGCGGGTCGCCGGTGACGATCGCGTCGAGCGCAATCCAGACGAGCGGCGCGCTGAGGACTATCGCCAGATACCGCACGCACGAGGGCACGGGCAGGAGCATCCGGTTCTCCGAGCGGGCATGGCGCGCTGCGCCTCTTGGCCGGCCGGCCGGCCACGCCAGCCACAGCCAGTAGAAGCCGCTCAGCACCCAGGCCTCAGGGCGCAGCAGCCCGGCGGCTGCCAGCAGCCACAGCACCGGGGCGCCGCGTCGGGGGCGCTCCACCTCGAGCGACACCGCCCACACGACCAGGGCGACGTAGGTGATGTCCAGGTAGCCCTGTGCCGCCAAATTCTCGACGAAGAAGCGGCTCAGCACGAGCAGCCCGGCGACCACCCCGACGAGCGGCCCGAAGCAAAGCCGCGCAAGCCGATAGGAGCCTGCCACGAGCGCCACGAAGGAGAGGATCGATCCGAGCACGACCAGGCGCGCGCCGTACTGACCGAAGATCGAGCAGAAGGCGCCGAAGGCGATCGCCAACGGGTGCTCGGTGGGGCCACGGTAGACGCTGAAGTCGGGCAGGTGCAGGTGCAGCAGGTCGCGGCCCCACAGCAGCGCGTAGAAGGAGTCGTAGGTCGGGTAGGTGGGAAAGGCGAAATAGCCGACCAGCGCCAGCAGGCACATCGCCGCGAGGGCGAGCTTCGCCCACGCTGCGGCGGGAACGGCACGCAGGCGCTGCAGGCGCATCGGTATGCGCCCGTGCGCCAGGGCGCTGGTCGATGTCGCGCTTGCCATCCGGACGTAGAGCCTACCCAGCGTGCCCGCGCGGTACGGCGGATGGAGCGACTAGGCTTTTGCCGGTGAACGTCGCTCCCAATCGGCTCTGCGACACGCCGGGCCAAGCAAGCACGCCGTGAAGCTGATCATCCAAATCCCCTGCTTCGACGAGGCCGAGCAGCTGCCGGGCACGCTCGCCGATCTGCCGCGCAAGGTGGCGGGGTTCGACGCCGTCGAGTGGCTGATAGTCGACGACGGCTCGACCGACGCCACGATCGCGGTCGCGCGCGCCCACGGCGTCGATCACGTGGTGCGCTTGACCAACAACAAGGGCCTTGCCGCCGGCTTCCAGGCCGGGCTCGACGCCTGCCTGAAGCTCGGCGCGGACGTGATCGTCAACACCGACGCCGACAACCAGTACCACGGCGGCGACGTCGTCAAGCTGGTCGCCCCGATCCTCGCGGGCAGCGCCGACATGGTGATCGGCGACCGCGAGGTCGAGACGATCGAGCACTTCTCGTGGTTGAAGAAGCGCCTGCAGCGCCTGGGCTCCTGGGTCGTCAGACAGGCCTCCTCGACCAGCGTGCCGGACACGACCTCGGGCTTTCGCGCCTACAACCGCGAGGCGGCGATCCAGCTGCTGGTGGTCTCGAAATTCACCTACACGCTGGAGACGATCATCCAGGCCGGCAAGCAGCTGGTGGCGATCGAGCACGTGCCGATCAGGACCAACCCCAAGACGCGCGAGTCGCGCCTGTTCCCCTCGATGGGGGCCTACGTGCGCCGCAACTCGATCTCGATCTTTCGCATCTATGCCCAGTACGAGCCGTTGCGGGTGTTCTGGAGTCTGGCGGCCGTGATCGGCCTGGTGGCGCTCGGGGTGTGGATCCGCTTCGCGGTCGCCTACGCAGAAGGCAACGGCAAGGGGCACGTGCAGTCGCTGATCCTCGGCGCGGTGCTGTTCATCGCCGCGGTCGTGCTGTGGGCGCTCGGCGTGATCGGCGACCTGCTGGCCGCGCAGCGAGTGATGACCCAGCGAACGTTCGAGCGCGTGCGCCGAATCGAGCTGCAGCTCGGCGTCGCGCCCTCCCATTACGAAGCGGCAAAGCCTTCCCAGAGCACCGAGCGGGAGCCGGTGCAGGTATGAGCGCCGACGTCACGGTCTCCGAGGAGGGCATCGTCACCGGCAACACCTACGACAAGTACGGCTCTTCCAACCCGCTGGTCCGGCGGATGATGGCGGGCTTTGAGCGCACGCTGGATGAGCTGCTCGACGCCGCCGCGCCGGCCTCGCTGCTTGACGTCGGCTGCGGTGAGGGGGTGCTCGTGCACCAGTGGGCCACGCGCATGCCGGCCGCGCGGATCGTCGGCATCGACCTGGAGGAGTCCTCGATTCAGGCCGGTTGGGCGCAGCGACAGGCCGCCAATCTGCAGTACCAGGTGATGAAGGCCGAGAACCTGCCGTTCGCCGACGGGGAGTTCGAGCTTGCCTGCGCGATCGAGGTGCTCGAGCACGTGCCCGACCCCGAGCACACGGTCGCTGAGATGGCTCGCTGCGCATCGAAGCACCTGCTCGTCTCGGTGCCGCGCGAGCCGCTGTGGCGGATGCTGAACATGGCGCGCGGCGCCTACCTGCGCGAGCTGGGCAACACCCCCGGCCATCTGAACCACTGGTCCACGCGCTCGTTCGTGCGGCTGCTGGAGCGCCACGGCGAGGTCGTGCAGGCGCGCTCGCCGTTTCCCTGGACGATGCTGCTCGTCCGTGTCGGCTGAGCGCCCGAGCGCCACCACGGGGACGAGCGAGGCTCGCAGCGCCGGCTCGACCGGGTCGGCCAAGACCGCCCGTCCCGATCGCTCCTACGGCTCCGGTGCCCGGCTGCTCTCGGTCGGGATCGCCTCGACCGGGCTGCTGACCTTCGTCTACTTCTCGGTCGCAAGCCACGTGCTCGGCGAAGTGCAGGCCAAGCGGCTTGACCTGTTGTGGTCGATCATGTTCGTGATCATCTCGGTGATCTATCGGCCGATCGAACAGCTGCTTTCGCGCACGATCGCCGACCGCCGCGCTCGCGGCCACGCGGAGCATTCGGTGCGGGTGCCGATCGCTATTCAGGCCGGCTTCGCGCTGGCGTTTCTGGCGGTCGCGCTGGCGCTGCGCGGAGTGCTGACCGACGATGTCTTTGGCCACGACTCCGCCCTGTACTGGGTGCTGGTCGCCGGCACCTTGGCCTACGCCGCGAGCTACTTCGCTCGCGGGTGGTTGGCCGGCCACGAATACTTCGGGATGTTCGGCGGGCTGGTGCTGATGGAGTCGCTCTCGCGACTGTGCTTCGCGCTGGCGGTGGCGATCGGGATCGCCGAAGGCGAGACGGCCGTCGCGCTGGGGATCGCGGCGGCGCCGCTCGTCTCGCTGGTGGTCGTGCCGGCGGCGTTCGCGCGGCGCTCGCGCGAACCGGGTACGGCGCGGCAGCTCGAGCAGTTGGAGGATCTCGACGCGGCTCTGGCCGGGCCGGGCACCGAGGGGATCGAGGAGGCGGTCGCGGCCGACGAGCTGTCGCTGCGTCGCGGCTCGGAGTTCGCCTTCGCGGTCTCAGGGGTGATGCTGGCCGAGCAGACGCTGCTGAACGCCGCCGTGCTCACGGTCGACGTCACCTCGACCAACGCCGCATTGGCCGGGATCGTCTTCAACGTGCTGTTGATAGCGCGGGCGCCGCTGCAACTGTTCCAGGCGATCCAGACCTCGCTGCTGCCCCACCTCACCGGGTTGGAGGCAACCGACGGTCGCCGCGCGTTCGCCCGGGCGATCCGGATCACGGTGCTTGCGATCGCGGTGTTCGCGGCTGCCGTCGCGCTCGGCCTGCTGGCGATCGGGCCGCCGGCCATGAAAGCGCTGTTCGGCCAGTCCTTCTCCTATGACCGCTTCGGCCTGGCGCTGGTCGGCCTGGGGATGGGGCTGCACCTCGTCTCCGGCGCGCTCAACCAGGCCGCGCTCGCTCGCGACCGCGCCCGGGCGGCTGCTAGCTGCTGGATCCTCGCCGCGATCGCGTTTCTCGGCTGGATGTTCGTGCCGCTGGTGAGCGAAGAACTGCTGCGCACCGAGATCGGCTACCTCGGCGCCACGTCGCTGCTGGCGCTGCTGCTGGGCGCGCTGTACCGTCGCGGCGGCAGCGCGGCAGCGACTCAGAGCGCTCCGGCGGCAGCCGCGAGCTCCAGGTAGGCAGCGGCAGGGTCTGCGGCCCCGAAAACCGCCGAGCCGGCGACGAGCAGGTTCGCACCGGCCTTGCGCACCCCCGGCGCCGTGTGTGTGTCGACGCCGCCGTCGACCTCGAGCGCGACCTGCTCACCGAGGATGTGGCGCATGCGCTCGAGCTTGTCCAGCGAGTGCTCGATGAAGGCCTGCCCACCCCAGCCGGGGTTGACGCTCATGCACAGCGCCAGGTCGATCGAATGCGACAGCTCGGCCAGCTCGCCCACCTGAGTGGCTGGATTGATCGCCACGCCGACGCAGGCGCCAGACTCGCGCACGAGCGCGGCGGTGTAGGCGACGTGCGGCGTGGCCTCGGCGTGGAAGGTGATCGAGTGCGCGCCGGCCTTGACGAACTCCGCCACGTGACGCTCGGGGCGCTCGATCATCAGGTGCACGTCGAGCGCGGCGCCGGCCTGCTCGGCCTGCTCGCGCAGGGCGGCGACGATCAGCGGGCCGATCGTGATCGGCGGCACGAAGTGGCCGTCCATCACGTCGACGTGGATCACGCGCGCGCCGGCGTCCAGCACCTCCCGCACCTGCTCGCGCAAGCGGCCGAAGTCGGCCGAGAGGACCGACGGCGCGACGCGAACGCTGCGCAACAGCTCTGCGGTGGCCTGCACGGAGGCCATTCTCACACAGGCCGCGGCGCGGATCAGATCGGCGTCAGCATGCCCTCGCCGCAGTTGTTGCACTTGAGGATCGCGGTCGAGGACATCCGCACGATCGTCGAGTGCTCGCCGCAGTTGGGGCACACCGAGGAGAGCTCGAAGCGGTGCAGGCAGTAGACGCAGCGATAGCGGCCCGGCAGGTTGGTCGGGCGCAGCCACGGCTCGGTGCAGTTCGGACACACCGGCCCGAGGTCGATCGGTGCCTTGGGCGGGGTGTCGGGCGGGCCGTCCATCGCTCAGAGCCTACCCCGCTTGGGGGTGGCGATTCGCCGCATGCGCGCAATGAAGAATCCCGCCGTACGGTCGCGGTCGGGCAGCGTCTGCAGGTAGCGCGGGTGGGCAGGGTCGGGGTGCGACGGCCATTGGCTTGTCAGGTCCTCGAGCTCGAAGCCCGAGTCCTTGGATAGGAACTGTTCCATCTGACGCTCATTCTCCAGCACAGAAATCGTACAGGTGGAATACACCAGCGTGCCCCCCGGTCGCACGGCAGCCGCTCCCGCGGCGAGGATCGCCCGCTGGATTGCGACCATCTGCGCCAAACGCTCCGGCACCGATCCTCGATCGGTGGGATCCTCGATCGGCCAACGCCAGCGCAAATCGGGGTGTGCCTGCAGCGTGCCAAGGCCCGAGCAGGGCGGATCGACGAGCACCCGATCGAAGCTCTGCCCCGCCGGCCTTGGCGTCGCCGCGTCGCCGACCTCCACTCGCACGCAACCCCCCGCGCCCAGGCGCGCGACCGTCGCGCGCAGCTCCCTTGCTCGCGCCGGGTTTCGCTCCACCGCCACCACCTCGCCGTCGCCCCGCATCAGCGCGGCCAGGTGCGTGCTCTTGCCGCCGGGCGCGGCGCACAGGTCGAGCACGCGCTCCCCTGGCGCCGGGTCGAGCACGCGCGCCACCAGCATCGCCGCGCGCGACTGGGCAATCGCCCGACCCTGCCGCCACGCCGCGGTTGCGTGCAGGTCAAGTGGGGAGTCGAGCACCAGCGCCTCCGGCAGCTCGCGATCGACGTGGGCACGCACGCCGAGCTCATCGAGCTCGCCGGCGAGGAGATCACGGGCTGCAAGCTCACGCGCAACAGGGTCGCGCGTCGCCAGCTCGCGTGGCGGGGCCGTCTGGCTCTGTTCGCTCAGACCCGTCGCCTCGGCGCAGCGCAGCGGGTTGGCCCGCAGGGCGAACTCGCCGGGCTCGTTGTTCGCGGTCATCAGCGCGCGGGCGCGCTCGGGGCCGAGCTGCTCCCACCACATCCGCGCCAGCCACGGCGGATGCGAGTGCATCACCGCAGCGTCCTCGGGCGTCTGCTCATCCAGATCTCCCAGCAGCGCGCCCGCGCCCTCGCGCGCGGCGCGGCGCAGCACCGCGTTGACCAGGCCGTGCCCTCCCGAACGGGCCGACTTGGCAAGCTCGACGGCGTCGGCCACGACGGCGCGGTCGGGCGCTCCGCGCAGGTACAGCAACTCGTAGAGGCCGAGTCGCAGCGACGCGAGCACCGCCGCGTCCAGGCGGTCGGGCGGGCGCTCGGCCAGTCGCTCGATCAGGTGGTCCAGCGTAAGCCGGCGCTGGATCGCGCCGTAGGCCAGGCGCATGGCCAGCGCCCGATCGCGTGCATCGAGGCGCCTGGACTCGGCCTGCAGCGCGCGGTCGGCATAGGAGTCGCGCTCGAACACGCGCCGCAGGACGGCGTAGGCGCAGACGCGCGCGGGAGCCGCGCTCACGGTGCGGGCAGCGGCGGTCCGTGGCCGCGCAGGTACGCCGCGGCGGGCATCGGGCGCCCGCCGGGCGGTTGCACCTCCAGCAGCTCGAGGGTCCCCTGCGAGCACGCGAGCAGCAGACGCTCGCCGGCAGCGTACAGGGCCTCGCCCGGCGGCGCGTCGGGCGCGAGCGCCGCGGCACGAACGCCCAGCAGCGCTCCGCCGGGTAGCTCAAGGCGTGCGCCGATGTGCGGGGCAAGCGCGCGCACCACCCGCTCGAGCTCGCTCGCCGGGCGGCTTGGGTCAAGCTGGCGGTCGGCCGCGACGATCTTCTCGGCGTAGGTGGCTAGCCGCTCGTCCTGCTCGGAAAAGAGCGGCGGCTCCCCGGCGGCCATCGCGTCGAGCGCTTGGACGAGCAGCGCGGCGCCGAGCCGCTCCAGGCGCGGCGCCAACGAGCCATACGTGTCGCCTGGGTCGATCTCGATCGCCGCCGAGGCACACACCGGGCCGCTGTCGAGCCCCGCGGTCAGGCGCATGATCGAGACGCCGGTCTGCGCGTCCCCGGCGATGATCGCCCGCTCGATCGGGGCGGCGCCGCGCCAGCGCGGCAACAGCGATGGGTGGACGTTCAGCAGCGTGTGCTCGCTGAGCAGCGGCTCCTTGATCAAGGCTCCGAAGGCGCACACCAACACCGCCTGTGGAGCGACAGCGGCTATCCGCTCGCGCGCGGCCGGCTCGTTTACGCTCTCGGGCTGGGCGACCTCGATGCCGAGCTCGCGTGCGCACACCGCCACCGGCGGCGAGCGCAGCGCGCGACCGCGACCCGCCGGGCGGTCCGGGCGCGTCACGACCAATGCCGGACGGTGCATCCCCTCCGCGGCGGTGGCGAGGCGCTCCAGCACGGCGGCCGCGAACTCCGACGTGCCCAGGTAGACGGTGCGCACGACCGCTGAGCCTATCCGCGCCCACCTGGCGTCCGCTGCGCGTCACGCCGCCGGGGGCGCCGCAATCTCACGCAGCGGTGGCGACGGCTTCGCGCATCGCCTGCATCGCGAGCTTGCGCTGCTCGCGCGAGACGCGGTCGAGGATCAGGACGCCGTCGAGGTGATCGACCTCGTGCTGGATGATCCGAGCCGGCAGGCCCTCGGCCTGGACCACGATCTCCTGGCCGTTCTCGTCGTGCGCGCGCACGCGCAGAGACAGCGCTCGCTCCACCTCGACGTGGACTCCGGGCAGCGACAGGCAGCCCTCTTCGGCCAGCTCGCGCTCCTCGCTCTCCCACTCGATCTGCGGGTTCACGAGCGCGGTCAGCGGGTCCTCGCCGTGAGCCCGATAGACGAGCACACGGTGAAGAACGCCAAGCTGGGTGGCGGCGAGGCCGACGCCGAGCGCGTCGTGCATCAGCTCCCCCATCCGCCGCACCTCCTCGCGCAGCGCCTGGTCGAAGTGCTCGACTGGGAGCGCCTTGGTCCGCAGGACCGGGTCGCCGAACTTGCGCACGTGGCGCAGCGCAGCCTCGCGTCGAGCGCGGGCCTCTGGATCGAGCTCGGCGGGGGTGGGGGCGCCCTCCTCGGGCTCCACCTCCGATTCGATCTGCTCTTCGCTCATCGCGCCGAATTCTAGTGTCGCGACGTCAGGACACTGGTGTCGTGCGCTACTGCGGATCGACGTCGACGCTGAACGCGACCTGGCGGTGCTCGCGCGCCGCGGCGAGCAACCCGACCTGCTCGCCGATCCGCCGCACCGCCTCGGCGCGCTCGTTTGGCGAGGCCTTGACCACGAGCGCCCGGCGCTCGCGACCGCGCAGGCGAAACAGCGGCGCCGGGCCGAGCACGGTCGCCCGCAGGGGCTCGCCGCCTCCCACCAGCCGCGCGCGCAGCTGCTGAGCCGCTGCCTGCGCGCCGTCTGCACGCTCGGCGGCGCAGACGATCCGCACGAGGGTCGAGAACGGCGGGTAGGCGAGCGCCTCGCGACGGGTCAGCTCGCCGGCCAGGAAGCCATCACTGTCGTGTCTTGCGGCGTCGAGGATCGAGCGGGCCTCGGGCGCCATCGTCTGGACCATGACGCGGCCTTCGCCGCCGCGGCCGACGCGGCCGGCCAGCTGACAGACCAAGGCGAAGGTGCGCTCCTCCGCGCGGAAGTCGGGGAAGCGCAGGGTGGCGTCGGCGTCGAGCACGATGCCAAGCGAGACGTCTGCGAAGTCGTGGCCCTTGGCGACCATCTGCGTGCCGACCAGCACTCCGCACGGAGCCTGCTCGAAGCGGCGCAGCAGCTCGCCGACCCCGCCGTCGGCCGCGGGCTTCTCGCCGACCGTGTCGGCGTCCAGGCGCAGCACCGGGAACTCCTCGCCGAGCGTGAGCATCAGCTCGTGCGCGAGGCGCTCGGTCCCGGCGCCGTGGCGCGCCAGTGCCGTGGAGCCGCAATCGCAGCGCGTGGGGACCGGCTCGCGGTGGCCACAGTGGTGGCAGGCGAGGATCCGCTGCGCGCGGTGAAGGACCAGGGCGACGTCGCACTGCGGGCAGCACCAGGCCTGACCGCAGGAGCGACAGGTGAGGAAGTTCGACCAGCCGCGTCGGTTGAGCAGCACGATCGCCTTGCCGCCGCGCCCGGCTCGGCCGGCGCGCAGCTCGGCCAGCGCCTGGGCGGTCGACGGGTGCAGCGCGTGATCGCACTCGCGCATGTCGAGCACCTCGACCCGCGGCAGCGGGCGGCGGTCGACGCGGTGCGCCAGCCGCAGCACGCCCTCCGCCCCGGCGGCATGCACGCTCTCCGGGCGCGGCGTCGCCGAGCCGAGCAGCAGCAGGGCGCCACAGTCCTCGGCGCGACGCGCGGCGACGGTCCTTGCGTCGTAGCGCGGGTCGCCTTCGTGCTTGTAGGAGGGGTCGTGCTCCTCGTCGATCACGATCAGGCCGAGGCGCTCGATCGGCGCGAACACCGCCGAGCGCGGGCCGACGCACACGCGCGCCTCGCCCATGCGCAGGCGCCGCCACTCCTCGCGTCGCTGGGCGAGCGTCAGGCGCGAATGAAGCACCGCGACCGTGTCGCCGAAACGCTCGGTAAAGCGCGTCACTATCTGCGGGGTGAGCGCAATCTCCGGCACCATCACGATCGCGCCCCGCTCAGCGCGCAAGGCCTGCGCGGTCACGCGCAGGTAGACCTCGGTCTTGCCCGAGCCGGTGATCCCGGCCAGTAGCCGAGTGACCGGCCCGCCGGCGGCGAGCGCCGCGACCAACCGGTCCACCACCTCGGACTGTTCGGGGGTTAGTGAAATCCCCCCCGCCCGCTCGGGCAGCGATCCGACCTGCGGGTGCTCGGCGCGGCTTGGCGCCGCGCGGCGCCGTTTACGGGCGCTCAGGCGCCTGCTCGCCGCCGGCGGCAGCACCAGGGTGAGCGCGCGGGAAAAGGTCGAGCAGTACTCCTCCGCCAGCCACTCGGCCAGGACGACGAGGTCGGCGGGCAGGGTCGGCGGGGCCGGGGGGTCTCCGTCGAGGCTGCGCAGCGGCGCCAGCAGGCGGGTCTCGTCGACGTCGCTACGCTCGCGGAGCGCCGTGACCACGCCGAGGATCTCGCGGCGACCGAACGGCACCACGAGCATCGAGCCGACCGCCACCTCCCCGCGCAGTCCCTCGGGCAGGCGATAGTCAAACGGGCCGCGCAACGCTCGCGCGGTGGTCATCGGCTCGACCTGAGCGATCGCGGACACGGCGGGAGGCTACGCCCCCCGCCGGACCCACCTCAGACCGCGGCGCCCGCTTCCAGGCCCGCCGCGGCGCGCAGCGCCGCCGCCTTGTCGGTCCGCTCCCACGTGAAGTCGTGGTCGTCGCGGCCGAAGTGGCCGTAGGCCGCGGTCTTCTGGTAGATCGGGCGGTGCAGTTTGAGCTCCTCGCGAAAGGCGCCGGGGCGCAGGTCGAAGTGCTCGTCCACGAGCCTTGCGATCTCCGTCCGGCCGATCTTCTCGGTGCCGAACGTCTCGACCATCACCGACACCGGGTGCGCAACGCCGATCGCGTATGCCACCTGAACCTCGGCGCGGTCGGCCAAGCCCGCTGCCACGACGTTCTTTGCGACCCAGCGAGCCGCGTAGGCCGCCGAGCGGTCGACCTTGGAGGGGTCCTTGCCCGAGAAAGCGCCGCCGCCGTGACGGGCCATGCCCCCGTAGGTGTCGACGATGATCTTGCGGCCTGTCAGGCCGCAGTCGCCCATCGGTCCGCCGATTACGAAGCGGCCGGTCGGGTTGACGAGGAAGTTCTTTTGCAGCTTCTTCTCGTCGTAGAGCTCGGCCGGCAGCACCGGACGCAGCACGTGCTCGAACAGGTCGGGCTTGATCAGGCTCTCGGAGTCGATCCCGTCGGCGTGCTGGGTGGAGATGAGGATCTTTTCGATCTCGACCGGGCGACCGTCCTTGTAGCGGACCGTCACCTGCGTCTTGCCGTCGGGGCGCAGGTACGGGATCACCTCGCCCTTGCGCACCTCCGCCAGCCGCTTGGAGAGCTTGTGCGCCAAGGAGATCGGCAGCGGCATCAGCTCCTCGGTCTCGTTTGAGGCGTAGCCGAACATCATCCCCTGGTCGCCGGCTCCGGCGACGTCGAGCTCGTCCTCGTCGGCCGGGTCGTGTCGCGTCTCGTAGGCGGCGTCCACGCCCTGGGCGATGTCCGGCGACTGCTTGTCGATCGCGTTGATGACGGCGCAGGTGTCGCAGTCAAAGCCGTACGCGGCGTTGTCGTAGCCGATCTTGCGCACCGTCTCGCGGGCGATTTCCTGGATGTCCACGTAGGTCGTGGTGGAGATCTCGCCGGAGACGACGATCAGGCCCGTGTTGACGAGCGTCTCGCAGGCGACGCGGCCATAGGGGTCGTCGGTCAGCACCGCGTCGAGCACGCCGTCTGAGATCTGGTCGGCGATCTTGTCGGGGTGGCCCTCGGTGACCGACTCGGAGGTGAACAGGAACTCGCTGTCGGAATGGTGGCTCATGGGGTTTGGCTCGGCTCCACTGTCGCGCTTGAAATGTGTGCGGGCAGTCTATTGGCCTTGCTTTGCGGAGGGGACGCGCCGCTGCCGCGGCGCGTTGCCGTGCGCGGGCACTTGGCGCTCGCCGGCGCGCTCATGCGTGCTGCGCCAGCGGCGCTCCCGACTTCCGCGCGCAACGATTAGAGCGCCTCAGGCCGCCTCGAAAACCCTCACGGCGCCTCAGGCCGCCTTGCGCGACACCCGCGTGCCGCGCTCGACGAAGTCGATCACGAGCGGGACGCCGTCCATGCCGTAGCGAGCGCGCAGACGGTTCTCGACGAAGTAGGCGTAGTCGCGCGTAACCCTGGCGCGCGAATTGACCTGGATCGCAAAGCGCGGCGGCGCCGTGCCGATCTGGGTCATGTAGATGAGTTTCAGCCGGTGTTGGCTGGAGCCCCGGCGGGTCCCGACGGGGGGTTGACGAGCCTGGAGCACCTCGGCCAGGAAGCGGTTGAGCTCTGGGGTCGGTATGCGCCCGCGGCGCCGGTCGCCGAGCGCGATCGCCTCGGCGAGCAGGCGCGAGATCCCCCTACCGCTCTTGGCGCTTGCCGTCAACACGCGCGGGCGCAGACGGAGCTTTTCGGCCACTCGAGCACGCTCGTGCTCGAGATCGAGCTCGCCCGCCGCGCGCGTCGCTTCGTCGAGCGGCTCGGGGCGCTCCGCGGCTTCGGCCTTGGCAAGGCCCGCGCGCAGGTCCCACTTGTTCAGCACAAGCGCGGTCGCACAACCGGCCTTCATCGCCAGCTCGGCCACCCTTAGGTCCTGCGCGGTGACCCCGTCGGTCGCGTCGCAGACGACGAAAGCCACGTCGGCGCGCTCGGCGGCGCGCCGAGAACGCAGCGCGGTGTAGTACTCGACCGAGTCCGAGACCTTCGACTGCCGGCGCATCCCGGCGGTGTCAACGAGGATCAGGCGACGACCATCTACCTGGAGCGGCGTGTCGATCGCGTCGCGTGTGGTGCCGGCGTGCTCTGAGACGATCACGCGCTCTTCGCCGAGGAAGCGGTTGACCAGCGAGGACTTGCCGACGTTGGGGCGGCCGATCAAAGCCAGGCGGATCGTGTCCTGGTCGTCGTCGTCCTGTAGGTCGGGGGGGAGCAACTCGACGATCCGGTCGAGCAGGTCGCCCGAACCCAACCCCTGCGCTGCGGAGACGGGGATCGGATCGGCCAAGCCGAGGCGGTGGAAGTCGGCGGCCAGCGACACCTCGGCACCGCTGTCGCACTTGTTGGCGGCGACGATCGCCGGCAGCGGCGCGGCGCGCAACAGCTCGGCGATCTCCTCGTCGCCGGGGCGCACTCCGGCACGCGCGTCCACCACCAGCACCGCCACCTCGGCGTCGGCCAGTCCCGCCCTGGCCTGCTCGCGGATCGAGCCGGCGAGCGGGTCCTCGTCCTGGAAGTCGACGCCGCCCGTGTCGATCAGCACGAAATGGCGACCGTTCCACTCGCACTCGATCTCGTTGCGGTCGCGCGTCACCCCCGGGCGCTCGTGCACGACCGCCTCGCGCACGCCTGCGAGGCGGTTGACCAGGCTCGACTTGCCGACGTTCGGATAGCCGACGATGGCGACCTTGTGCATCGAGTGAGTATGACTGGCGGCAGCTCGCGAACCCGGCCGTGTCCCCCCACGATCCCGGAGTATCAGGCCGGAGAGTAGGTCCGGGCGGCTCACAAGCCCAATCGTGTCGTCCCGCCAGTCGGCCGGAAGCCCCTACGGCGATGCTGGCGTCCGGGCAGCCAGCGTGACGATTCGCTCGACCACCTGCTCGACGCTCATGCCCGTCGTGTCGAGCTCGACCGCGCCCGGCGCCGGCGTCAGTGTAGAGCGGCCGAAGCCGGAGTCGCGCTGGTCGCGCAGCGCCTGCTCGGCCATGATCGTCTGCCGATCGCCGCCCAGCTCGCTCGCGCGCCGGCGCGCGCGCTCGGCTGGGTCGGCGGTCAGGTACACCTTCAGCTCGGCGTGCGGCGCGACAACGGTGGCGACGTCGCGGCCCTCGGCGACCCAATCTCCATCTGCCATCAGCGCGCGCTGCCGCGCCACCAATGCTTCTCTTACGCTTGCGTCTGCGGCGACTCGCGACGCAGCCTCGGTGACCTCGGTGGTCCTGATATGAGCCGTGACGTCGCGCCCGTCGAGCAGAACCAGCGGGAGCGAGCTGCCGGTTTGATCCCCGAAGGCGATCCGGTGTTGGCTTGCAAGCACCGCCGGCTCGTCTTGCGGCGCTGCAAGCGCGAGCAGACCCACGCAGCGGTACATGGCGCCCGTGTCCAGGTAGGTGAAGCCGAGGCGTTGCGCCAGTGCGCGAGCCACGGTCGACTTGCCCGCGCCGGCGGGACCGTCGATCGCGATCAGCACGGCTCGTTCACGCTCCGTTCAACTTGGCGAGATCCTCCGCGAACCTCGGGTAGGACACGTCCGCCGCCTCCATCCCGAGCACCATGACCCCCTCGCGCGAGGCCAGGCCCGCCACGGCGCCCATCATCGCCATGCGGTGGTCGCCGCAGGCGTCGATCGCGCCTCCGCGCAAGCCTCCCGTGCCAGTGACCGCGAACCCGTCCTCCAGCGCGTCGATGTCGGCCCCCAAGCCACGCAGACCCTCCACCACCGTGGCGATGCGGTCGGACTCCTTCAAGCGCAGCTCGTGCGCGCCGCGCACGACCGTCTCGCCCTCGGCAAAGCATCCGAGCAGCGCGACCAGCGGCAGCTCGTCGATCGCCAGCGGGACCTCCTCTGGCTCCACGTAGGTGCCCTCCAGCGCGCCGTGGGCGACGTCCAGGTCGCAGATCGGCTCCTCGCCGACCAGCTCGCCGCGCTCCTCCTCGAGATCGCCGATCACGATTCCCCGCATCCGCTGCAGGATTCGCAGGAAACCCGTGCGAGTCCAGTTTGCGCCCACGTCGCGCACCAGCAGGCGCGAGCCGGGCACCAGCACCGCGGCGGCGATCGCGAACGCGGCCGAGCTGGGGTCGCCGGGGACGACGACGCGCTCGAGCACCAGCTCGTCGGCGTTCAGCACCGTAACGTGCTTGCCGTTGCGGTGGACGTTCACGCCGGCGCTCAGCAGCATCCGCTCGGTGTGGTCGCGCGAGCGGGCCGGCTCACCGACGGTGGTGGCGCCGTCGGCGGCCAGCGCGGCCAGCAGCACGCACGACTTGACCTGGGCGCTTGCCACCGGCAGCTCGTAGGCGATCGCGCGCAGGCGCTCGCCGTGCACGGTGAGCGGCGGCAGGCGGTCCTCGCGCGCCTGGAGGCGGGCGCCCATCAGGCGCAGCGGCTTTGCGATCCGGTCGACCGGGCGACCACGGATCGACTCGTCTCCGTCCAGCGTGAAGGTGCGGCCCTCCTGCGCCGCCAGCCAACCCGGCAACAGGCGCAGCAGCGTGCCGGCGTTGCCGACGTCGATCGGTGCCTGCGGTTCGCGCGCCTCGCGCAGACCGGTGCCGCGCACGGTGATGACACCGTCGCGCTCGTCGACGAGCGCGCCGAGCGCCTGGACCGCTGCCAGCGTCGAGTCGGTGTCGGCGGCGTGCAGATAGTTCTCGATCCGTGTCGGCTCGGAGGCCATCGCTCCGAGCAGCGCCGCACGGTGGGAGATCGACTTGTCGGCAGGGGCACGCAGCTCTCCCTGCAGACCAGCGGAGGGCGCGAAGTGGAGGTCCATCGCCAGCTAACCCTACGAGCTCAGCCGTGCGCGCTGCTCGCGCGCGCTCTCGTTCCATGCCGCGAGCGCGGCGGCGTCCTCGGCGTCGATCGCGTCGCGCACCCCGCTCAGCTCGCGGATCGCCTCGTCGATCGCCTCGCCGAGCAGGTCTCCGTTTGAGAGGTAGATGTCCGTCCAGATCGCCGTGTTGGCCCCGGCCACGCGGGTGGCGTCACGAAAGCTCGGGTTGCCTCCGAGCGCCTGCAGCGCACGCGGATCGCCGTTGGCCGGCGGAGCGGAGCGCGCGGCCTGAGCGACGAGCACGTTGGCGAGCACGTGAGGCAGATGAGAGACGCTTGCCATCAGCCGATCGTGGGCGTCTGGGGCGAGCACCGCCGGCCGTGCGCCCAGCTCGCTCAGGAGCGCGTCGACCCGAGCCAGCGCCGCCGCGCCGTCCGGACCGCTCGGCGTCAGATACCAGGCTGCGTCGTCGAACAGGTCCGGGCGGGCGCCGTCGATGCCCGCGGTCTCGGCGCCCGCCAGTGGATGACCGGGCACGAAGCGCGGATCGGGCAGCTCGCGTGCTATGTGGCGCTTGGTCGAGCCAACGTCGGTCACCACGCAGTCGGGACCGGCCAAGGAGAGCGCCGTGCCGGCTACGTGCACCACCGAGCCCACGGGCGTCGCGACGAAGGCGTAGTCCGCCCCACTCATTGCCGCCCCGACGTCCCCGGCCGACTCGTCGATCGCTCCAATCTCCCTCGCCCGGAGCAGAGCGCTCCCGTCTGCGTCCAAGCCAACCACGTGCGCGCCCAGACGTTGCCGCGCCGCCAGGCCGATCGAGCCGCCGATCAGGCCGACGCCGAGCACGGCCACTTTCAGGGCCCCACCCGCCCGGCGCGACTGCGATGTGCCGCGCCCGGGGCGGGCGGGACCTTCGTCACTCACGCCGCGCTGAACGCCTTCCCCGCGATCGCGGCCACCTGCTCGACCGCCGCGGCGTACTCGGCGAACTCGTCGGCCAGGAGCGCCTGCGGACCATCGCACAACGCCTCGTCCGGGTTCGGATGGACCTCGACGATGATCCCATCGGCACCGGCCGCGGCCGCAGCCAGCGACATCGGCCTGATCAGCGATCGCCGGCCGGCGGCGTGGCTCGGGTCCACGACGATCGGCAGGTGCGTGAGCTCTTTGAGCACCGGCACGGCCTGCAGGTCGAGCGTCGTGCGGTAGGCCGACTCGAAGGTGCGGATGCCACGCTCACACAACATCACGTTGCGGTTGCCTTCCTTGAGCACGTACTCGGCCGCCATCAGCAGCTCGTCGAGCGTCGCCGACAGACCGCGCTTGAGCAGCACCGGGCGTCCGGCGCGGCCCAGCTCGGCAAGCAGCGGGAAGTTCTGCATGTTGCGCGCCCCGACCTGGATCACGTCGGCGACCTCGAGCACGGGCTCCAGATCGCGCGCATCCATGAGCTCGGTAACGATCGGCAGGCCGGTCAGCTGCTTGGCCTCGGCCAGCAGCTTCAGGCCCTCGGTGCCGAGACCCTGGAAGGCGTACGGGCTCGTGCGCGGCTTGTAGGCGCCCCCGCGCAGCATCGCAACCCCGGCGTCCCTGACCACCTCGGCGGTCTGCAGCAGCTGCTCGCGCGATTCGACGGTGCACGGGCCGGCGATCAGCGCGAAGTGACCGCCGCCGATCTTGCGACCCTCGATCTCAAGCACACTCGGCTCGCCGTGACGCATCTCGGCCGAGGCGAGCTTGTAGGGCTTGAGGATCGGCATCACACGGTCCACCCCAGGCTGACCCTCAAGGCCCAGGTTGGCGACCGAGACGTCCTGCTCGACGTCACCGATCGCGCCGATGACCGTGAGTCTTGCCCCTTTGATCGGGTGCGCCAGCGCACCGGCGTGCTCGATCTTCTCGATCACCGCGCCGATCTGCTCGTCGGTCGCGTCCTCCTTCATGACGATCATCATCTGCTCAATCCTTTCAAGTACGGGTTGGTTTGTCCTGCCGCCTTTGCTCCGCGAGTCGCCGCTGTGTCGGCGTGGCCTGTGCGGCCGCTCGGGCGGCGCCCGGTCCCAGCTGCTGGGACCCCCTGCGGCCTGATCGACCTCCGCTCACGGACGGAGACAGGCCGGAGCGCCTAGCTAAATCGCCAGGCGTAGCGAAACGACCAGTACGACAGGTGCGCACAGGGCGCAGAGGTAAATGTCGTACCGATCGCCAGCATGATCGTCTACAGGCTTTTTAGCAGACTGGCGGCCACGCGTCGAGTCCCGGCCAAGCGCCGTCCGCGGCTCCTCACAGTGCAGCGGCGAGCGCGTCAAGGAAGGCGGCGTTCTCAGGCGCCGTGCCATAGGTGACCCGCAGCGCTCCGACCCGCCCGAGCGCCGCCCCACCGCGAACGAGCACGCCACGCTCGGACAGGCCGCGCATCACCTCCTGCTCGCGCTCGGTCGCCCGCTCCGGGTCCTGCTCGCCGAGGTCAAACCAGCAGAAGTTGGCCTGCGAGTCGGCGGGCCGCAGGCCGAGCGCCCGCAGCCGCTCCTCGACGGAGATGCGCTCGGCGATCGTGCGCGTGACGCGATCGGTCACCGCGTCCTGGTGCGCGAGCGCCTCGACCGCTGCCGCCTGGGCGACGGCGTTGCAGAAGAACGGCTGGCGCACCTGGTCGACGGCTCGCGGGATCTCATCCGAGCCGCACAGCGCGAAGCCGACGCGCAGGCCGCAAAGACCGTAGACCTTGGAGAAGGTGCGCAGCAGCACGAGGTTCGGGTGCGCGTCCAGCAGGGCGATCGACGCGTCGGGGTCCTCCAGCAGGTTGAACTCGCAGTACGCCTCGTCGAGGATCACGCAAACCTGTCGTGGCACCTCGGCGAGGAACTCGGCGATCTGCACGAGCGGGATCGCCGTGCTCGTCGGGTTGTTTGGATTGCAGACGATCGCCATCCGTGTTGCGACATTGATCTCGCGCAGCATCGCGGGCAGGTCGTGGCGATCCTCGCCGTCGAGCGGGACCGTGACGGCCCGGGCGCCCGAGGCGGCGCTCAGATGCGGGTAGACAGAGAACGACGGCCACGCGTAGACCAGCTCGGCGCCGGGCTCGAGCAGTGCCTCTCCGGCCGCTAGCAGGACGTCGCACGAGCCGTTGCCGATCGCGATCCGCGACCCCGGCACGCCGTAGCGCTCGGACAGGCGCTGCTTGAGCTGCGAATTGGTCGGGTCGGGGTAGCGGTTGAGCGAAGGCAGTGTTCGCTCGATCGCCTCGATCACCGCCGGTAGCGGCGGGTATGGCGACTCGTTCGAGGCGAGCTTCACCTCGGGCGCGCGATCGCCGTAGGAGGCCGCGGCCGGGTAGGTCGGGATGCGGGCGATCCGCTGTGAGAACTCGAGTGCCACGGGGCTATCTTGACGCACGACGGCGCCGGATCGCCGTCGAGCCCAGACGCCTTGAAGGCTCAGGCCTTCGGCCTCTCGCCGGGGTCAGACCCTGACCTCCGCGAGCGATCAGGCCCTCGACTTCCCGCCGGCGCCACGAACACCGACGCGCCGAGCTGGGACTCAGCGCCGCGCCCGCCGCGCAGACCGTGCGCCGGTGAGCCTCAGCGAGCGAAGTATCTGCCAGCTGGCTCCTTCCCGGTCTTCGACGCTCACCACCAGCCTGCAGGCAAGTGCGGTTCCCTTGCGCAGCAGCGAGCGCCCCTTGGCATTCAGCGCAAGCGACAGCGATCCACCTTTCGCGGTCAGGGTCTTGTGGGCGCTGCCGACCGACACGAGCTCGGTCACATGACGACCATTCACAGTGCTCGTCACCCTGGCGTACAGCTGGATCGTCACGCCGCAGGCGGGCGGGCATTGACCGTGACCCAGCGCGAACGGGCCGCTGCCCGTGAGCCTGTGGCCATTGGTCGGCAGGCCGAGCTTGGCGGCCACCTGGGCGGCTGTCAGGTGGGTGGCCTGAAGGGATTCTTTGAGAACGATCGTTATGGGGGTCGGCGGGCCGGGAGGCGTCGGGGGCGTGGGGGCCGCACCGACGGCGAATTCGCCTTCTGTGGCCTGAGAGTTGCCATAGGCGTCGTAGGCGGTGAGCCCGACCCGCTTCGGCCCTTCGGTTGCAAAGCCGTGCGAGAGCGTCGGGCTGGCGGTGCCGATCTGCTCGCCGCCGCCGAAGTTCCAGACCCAATAGACGGCAGGGTCTCCGGGTGCCCCTGAAGATGACGCGTCAAGGGTCATGGGGACCGTCGCCTGACGACCCGCCGAGATCCAGAAGCTCGCTTCGATCCGACGCTGGACGCAGGCGCCTTCGGACAGTCCGGCTTCGTTGCTCCACTCACGCTGGGTCCAGTAGGTGTGCGAATCGATCAGCTGGTTGTACGCACGCGCCGGATTGCCAGGAACCACTTCCCCGAGCGCGGTCCCGTAGATGCCCGCCTGGGTCGACTCGGGCGGCAGGCACTTGTCGCCGATCTCCTGTCCGATGGCATCGGTCCAGGCGTTCAGCTCGCATTCGCCGTAATGCTTGGCACCGGCTGCGCACTGACTGCCGATCGGGTCGCTGATCGTCTCGCTGATCTCGTGACTGGCATCATCGATCACAGCGTCTGCGCCGTTGTCGGTCGTCGTTTTGGGATGTACCCCGAAGTCGCATTCTGGCACTTCGCCCACATAGGGCAGATCCGCGTACAAGGTCTGCTGACCGGGCGTCACGCCGTCGCCGCCGAAGTCGCCATGGTAGGCGCAATAGGCTCGATAAGCGCATTCACCCGCCGCTTCGAGGCAGCCGCCAACGCCTGGTGGCGTCAGGACGACGTAAATGTCGCCCAAGCCTTTGGGGTTGGGTGCCGAGTACTTTGCGATCTCGCTCTGCAGATCGCTGTCAAGCACGCAGGGGCCTGGCGAGAATTCGCTGCTGTCGGTGCATTTCGAGGGAAACCGATCTTTGTCGGCAACGACTTCGACACCCGGTCGGATCGCATATTCGCCCGGCAGATAGGTGACTTCTCCACCTTTGACGACTTCTTCCCCGTACTGCGGCTGCACGGCAAAGACGTTGCTTTCTCCCTTGCTGTCGTGGGCGACGTCTTCGAAATAGGTCTTGACGATCGTTTCGTAGCCGGAAGGGAATGGTTGTACCGCTTCTTCCCCCGGCGTTCCTGGTTCCCCCTGCCAGAAGATCAGGTGGATCCTCGGGTCGTGCGCGACCGGGCCGCCGCGGTAGCAGACGTCCTGCGTTTCGAAGCTGAGTTCTTCTTCGAAAACACTGGTGCAAGGCGCGGCTTCGAGCGTGTTGGGCGCCGGCGTGGCCTTCGGACCGAACAGCCTTTGACCGCTTACGTGCTTTGCACGCGCCACGGCAAACGCTCCATCGACAAGACGCTTACGGGCGGACAGCGCGCTCGATGAGCCAAGCGCAGGGATGACACCGCGAATCGCGGGATACCCGGGCAGCGTGCCCACATGCGGGTGGCGCTCGGCGGCCGCAAACCCAGTGCCGGCGGTAACGGCAAAGACCGTGATCACAGCCGAGACCAGAAGGCAGATCCGCCCGGCTCTGCTCGCCGCTGGCCGCTCCGCTGTTGCAGGCGAGTGAGGGGATCCCGTCACTGCGCCGCCTGCAGGTCTTCCCTGAGCGTCGCGGCCTCGCGCAGGTACACGTGCCTGGGCTCGTGATCCTCGGCGGCGTAGTAGTGGATCAGCACCCTGATGACGTGCGGTAAGGAGCCGGGCACCGGGATCTCGCGGGCACAGAGCAGCGGCACTCGCTCGAAGCCGAGCGCTCTCGCCGCCACGGCGGGGAACTCCGCGGTCAGGTCCTCGGTGACCGTGAAGATGCAGCTGACGACCTTGTCGGGCTCGAGCTCGTTGCGGGCCATGATCTCGCTCATCAGCTCGGCGGTCGCGTCGAGGATCTCGGTCGCGTCGTCCTCGGGGACCGAGACCGCGCCACGCAGGGCGTGCAGGCGTTCTGCCATCGGGCGCGATTGTGTCAAAGGGTGCCCCCGGAGGCGTCGCGCAGACTTCGCACCTCGGCGTCGCTCAATCGCCGGTGGGAGCCGTGCCGCAGCTCGCCCAGGCGCAGAGGCCCGAACGCCACCCGCTGTAGCGCCGCCACCGGATGTCCCACGGCCTCGCACATGCGCCGCACCTGGCGGTTGCGTCCCTCGTAGATCGTGATCTCCAGCCGATCCCTGCCAAGCGATAGTGCCTTGGCCGGGGCGGTACGGCCGTCCTCGAGCTCGACGCCCGTACGCAGTGCCCGCAACGCCGCCTCCGCGACGGGCCCCATTTCGACCTGGACGCGGTAAGTCTTGGCGACGTGATAGCGCGGATGTGTAAGCCGGTTGGCCAGCTCGCCGTCGTTGGTGAGCAAGATCAGACCAGTCGAGTCCGCGTCGAGCCTGCCGACCGGATACAGCCTGCGACCCTGCTCGCCGACCAGGTCCACGATCGTCGGGCGGCCGAACGGATCGTGGGCGGTGCTGAGCACCCCCGCCGGCTTGTTGACCGCGTAGACCACCCGCCCCTCGGCGCCGCAGACGTCTCGCCCGTCGACCCGCACACCGCTCGCCTCGTTCACGTCGCGTGCAGGATCGAGCACGACCTCACCGGCGACGGTCACCCGTCCCGCGCGCACGATCTGCTCGGACGCGCGGCGCGAGGCGACACCGGCGTGGGCGAGGTACTTGGCTAGGCGCATCGGCGCTTCACGGTCATCGGCTGCCACCATAGGGACGTGGACCTGCAGCTGCTCGACCAGACGCTCGCCGACGCGGGCGAGCCGACCTTCCGCGTCAGCCAGGTGTGGCAGTGGGCCGCGCGCGGCGCAGAGGACTACGGGCAGATGACAAACCTCCCCGCCGCGCTGCGTGAGCGACTGGCCGAGGACGTCCCCTATTCCTGTCTCGAGCTGCAGGACGAGCGGCGAGCAAGCGACGGCACCGTCAAGGCGCTGTTCGCGACCGCCGACGGCCGACCGCTGGAGGCGGTACTGATGCGCTACCGCGACTCGCGGCGCTCGATCTGTGTCTCCTCGCAGTCCGGCTGCCCGCTGACGTGCACCTTCTGCGCCACCGGGGCGATGAAGTTCGCCCGCAACCTGACCGCCTCGGAGATCCTCGACCAGGCGCTGTACTTCCGGCGGATCGAGCCGATCGACCACTGCGTGTTCATGGGCATGGGCGAGCCGCTGCTGAACCTCGACGCGGTGCTGGCGGCCTGCGAGCGCCTGCCCGACCTCGGCATAACCAATCGACGCACGGCGATCTCGACCGTCGGCTGGATTCCCGGGATCGAACGGCTGGCCGAGCAGGAGATGCCGCTGCGTCTGGCGCTGTCGCTGCACGCCGCCGAGGAAGCGCTGCGCAGCGAGCTGATGCCCGTCAACGACCGCTACCCGCTCAGCGAGGTGATCGACGCCTGCCGTGCCTTCTACGAACGAAAGCGCCGGCGCGTGTTCGTGGAGTACGTGATGCTTGCTGGCGTCAACGATCGCTACGAGCAGGCGCTGGCACTCGCGCACGTGCTGGCACCGCGCAGCGAGGACGAGCCGCAGATGTTCAAGGTCAACCTGATCCCGTTCAACCCGACCGAGTCAGAGTTCAGGGGATCCAGTCGCGAGTCGATCGCGGCGTTCAAGCGAGCGCTCGAGCAGAGCGGGGTCGAGGCGACGGTGCGCCTGACCAGAGGGCGCGACATAGACGCCGCCTGCGGCCAGCTGGCGGCCAGGGCGGCATAGGACTCGGTACTGGCGCCGCGCCTCACGGCGCCGCCAACCCTTCCTCTACTCGCCGGCGGGAGCCGGTCCACCCCCCGTCCTGGCCTCGCCCGCGCGCAGCAACCGCTCGCGCAGCTGCGCCTGCTCCTCGGGGGTCGGATCCCACTGAGCCACGTCGGGCAGCTCGTCGATCGCGTTCATCCCGAACAGCTTGAGGAACTGTGTGGTGGTGCGGTACATGACTGCGCCGAACTGCGAGCGACCGGACTCTTCGATCAGCCCGCGCTCGAGCAGCGTGGAGGCCGCCGAGTCGGCGCTGACGCCGCGAATACGGGTGATCTCCGGACGCGAGACCGGCTGCAGGTAGGCGACGATCGCAAGCGTCTCGGCCTGGGCGGGCGTGAGCGTCGCGGCGCGCGGGCGACTGAACAGTCGCTTGGCCGCCTCCTCGCTCTCGGGGCCCGTGGCAAACGTGTAGCCACCGGCCAGCTCGCGCAGCTGGATGCCGCTCGCGCCGGGAGCGTGGCGCTCGGCCACCGCCTCGAGCGCGGCTTTCGCCTCGGCCTCCTGGACCCCGGCCGCGTCTGCCAGCTCTTGCGGGGTGAGCGGGTCCGAGGCAAGGAAAAGCAGCGCCTCGACCGTGCACGCGAGCTCGTCGAGCTCCGGGGCCGACTCGACCGCGACGGCGCTCCCGTCGGCGCTCGGCTCGAGCTCGCGCTCCTGCTCCTGGCTCATCCGGCGCTTGCGACCGCGCCCGCCACCGGCGCGGAGGCCACCGCGTGGACCGCGATCTCGCCGAAGCTCTCGTCCTGCTCCCACCAGGCCTCACCGCGCTTGTACAGCTCGAGCAGGGCGAACACGGTCACGGCGACCGTCATCCGGTCGGCGTCGCGGACGGCCTCGTCGAAGGAGAAGCGCCCGCGCCGCAGCAGCCCACGCAGATGGGCCAAGCGCTCGGCGACGGTGACGCGCTGGAGCGAGATGTGACGCAGGTTGATGGTCGGCGGCATCCGCAACAGCCGCCCGATCGCCTCGCCGAGCGCCTGCGGTTGCTCCGAGCCCGCGGCCGGCGCCGGCATCGCCTTGCGCAGGTGCGCGGGCGGCGGGGCGTTGCGAAAGCGCACACCCGCCTCGCGCGCGAACAGCTCCTGCAGGTACCTCGAGGCCGAGCGGAAGCGTCGCGCGAGCAGCATCCGCTCGAGCAGCTCCTCGGCGGCCTCGCCGGGCTCGACGTCGAGCAGCTCCTGCTCGTCCTCGGCGAGCATCAGGCGCGACTTCAGTTCCAGCAGTGCCGCGATCAGGACGATGAATTCGGTCGCGGTCTCCAAGTCGAGCTCTCCGCGACCCTCGAGGTGATCGAGGTAGGCAAGCACGACGTCGGCCAGCTCGAGCTCGAGCAGGTCGATCTCCTCGCGCAGGACGAGCGCCAGCAGCAGGTCGAACGGCCCGCTGAAGACGTCAAGGTCGAGGTCCAAGGCCGGAAGCGTCATCGCCTCACCGTACCGGTCGCCCCCGACGGCTCGCAGCGGTGCAGGTCAATTTGGCGCGGAGACGCTCTTGACTGCAATTGCAATGGCCTTGGGGCGGCCGACGCCCATCCGCTCGCGCACGTCGGCGAGCGTCTCGCTGGCGATCGCCGTTGCGCGTTCGGCGCCGGCAGCCAACACCACCTCGAGCGCCGCCTCGTCGGCGCGCAGCTGCATGTAGCGCTCGCGCATCGGCGCCAGCATCTCGACCACGGCCTCGCCAGTCGCCGTCTTCAGGTCCCCGTAGCCACGCGCGTCGCGCATGTCGGCTTCGACCAGCTCGGGCGTGACGCCGCGCGCCACCGCGAGGATCTCGATCAGGTTGGAGACCCCCGGCTTGTCGGCGGAGCGCTCGATCTCGCGGCCGGAGTCGGTGACCGCTGACCGGAGCTTCTTGACGATCGCCTCGGGCTCGTCGAGCACATGGACGGTTCCCTGCTCAGAGCCCCCGGTGGTCGACATCTTGCGAGTCGGCTCCTGCAGATCCATGATCCGCGCGCCGACCTCAGGGATGCGGTGTTCGGGCACCACGAGCACCTCCTCGCCGCCGCCGAAGCGTGCGTTGAAGCGGATCGCTATGTCGCGCATCAGCTCGACGTGCTGGCGCTGGTCGTCGCCGACCGGTACGTCCTCGGCGCGGTAGGCGAGCACGTCGGCAGCCATCAGCACCGGATAGAAGAACAACCCTGCCGAGACCAGCTCACGCTGGCTTGCCGACTTGTCCTTGAACTGGTGCATGCGCTGCAGGTCGCCGTACGCGGTCACGCTTGAGAGCAGCCAGGTCAGCTCGGCGTGCTCGAGCACGTCGCTCTGGCGAAAGAGCACGCAGCGCGCCGGGTCAAGGCCCGCGGCGAGCAGCAGCGCCGTCAGGTCGTACAGGCTCCCGCGCAGCTCGGCGGGGTCGTAGGCGACGGTGATCGCGTGCAGGTCGACGATGCAGAACAGCGCTTCGCCGCGATCTTGGGCGGCGACGAACTGCCGGACCGCGCCGATGTAGTTGCCCAGGTGCTTGCTCCCGGTGGGCTGGATGCCGGAGAAGATGCGCACGCTCTCGCAGGCTACCGGCCAGCGCGGGGAGCACGCCGGGCAGCGCTCAGAGGGGCTGGCATATCGCCAGCACGCCGAGCAGCGCTCAGAGCGGTTGGCGGATCACCGGCCGCTTGGCCGCCGCGACCTCGTCCAGGCGCCTCACCGGCGTCGTGTAAGGGGCGCTCTGGGCGATCTGCGGGTCCTCGGCCGCCTCGCGCAGGATCTCCGCCAGCGCCTCGGCGAACGCGTCGAGCGTCTCCTTGGTCTCGGTCTCGGTCGGCTCGACCATCAGCGCCTCCTCCACCAGCAGCGGGAAGTAGACGGTGGGCGGGTGGTAGCCGTGGTCGAGCAGGCGCTTGGCCAGGTCGAGCGTCTTTATCTGCAGCTCGCGCTTCATCGGACCGCCGCAGAGCACGAACTCGTGCAAGCACAGACCTCGAACGGCCTCATCCCCTTCGGGGATAGAGGCGTTCGAGGTCGCGTTTGCGTACGCGAGTGGCAAAAACTTCAATACCCCAAGCTCCCCCAGCCGCGCCAACAGATAATTGGCGTTCAGCACAGCGATCTCGGAGGCGTCCCGCAAGCCGGCGGCGCCGAGCGAGCGGACGTAGGCGTAGGCACGCACGAAGCAGCCGTAATTGCCCTGGAACCCACGCAGCCGCCCGATCGATTTGGCCCCAGGCCAATCCTCGACCAAGTCGAACTCCACGCCAAAGCCGGCCGCGACTGCTCCGTCCCCATCGCCATCGACGCGCACGATCCGCGGCACCGGTAGGAACGGCTCGATCCGCTCGGACACCGCGATCGGCCCGGAGCCCGGGCCACCCCCCCCATGGGGCTGGGTGAAGGACTTGTGCAGGTTGAAGTGGACGATGTCAAACCCCATGTCGCCGGGCCGCGAGATGCCCATCACGGCGTTGAGGTTGGCGCCGTCGTAGTACAGCGTTGCCCCAACCTCGTGCACGATCGAGGCGATCTCGGCGATGTTCGAGTCGAACAGGCCGAGCGTGTTGGGGTTGGTCAGCATCAGGCAGGCCACGTCGGAATCCGCCTTGGCCCGCAGGTCTTCGAGGTCAACGCCGCCGTCGGGCGCGGTGGCCACCTTGACCACCTCAAAGCCCGCCATCGTCACCGTCGCCGGGTTGGTCCCGTGCGCGGTGTCGGGCGTCAGCACCTTGTGCCGCGTCTCTCCCCTCGCCTCGTGGTAGGCACGCGTCAAGAGAACGCCCGCCAGCTCGCCGTGCGAGCCGGCCGAGGGCTGCAGGCAGACGTACGGAAGCCCCGAGATCTCAGACAGGGCTCGCTCCAGGTTCCACATCAGCTCCAAAGCGCCCTGCGCGCGCTCGGCGTCCTGCAGTGGGTGCAGGCGGGCGTGCCCCGGCAGCGCGGCCACGCGCTCGTGCAGGCGCGGGTTGTGCTTCATCGTGCACGAGCCGAGCGGATAGAAGCCCGAGTCCAGATCGAAGTTGCGCTTGGACAGGCGCACGTAGTGGCGCACTATCTCGGGCTCTGAGACCTCCGGCAGCCGCGCCGGCGCCAAGCGGCGCAGCCGCGCCGGCAGGAGCTCCTCGATCGGCGTCTCGGGCACGTCGACAGCCGGACATTGAAAGGCGCGTCGGCCCGGCGCACCGCGCTCGAAGATCGTCACAGCCGTTTCGCGCTGCTGTGGGCTGGCGCCCTCGGTCGGCGCCTTCGTTGCGGCGCTCATCCGCCGGCCCCCGCCCGCACCGCGTCGAGGCCGGCGCGCGCGCTTTCTCCCAACCGCTGCCCGTCAGGGCGCGACGGCGCGTCGGGCCGGGCCTCGTCTCGCGGTGCGCGGCGCTCAGCCGCGACCGCCTCGCCCAGGACGTCTGCCAAGCGGTCGACGTCCGCGCGTGAGCGGCGCTCGGTGACCGCGACCAGCAGGCCGTCGCGGTCCTGCTCTCGCCCGGTCAGCGCGTGCAGGTCGACGCCCGGGTTGACCCCATCGCCCAGGCAGCGACGCCTTACCGCACCGACGTCCGCATCCAGGCGCAGGGCGAACTCGCGCACGACCGGCTGGGAGTGCAGCGGCGCCACGCCCTCCAGGGCGCACAAACGCTCGCGCGCATAGTGCGTGCGTCGCAACAGGAGCTCCCCCAGCTCCACGAAGCCGACACGGCCGAGCCAGGCCAGATAGACGACACCGGCCAGCGCGTTCAGCGCCTGTGCCGTGCAGATGTTCGAAGTCGCCTTCTCGCGACGGATGTGCTGCTCGCGCGTCTGCAGCGTCAGCACGAAGCCACGGCGACCGTCGACGTCGGTCGTCTCGCCGGCGATCCGGCCCGGCATCCGGCGCAGATACGTCTCGCTGGCGGCGAAGAAGCCAAACGACGGTCCGCCGAAGTCCAGGCGATTGCCGAGCGACTGGCCCTCCCCGACCGCGACGTCGACCCCGCACTGGCCCGGCGGCGCGATCACCGACAGGGCGATCGGGTCGACCTGGGCGATCGTCACGAGCTGCTCTCCCCCGGCCTGCTTGGCCGCCGCGCTCAGCGCCGCCGCGTCCTCGACGGCGCCGTAGAAGTTGGGCTGCGCGAAGATCGCGGCAGAGACACCGTCGTCGATCGCCGCCGCCCAGGCGGAGGGGTCGGTGAGACCGGCTCCCTCTCCTTGCGCCAGCATCGGGACCTCGATCACCTCGATGCCATAGCCGTGGGCGTAGGTGCGAAGCGTGGCGAGCGTGTGCGGATGAAGCGCAGCGCTGACGACGAAGCGATCGCGGCCGTTGTGCAGCTTTGCCAGATAGCCCGCCGAGGCGACGGCGCTCGGGCCCTCGTACACCGAGGCGTTTGCGACCGGCAGCGCCGTCAGCTCGCAGATCGCCGTCTGGTACTCGAACATCGCCTGCAGGCCGCCCTGGGAGATCTCGGGCTGATAGGGGGTGTACGGCGTCAGGAACTCCGAGCGCTCCATCAGCATGTCCACCAGCGCCGGCACGTAGTGGTCGTAGAACCCGGCGCCGAGGAAGGACAGCTCGTCCTCGGCGCTCTTGTTGCGCCCCGCCAGCTCGCGCAGATGCTCGTAGACGTCCTGCTCGGACATGCCCTGCGGCAACCGCAGCGGCTCGTTCAAGCGCACTCCCTCGGGGATCTGGCGCTCGAACAGCTCCTCGATGCTCTGCACGCCGATCGCGGCGAGCATCGTCCGCAGATCGGCGTCTGTTACTGACGTGTAGCGACTCAAGTGCGCTGAGCCTAGCCGCTGGGCCGGCTGCTCCCGGTCACGGTCACGTCACCCCTGCCGGCGTCGCGATCAGGACAGGCTGGCGGAGTAAGCGCTCGCATCGAGCAGCTGTTCGCACTGCGATGGATCGCTCAGGCGTATCTTGACCAGCCAACCCTCGCCATAGGGATCGTGGTTGATCGCGTCCGGTGCCTCGGCGAGCGCCTCGTTGACCTCGACGACCTCCCCCGACAGCGGCGCGATCACGTCTGAGACCGCCTTGACCGACTCGACCTCGGCGTAGGGCTCGTCCTTGCGCACGGCCGCGCCCACGGCGGGCGCCTCGAAGAAGACGACCTCGCCCAGCTGCTCCTGCGCGTACCAGGTGATTCCCAGCACCGCGACGTCCTCGGCGGAGGAGTCGATCCGGGCCCAGTCGTGCTCGGGGTGGTAAAGCAGGCCATCCGGGTAGCTGGCGTCGGTCATCGGCTGTCGTCCTTTCGATAGAGCGGCCTGGCCGCGATCGTGGCGGGGCGGATCTTGCCACGAACGTCGATCTCGATCCGCCCGCCGATCGCGCTGCGTGCGGCGGGAACGTAGGCCATGCCGATGCCGACACCCAGGCACGGCGACATCGTGCCGCTCGTGACAACGCCGCCGCCGATGATCGGGTTGCCCTGGCGGGCGATCCCCGGGCCCTCGATGGCGAAGGCCACGAGGCGATCCGCGCCGCGCTCTTCGCGTGCTGAGCGCACGCGCTCGGCGCCGACGAAGCCGGTCTCCTCGCGACAGGCCCAGCCAAGGCCCGCTTCGATCGGGTTGCGCTCGATCGACAGGTCGTGGCCGTAGAGGTGAAAGCAGGCCTCCAGGCGCAGCGTGTCGCGCGCAGCAAGGCCGCACGGCTGCGCGCCGCGACGGACCAGCTCCTGCCATAGCGTCGGCGCCCGCTCGGGCGCGACCAGCAGCTCCACCCCTTCCTCGCCGGTGTAGCCGGTGCCGCAGACGAGCGTCTCGGCGCCCGACAGGCGCCGCGCCCCCGCGGTCATCCGCGCCGGCAGCGGCGCGTCGGAGATCGCCTGCACGAGCTCCCGAGCAAGCGGCCCCTGCACCGCGAGCATCGCGTAGCCCTCGAGACGATCCTCGACACGCGCGTCAAAGCCCCCGGCATGGGCGCGAAACCAGGACAGGTCGGAGGCGTGGTTTGCCGCATTGGTGACCGTCAGGTAGCGATCGTGCTCCAGCCGGTAGGTGAACAGATCGTCGAGCACGCCGCCCTCCCTGTCGCACAGCAGCGAGTACTGCGCGCCGCCGACCGGGACCTTGGCCACGTCGTTTGAGAGCAGGCGCTGAAGCAGCGCCTGCGCACCGTGCCCCGAGGTCTCGATCTCCCCCATGTGCGAGACGTCGAAGATCCCACACCGCTCGCGCACTGCCATGTGCTCGGGGCGCACCCCGGTCGGATACTGGACGGGCATCTCCCAGCCGGCGAAGTCCACCATCTTCGCGCCCGCCGCGAGGTGCCGTTGGTAGAGGGGGGTGCGACGCGGCACGCGCGGCACCTTATCGACAGCGATCGGCGTCGCTGTTCGTACGGCGCAGGCGCCGTACGCGGCAGGCCGCACGCGGCCTGCCGTCCCAGACCGTGCATGCACGGTCTGGCCATGCCGCACATGTGCGGCATGGAACTACCTCAACGCAAGAACGGCGGGACGTCGATGTCGTCGTCGGAGATCTCAAGCGCCGAGCGCTGGCGATCGTCGATCCGCGGGTTGCGATCGGGGCGCCCTTCGCGGCGCTTGCGATCGCCGCGCACCGCCCGCCCAGGGCGGTGATCGAAGCCGGTGCCGATCACCGTCACGCGCACCTCGTCGCCCATCGCCTCGTCGATCACCGCGCCGAAGATGATGTTGGCGTTGGGGTCGGCGGCGTTCTGGATGATCTCGGCTGCGTCGTTTACCTCGAACAGGCCGAGGTCTTTGCCGCCGGTGATGTTCAAAAGGATGCCGGTCGCGCCGTCGACTGACTCTTCGAGCAGCGGCGAGGAGATCGCCGCACGAGCGGCGTCGGCGCAGCGGGCCTCGCCACCTGCCGTGCCGATGCCCATCAGGGCCGAGCCGGCGTCGTGCATGATCGTGCGCACGTCGGCGAAGTCGAGGTTGATCAGCCCCGGGATCGTGATCAGGTCGGTGATCCCCTGGATGCCCTGGCGCAACACGTCGTCGGCCTCGCGAAAGGCGTCGAGCATCGAGGTGCGCCGCTCCACGACCGCAAGCAGCTTCTCGTTGGGGATCACGATCAGCGTGTCGACGACCTCGCGCAGCCGTTCGATCCCCTCCACGGCCTGGCGCGCGCGCTGCGACCCCTCGAAGTCAAACGGCCGCGTGACCACGCCGACCGTGAGCGCGCCGATCTCGTTCTTGGCGATCTCGGCGATCACCGGAGCGGCGCCGGTGCCGGTGCCGCCGCCCTCGCCGGCGGTGACGAACACCATGTCTGCGCCCTTCAGCGCCTCCTTGATGTCATCGCGCGACTCGGCCGCTGCGGAGAAGCCGACGTCGGGGTTGGCGCCCGCGCCGAGACCCTTGGTCGAGTCGTGGCCGATGTTCAGCTTGACGTCGGCGTCGCACATCGCAAGCGCCTGCGCGTCGGTGTTGGCTGCGATGAACTCGACGCCGCGCAGCCCTGCGTCGACCATGCGACTGACGGCGTTGGTGCCACCGCCACCGACCCCAACGACCTTGATTACCGCCAAATAGCTGCCGCCGGCGCTCTCCATGATGATCCTGTCCGAAGCCTCGATTATTTGTTAAGGGTTAGCCGGAGGCGCTTCCCGGCATTGTAAGAATACGCAAGTTATGCAGGGAACTTCGCCCTGTCAACGTGAGCCCGAAGTCCCGCAACGTTCGTTGCAGAACCGGGAAGTCTCGACTCGTGGTAGAGACTACCCCGTTCAGGGGGCTTACCCTCAACCCGAGGTCGAGCCTGGTTCGGGCGGCGCGGTGCCACCGGAAGCGGACTGTTCGCCACCGGTGCTCGTCGGTGCGCTCGTGGAGCTGACGGCGCCTTCCTGGGTCCCCCGTTCGGCCGACGAGCCTACGCCACCGACCGAGCCGTGTTCTTCGCTCGTGGCGTTAGCGCTGGCGCCGCCGGTGCCGTGTTCTTCGCTTTCGGCAGCGCCACCGGAGCCACCGGCCGAGCTGTTTTCTTCGCCGCTCCCCGTCGCAGCGGTCGGGCTCGCGCCCGTCGCCCGCGCGAGCCGTTCGGCAAGCGTCGCGGCGGCCGGGTTCGCGCTCGTCCCGATCTGCGCCGCGCTCGAGCCGCTCGGCTGGCCGGAGGCGGCGCTTGTGCTGAATCCGGCGGCCGGCCGGGAGGGTAGCCGCACGTCGACGTACAGCGCCCCCGCCGCGCTCGGCGAGCTGAGCACGCGTGCCAGCGACAGCCACTTCGCGTGCGCGAGCGTCGCGTCGCCGAAGTAGGCAAGCAGCCCGTTGTGCATCTGCAGCGTCAGCCCTTCAGGCCCCTCGTAGGCGCGTGCCACATAGCGCAGAAGCGCGCTTGGCGCGGCCCCCAGCACCGCCGCGGATGCCAGCTGTCCGGCTTCGTGCTCCCGTGCGCCGGTGGCGGGCACGGAGCCCTTGATGGCGATCGTCGGCAGCGCGCCGCCTGCAAGCGCCGGCCCGAGCGTCGTGCCGTCGGCGGCAAGCGCAGTGCGCTGCCCGGGCCCGACCAGAACCGCGACCGGCATGCGCTCGGTGACGAGAATGCTAAGGCCGTGCGGGAAGCTGGTGTGCGCGCTCAGCGCGGCGACAATTGGGTAGTCGGCGACTGCGGCGCGCAGCCTGGCCACGCTGAAGTCGAGCGTCGTCATGCCCGACGCGGCGCGGTCGAGCGCGTCGCGTATCGGCACCGCCTGCGGCCCGCGCACGCCGGCTATCTGCACGTGGCTGATGGCCACGAGCGGCGAGCCGCGCAGCCACAGCCACCCGCCGCCGAGCGGTGGGAGGGCAAGCGCGAGGCACACGCACACGCGCGCCGCGCGCGAGCGGGCGCGCAGAAGCTCCAAGCCAAGCGAGCCGAAACCGCTGCGGGAGCGCGACCCTCGCCGCGGTTGCGCGATCGGGTGCGGCAGACGCAGCGGCAACGAGAGATCCATCGCAGCCCGTTTCGACGCCGTGCGGGAAACCCCTGTTCGATCCACCCGTCCAGGAGTCAAAATCCGGCGCACAAAGCGCAGCCGGACAATCGCCTAGCAGGGACCTCCCGCGCTCGCCTGGCGGCGCTTGCCGCCTTCCCCTCGCCCCACGCCCACCTGCACGCCCGCCATGCCAACGTGCCGGCGCTCGGCTACGGCGAACTACCTTCCGATCTTCTCGCGTTTCGAATCGACGACGATCACCGGCACCGACCCCGACGGCTCCAAATACAGCGACCGCCACGCCCTGGAAACAGCACGGTAACGAGTTGCGCTGCGCTTCCGGGAAGAAGGGAGCCGTCCGCTCATCCCATCGCCAAGAGGAGGCAGCTCCATGCTCTCAAGCATCAATCGCGGCGCGCTCGCGGCCCTGGCCGCCGGCGCGCTTGCGGCCATCGTCCCGGCCACTGGCGTCCTGGCCGCCGGTCCGGTCGCTCACGGCCCGCGCGCGAACGCCGGGCAAGGACAGGACCGGCACCGCCACCACCCCAACTCGATCTCCCACGTGCTGCTGATCTCAGTCGACGGGCTACACCAGTCAGACCTTGACTGGTATGTCGCCGATCACCCGGGCTCTGAGCTAGCCAAGCTGATGGGCGCCGGCGCAGAGTACCCCCAGGCGCACACGCCGATCCCCTCCGACTCCTTCCCGGGGATGGTCGCGCAGGTCACGGGCGGCAACCCCCGCACGACCGGCATCTACTACGACGACGAGTACAGCCACGCGGTCCTGCCGGCCGGCACGACCTCCTGCCACGGACAGCCGACCGGCGGCGAAGTCATCTACGACTCCCCCGACGACCTCGATGCGACCGTGCTCGACGCCGGCCAGGGCCTGAGCGGTCTACCGGGGGGCATCCTCGGCATGACCGAAAACCCCAATTCGCTACTGAACCCCGCGGCGCTCCCGGTCAATCCAACCACCTGCAAGCCGATCTATCCACACGAATACATGCAGGTGAACACGATCTTCGAAGTCGCCAAAGCCCACGGCCTGCGCACCGCGTGGTCTGACAAGCACCCCGCCTACGAAGCGCTCGATGGGCCGACGGGCACCGGGATCGACGACCTCTTCACGCCGGAGATCGACAGCAACGCGATCCAACCGAACGGAGAACCGTATCCGGGCGAAATCAGCTGGACTGGGGACAACGCCGCGACGATCCAGTACGACTCCTACAAGGTAAAGGCGATCCTCAACGAGATCGACGGCTACAACCACGGCCGCAACGAGAGGGTCGGCGTACCGGCGATCTTCGGGATGAACTTCCAGACCGTCTCCACCGCCGAGAAGCTGCTCTCCTCAGACGGCCTCAGCGGCGGCTATGAGCCCGGCACGACCACGCCCGGACCGCTGCTTGCGCGCGCGCTCGGCTACATCGACAGTGAGCTGGAAGCGATGGACAAGGAGATCCACGCGCAGGGCCTTGCCGACTCCACGGCGATCGTCCTGTCGGCAAAGCACGGCCAGTCGCCGCAGAACCCCGACCAGCTGACGCGGATCAAGGACGGCCCGATCATCGAAGCGATAAACAACGCCTGGAGCGCTGCTCACCCGGGCGCCGGTCCCCTGATCGTCGCCGGCACCGACGACGACGCGTGGCAGAGCTACCTGTCGGACACGTCGCTGCAGGCGGGCAAATTCGTCAAGGAATACCTGTGGAACCACTCCGCCACGGGCATCGCCTACGACGGCACCACGCGAACGCTCCCGCACTCCGGCCTAGCGCAGATATACGCCGGCAAGGACGCGGCGCGCTACTTCGGCGTGCCGCTCGCAGACCCCAAACACCCCGACGTGTGGGGCGTGGTTCAGGTCGGTGTCGTCTACACGGGTGGCAGCAAGATCGCCGAGCACGGTGGCGCCAACCCCGCCGACCGAGACGTGCCGATCCTCGTCTACGCCCCGGGAGCGGTAGCTGCGGGCGTCAGCGACCGCTGGGTGGAGACGACCCAGATCGCGCCGACGATCCTCGACCTGCTCGGGCTCGACCCGAATGCGCTGCAGGCCGTGAAGATCGAAGGCACGCAGGTGTTGCCCGGGGTCGGCGGGCACTGAGGAGATCGAGGATCTCTCTGGATCGTTGCCGCCGGGTGCCTGAGCACCCCGCGGCAACGCCCGCTAAATCACCCCGTCGTCGAATAGCTCGACGTGCCGTTGCACGTCGCAGCCTTCGTGAAATCGGTCTTGACCTTGCCCGACTCCTTGCCGTGCTCGCCGAAGCTTCCGGTGACGATCACAAAGCCCTGATGCTGGTGAGTCGGCGCGAAGTAGATCGGCAGCTTGACGGTGAACGTACCTTTGTCCGTGACCTTGCCCGACGCGCTCTTCACTTCGCCGAAGCCTCCGCCTTCGCAGTAGACCGGATAACCGCTCAGGAGCCTGAAGTCGCTCACCTTCTTGCCGTTGGCGCTGACCTTGAAACTAATCGTGTAGGTCACGTTGCTGGTGCGCTTGATCGTGCCGCTGTAGGTGGCGCCTTTGATCGGCTTTGCCGCCAGAGCGCCTGCCGCGACGACCAGCGCAACTGCCAGGATCGCGGCGAAAGCACGTGAACCGCGCTTAATCTTCATTGAACACCCCTTGTGCTGGAAACCAGTGAATGAGTCGACTCGGACGCGTCATGCGTCATAGACCGCGCGAGCCGATTGAGCTGCAATGGCGACGAATCGTCGGCGACGATCGCAAGGCCGGTCAGCGTGCGCCATCCCGGCCTGCACGATCATCGATACCGCCAACGGGATTCGAACCCGTGTTACCGCCGTGAGAGGGCGGCGTCCTAGTCCCCTAGACGATGGCGGCCTGGGAAGTCGCCGTCGAGGCTAGCAAAGCTCGGCGCCGGAGC